>CAYVPU010000146.1:0-8242 GCA_964453885.1 uncultured Anaerolineae bacterium | reverse complement strand
CGTAGCACAATGTACGCGATTTGGAAATCGCGGCTACAAAACGGGAATTGCTGACGAATCACTCTGGGCATGGCGCGGTTCCAGCCAGCGAAGACGTTTGACTTGATAACCATCGTCAAATCTTTGCAAGGTTTTTTCTGAACAGCACGCTGGGGTGGCTGTGTCCTCGTTGGAGAGGTAGAGATAAATGACTGTAAGCGCAAGGCTACCGGTGTACGTCCCACCTGAAGTGGGGTACGTCCCACCTGAAGTGGGGAAGGAATCTGCACCGGAGACAGCAAAAGAGCTCCTGGGGGCCATGTTGGAAAAGGGTGTGGTAGACACTCTCCTGGTGCCCTGGCAATTGCCGGCCGGGGACAACGTGGCCCCGACGCTTATCAACGACCCGGACAGGCTGGCCGACGCCAGGGTCTGGGCGCCAGTGATGCCGATTAACGCGGCCCGGGCAGTGGCCAACCTCACCGTCACGGGAAACAAGCCCAAACTGGGCGCTGTGCTGCGCCCCTGTGAGGTCCGGGCGTTGGTGGAGTTGATCAAACTGGAGCAGGCCAGCCTGGACAACGCTCTCATCATCGGGGTAGACTGCCCCGGCGCGTACACGGTGGCCGACTATGCTCAGATGAAACGCGAGGGAGTTGACCCCACTGCCGAGTTGTTGGCCCAGGTGTCCAACCCTTCCATGACGCCCCACGAGGGTTACCAATTCCGCAAAGGCTGCCGCATCTGTGAGCGCCCGGTGCCGGAAGGGGATCACGTGGCGGTGACGCTGGGGCTGTTCGGCGTGGGCGAGGGGCAGATTATGGTTCAGGCGCGGGACGACGTGGCCGAAGCCCTGGGGCTGGAGGGCGAGGGGGAGCCGGCCGGGCGAAAAACCGTGGTGGACAAGCTAGTCGCCGCCCGCACCGAGGCCCGCGATGCAGCCTTTGCCGAGTTTCGGGACCGGGTGGGCAGCGTCGAGGGGCTGCTGGCCGAGTTTTCTACCTGCATCCGCTGCCACAACTGCATGATCAACTGCCCCATTTGTTATTGCAAAGAGTGCATCTTTCGTACCGCTACCTTTGACCACGAGTCGGACCTGTACTACCGCTGGACCGACCGCAAAGGGGTGGTGCGAATGCTCCCCGACACGATCCTCTTTCACCTGACCCGGCTCAATCACATGGTCACGTCCTGCATTGGCTGCGGCGTCTGCACCGATGCCTGTCCATCCGATATTCCAGTGGCTACCATTTTCCGCACGGTGGGGCAGAAAACGCAGGCCATCTTTGATTACACCCCCGGCCTCAGTCTGGAGGACGAGGTGCCGCTGACCACCTTCCGCGAGGATGAATTGACCGAGTTAGGTGGTTAGTACGTCCCACCTCAAGTGGGGGTAGTTGGGTGGTTGGCAGGAGGCACGGCATGGTCAGTCGAGGCAATGGAGAGTTGGCAGCGCTGGTGATTGGCGCAGGCATCGCCGGGATGCAGGCATCGCTGGACATTGCCGACGCCGGGTTCAAGGTCTACCTGGTGGAGCGAGAGCCGAGCATCGGCGGACGGATGGCGCAACTGGACAAGACCTTCCCCACGCTGGATTGTTCCTCTTGCATCCTGACGCCCAAGATGGTGGACGTGGGATCGCACCCCAACATCGAACTGATGACCTATTCGGAAGTCGAATCGGTGGAAGGAGAGTCCGGCGCGTTCTGTGTGCAGGTGCGGCAGAAGGCCCGCTATGTGGACTTTGACGCCTGCACCGGTTGCGGCTTTTGCCAGGAAAAATGCCCCAAGCGGGTGCCGTCCGAGTTTGACATGGCGGTCGGGCTGAGAAAAGCGATCTATACACCGTTCCCCCAGGCGGTACCCAGCGTGCCGGTGATTGACCGCGAAAACTGTATCTGGTTCCAGAGAGGCAAGTGCCGCGTTTGCGAAAAGTTTTGTCCCACGGGGGCCATCAACTATGACCAGCAAGACGAGTTTATAGATATTGAGGTCGGCACCATCATCGTTGCCACCGGCTTTGACCAGTTCGACCCGACGCGCAAGCCGGAACTGGGCTGGGCGGAGAACCCCAATGTCCTCAACGGCCTCCAGTTCGAGCGACTGGTCTCCGCCAGCGGGCCGACGGCAGGCAAGATTGAGATCAAGGGGCTGGACGGGATCAAGGACGTGGTGTTCGTCAAGTGCGTTGGCTCTCGCGATCGCAGCATCGGCAACCCGTGGTGCTCCCGCGTCTGCTGCATGTACGCGGCCAAGCAGGCACACCTGGCTCACGACCGGCTTCCCGATGCCAATATCACCATCTTTTACATGGACGTGCGCGCCTTTGGCAAGGGGTATGAGGAATTCTACGACCGCGTGCGGGAAGAGGGCATCATCTACCGGCGGGGCAGTGTCTCAGAGATTTACCCCACCCCAAGTGGGGCACGGGGCCGGTTGGTGGTGCGGGCTGAGGATACACTCTCCGGGCAACCGGTGGCCGTGGAGGCCGATCTGGTGGTGCTGGCCACCGGCCTGACGCCCCGAGCCGACGCCGCACAGGTGGCCGGGATGCTGGGACTGAAGCAATCGCCCAGCGGTTTTTTCGCCGAGGCGCACCCCAAGCTGCGGCCCAACGATAGCGGCGTAGCAGGTATCTACCTGGCTGGCGTGGCTCAAGGGCCCAAGGATATCCCGGACGCGGTATCCCATGCCAAGGGGGCGGCTGCGTCGGCCATTGTGTTGCTCTCCAGGATGAGGCGAGCGCACGCTCGCCAGACAGAGCCGGCAAAAGCGGAAGTTGTGGTGGCTGTATAGGTGGACAAGAGGATGGAATGAGCAACATTGAGGTCGATCAGAGCGGCAAGATGGGAGACACTTCAGTACCAACTGTTTTGGCCTTTGCCAATGACCTTGATGCAGCCATCCTCATCCCTGCCCGAGTGAAAAGAACTCTGCTCCGAGAGTTGCGCGAGAGAGGCAAATCAAAAACAAGGGCTACGATTCAATTGTTTGCGGCAGCGCTTTTCCTATTGTTGAAAGACGTTCTGAATCGGGTTGAGCGAATCGTCATTGATGCCGAGTACACAGGCTACGAGGCCGACATACGAAGCATGTTACTGACATACTTTTGGCAAGAAAACTCGCTGGTCTACAAAGAACAACTGCTCTTTGGAACGATTGGAAAAAAGTCACCAGCGCACAGGCGAGCTCTGGCGACCTATCGAGGACAGCTACCGCCTAGTAGAACGATAAGAGAACACGAACTGAGGAACGTGTTGGGCAGGAAAAAAGAATGACCGGGGGAGCTCGCGCCCAACGCCTGCTTAGTCCCCGGTGGAATTCCGGGAAGGCCACAGGCCACCCGATCTGGTATGATTATACAGTGAAAAACGACGAATGTCAAGCCCCTTGCTCTAGGACGCCACAGGCTATGAACAGCTTTGCGATCTCTTGGATGGTAAGCAGTGACTGTGAGCTCGTCTTTTGCAATGACGCAGAGATGGGAGGCCATAGATGCTAAAGGAAGCCCGAACTCTCATTGAAAACATGGCTCTGCTGGACTGCATCCAGTGCGGGCGTTGCACCGGCGGCTGCCCGGTGTCGCTCAAGACAGTGCTCAACATCCGGCGCTTGATCTACGATACGCTGTTGGACACTATGTCGGTGAGTACGCACCCAGAGCTGTGGGACTGCACCACTTGCACCACCTGTTCCATCCGTTGCCCCAAGGAGGTGGACCCTGCCGAGTTGATCGTCGGCCTGCGGACGGTGCTGGTGGACAACGGTCGTCTCCCGCCGACAGTGCGCGACGCCCTCAAGAGCATCGGCATCCGGGGCAACCCCCTCAACATGTCCGCCGAGGATCGCGCCGTCTGGGCCGACGACCTGGACTTGCCCCGCATCCTGGACGAGCCGGCCGACACTCTCTTGTTTATCGGCTGCTCGCCGTCTTATGACCCCCGTGTCCAGCCGATCAGCCGTGCGCTGGTCCAGGCACTCCGCACCGGCGGCCAGGACTTTGGCATCCTGGGCGAGGAAGAGTTCTGCTGCGCTCACGAGGCCCGGCGCATGGGCGAAAAAGAGATGTTCGAGGGCACTGTCGAAATGTACAAAGAGATCTTTGAGGAGGCCGACTTCCAAAGGATGATGGCCATCTCGCCCC
This sequence comes from uncultured Anaerolineae bacterium, assembly GCA_964453885.1. GTDB lineage: Bacteria > Chloroflexota > Anaerolineae > CAYNKW01 > CAYNKW01 > CAYNKW01. Next base: position 4,119 of record CAYVPU010000146.1, on the reverse strand, counting down.
ACTGCTTCAACGCCTTCAAGAACGAATATAGCCTGGACTTTCCGGTGGAGCACTATACCCAGGTCATTGCCCACCTGATTCAAGAGGGCAATCTGGAACTTGAGAACGAGGTTAACTTGAAAGTGACCTACCACGACCCCTGCTTCCTGGGCAAAATCAACGGCATCTTTGATGAGCCGCGCGACATCCTGAGAGCCATCCCTGGCCTGGAACTTTTGGAAATGGATCGCGTCCGCGAGCGGAGTCTGTGCTGCGAAGGCGGCGGCGGACGCATGTGGTCGGAGGGCACCAACGTCGAGGAGCGCCTGGCTGCTGAGCGCGTCGAGGAGGCACTGGACACCGGCGCGGACGTGCTGGCCGTCGCCTGTCCCTTCTGCCTGTTGACGTTGGAGGACGCCGTCAAAGTCGGTGGTTACGAGGATCGCCTGCAAGTACTGGACATCATGGAGTTGGTATCCAAAGCTATGGAGGCATAGCCATGGCGCGAGTTGGCGTCTATGTGTGCCATTGCGGGATCAACATATCGGCTACGGTGGACGTGGAAGCGGTGCGGGACTTTGCCGCCAGGCTGCCCCACGTGGCCGTGGCCCGCGATTACCAATACATGTGCTCCGACCCCGGCCAGGCGCTGATCAAAGAGGACATTCAAAACGAGGGCCTGGATCGGGTGGTGGTGGCCGCTTGCTCCCCCCGGATGCACGAGTTGACTTTTCGCGCGACTATCGAGGAGGTGGGGGAGAACCCCTATCACCTGGAAGTGGCCAACGTCCGGGAGCAGTGTTCCTGGGTACACAGCGACAAGGCGGAAGGAACGGAAAAGGCCAAGCAACTGGTCGCCGCCGCCGTCAACAAGGCGGTGCTACTAGAATCGCTGTTTGATCGCGAGGTGGGCGTGGTGCCGGCGGCGCTGGTCATCGGTGGGGGGATCGCCGGCATGAGCGCCGCACTGGACATTGCCAACGCCGGCTTCAAGACCTACCTGATCGAGCGCGAACCCAGCATCGGCGGGCGGATGGCTCAACTGCACAAGACTTTCCCCGACCTGGACGACGCCGGCAACATGCTGGCCCAGATAATGGAGCGGGTCAACCAACACCCCGACATTGTCCTTCTCACCAACACCCAGGTGGAAGACATAGAAGGCTACATCGGCAACTTTCAGGTTACGGTGACGCAGCGGCCCCGTTACGTGGATGCCGATCGCTGCACGGCCTGCGGGGAGTGCGTGCCAGCCTGCGCCCTGGCTGGCCAGATCCCCGACAAACACAACCTGGGCCTGAATAAACGGGGCGCTATCTACCAGCCCTTCCCCGGCGCGGTGCCTTCGACCTACGTGATTGACGCCGGGCACTGCCTGTACGTCAAGGACGGCGCATGCGGCGATGCGCCCGCCTGCGCTGCGGCCTGCCCGGAGAACGCGGTCGCCTTTGAGCAGAGACCCAAGACGGCGACACTGAGCGTGGGGGCTATGATCGTGGCCACCGGCTACGATCTGTTCGACCCGCGCCTGGAGCCAGAGTTGGCCTATGGCGTTTACCCCAATGTCGTCACCGGCCTCGAGTTCGAACGGCTGGCCGACCCCGACGGCCCCACCGGCGGCGAGATTCGCATCAACGGCCAGGAGCCACAAGACGTGGTCTTTATCCACTGCGTCGGATCGCGCTACAAAGATCACCTGGCCTATTGCTCGCGCATCTGCTGCATGTACACGGCCAAGCAGGCTCACCAGGTGCGCCAGGCTCTGCCCGAGGCCAATGTCACCGCCTTTTATATGGACATGCGCGCCTTTGGCAAGGGTTTCGAAGAGTATTACGATCAGGTGCGGGCTGAGGGCGTGCGCTATCGCCGGGGTAACCCCTCGGAGATTTACCGTGACCGCAAGACCGGCAAGCTGCTCGTCCGCGCCGAGGACACGTTGATAGGTGAGGCGATTGCTGTCCCCGCTGACCTGGTCGTGCTGGCCACCGGCATCAAGGCGCGGGAGGATGCCCACGAGATAGCCAGCCTTCTCAAGCTGGCCCGCTCGGCCGATGGCTTTTTCGCCGAGGCGCACCCCAAGCTGCGCCCGGTGGACACCACCAGCGACGGCGTCTTTCTGGCCGGCACCTGCCAGGCGCCCAAGGACATCCCGGATACGATTACCCAGGCCAAAGCAGCGGCCTCATCGGCGCTGATTCCCCTCTGCAAAGGCAAGGTGAAGGTCGAGGCCATCACGAGCATTGTGAACGAGGAACTCTGCGCTGGCTGCCGCCTGTGCGAATACCAGTGCCCCTACGGCGCGCTGGCCATACATCCCTGGAAGCACGTCATGACGGTCAACCCGACGCTGTGCAAGGGCTGCGGCGCCTGCGCCATGGCCTGCCCGTCAGGGGCAATCTCGTTGCAACACTTTACCGCCGACCAGACTTTGGCGATGATCGAGGCTTTGCTGGATTAGGCGCTTAGAGGCTTACCCAAGGAGCCTGTATGTTCTCCACACATTGGTATCGTGAAATCCGAGGCGCTGCTGCATTCTGGATCGCCGGTTTTGTCTTTACGCTGGTGGGAGGGGTGTTCACGGCAGTGGGCGCGCTGACAGAAACCTTCTTTTTGCTGATCGGCATCCCATTCTCGTGCCTGGGGCTCCTGATCATTGCTCTGTTGATTTACAGCTTGTATTTGAAACTCGCACATCCCGAAAAATACCATACCTGGCTGTGGTGGGTGAACTTTAGCGGGGGGCTACTCGGCGCGCTGCTGTTCGCCGTTCCGAGCACGCTTGCGCTGCCGATTCTACTGCTGGTAGATGCTCCCTCTGAAACCATTTGGATTGGTGTGCTTTTCTCGGCCATCGGCGTGGTAGTAAGCATTGCCGTTGGATTAATAGGCATGCGGCAGTACAGAAAAAGACCGCGTTAGCTAAAGATGATTGAGACGCTGTTGAGATGAGAATAAGAAAAGTCCTGCAGGAATTTAAACGTCATGTAATCGCGTAAAAGTCAGCAAGGTTAACTCATTAAGGAGGGACGCATGAACTCAATTATCTGCATGAAGCAAGTGCCAGACACGGAGACCCGCTTCCAGGTTAGCGATGGCGCTGTCGTCAAGGAGGGCATCCAGTACGTGGTAAACCCCTACGACGAGTACGCCATCGAGGAGTGCCTGCTAAAGAAGGAAACGGCCGGCGAAGGCAAAGTGACAGTCATCTGCATGGGGCCGGACCACGCTCGCGAGGCCATCTTGCAGGCGCTGGCCCTGGGCTGCGACGAGGCCATCCACCTCAACGACCCGGCCTTTGAGGGCGGTGACGCTTTCACCACGGCCACCGTCCTGGCAGCGGCGGTCAAAAAAGCTGGCGAATACGACTTTGTTTTCGCCGGCAAACAGGGCGTGGACAACGACAATGCCCAGGTCGGCATCCTGCTGGCCGAGATGCTGGACCTGCCCCAAGTCTCTGTGATCACCAAACTGGAAGTCGCCGAGGACAAGAGCAAAGCGACGGCGCAGCGCGACGTCGAAGGGGGCAAGCAAGTGGTGGAGACGTCGCTGCCGGCAGTGTTCACAGCGCAGAAGGGCCTCAACGAGCCGCGCTATCCCTCGTTCCGCGGCATCCGCCAGGCCAAAAGGAAACCCTATACCACCTGGACGGCCGCCGACCTGGGGCTCGACCCGGCAGCGATAGACGCCAGGTCAGAGTTGGTGTCGGTGGCACTGCCGCCGGAGCGGGGTGGCGGCCGGGTCATCGAGGGAGAGCCAGCAGAGGCGGCCAAGGAGTTGGTGCGCCTGCTGCGCGAAGAGGCAAAGGTCATATAGAGCGAATTGCGAATTGCAAATTGCGAATCGCACAGTTTGGACATGGAGGAGGACATAAATGTCAAACAATATACTGGTTGTGGCAGAAGTGCGCGATGGCGCAGTCAAGAGCGTGACCTTTGAGATGCTGGGCAGGGCGGCGGCGCTGGCCGGGGAGATGGGCGGCGTGGCGGAAGCGGCATTGCTCGGCTTCGGCGTGGCAGACCAGGCCGACCTGCTGGCCCAGTATGGGGCAGAAAAGGTCTATGTGGCCGACGGTCCGGCGCTGGAGGCTTTTTCCAGCGAGGGGTATACCAACGTACTGGCCGGCATCGTTCAGCAAGCCGA
>CAYVPU010000145.1:7147-8347 GCA_964453885.1 uncultured Anaerolineae bacterium | reverse complement strand
CGGGGATTGACCGATGCCTTGATGAGACAAGGTTACCGCGCCACCACAATCAGCACCACCGGCGGCTTCCTGCGACAGGGAAACGCAACGCTACTCATTGGCGCTGAGGACAAAGAGGTGGACGACGTGTTGGAGATCATCCGGGACAACTGCCTCGCGCGGACGGAGCACGTCTATCCATCGCCTCCCGTCATAGGAACATACATGCCCGCTGCGGTAGACGTGCCAACCGCTGGCGCTGTCGTATTTGTTCTTGGTGTAGACTGCGTGGAAAAGTTCTAACTGGATGACAGGGACTTGCTATCCGACGTGGACTCTCCCAGTACCGGTTCTTTGACAAGATTGACAGGATTGACGGGATTCTCACATAAATCTTGTCACTCTTGTCACTCTTGTCAATCCTGTCCAAAGATTTGAAGGCCAGGGGGCACGTGATCCCTTGGTGCGAGAGCGATTGACGGCCAAGGAGCTGGTGGTAGCTACGAAAAGAATCCTGGTTTTTATGGGCCTGGCCCTGGGGACCGCTGGGGCGCTGGCGCTCCTCGCAGCGGGCGCGCGCTACGGCGGGCTGGAGGGTCTGTTGCTGCGGCTGTGTGCAGAGATCGCCGCGCACCAGCCACATCCGTCTTTCGTTCCCACTCCGCTGCCCACCCCAACCGTAGGACGAGTTGCCAACTCGTCCCACACGGAAATTATACAGCCAGCCTCATCCCCAACGCGGCGGGCCATCCCCACACGGTCGCCCACGCCGACCCAGTCGCTTACCGCCCCAACCCGCAAACCCTCCCCTCACCCGACGTCCACCCGGACCGCGCTGCCCACGGCAACGCCGACTAGGACGCCATCACCGACGGCAATGCCCACACCCGCTTACCACCCAACAGCTCCGGCCATCGAGCTGACCGGCTTTACCCACGCCTGGCAGACGTGGAACAACTGCGGCCCGGCGACGCTGGCCATGCACCTGAGCTACTTTGGCAGCGCGCTGAGCCAGGCCGACGTGGCCGCCGTTCTCAGGCCGAACAAAGAGGACAAGAACGTCAGTCCGGAGGAACTGGCCGCTTTTGCCCGTTCGCAGGGCCTCCGCGCCCTGGTGCGCGTGGACGGAGACGCTGCCCGGCTGCGCCTGTTGCTGAGCAACGGGGTGCCGGTGCTGACGGAGACCTGGCTGGAGCCGGAACCGGGGGACGGCATGGGCCA
>CAYVPU010000145.1:4659-7047 GCA_964453885.1 uncultured Anaerolineae bacterium | reverse complement strand
GGCCCGACGACCCCTTTGCCTGGTTCAACCTGGGCACCGACCTGGTGGCCCTGGGCCGCTTTGAGCGGGCCGCAGCCGCCTATGACCGGGCCAGGGTGATCGGTCTGCCCTGGCGCATGCTGTGGTATCAGTTCGGTCCCTTCCGGGCCTACTACGAGACGGGCCGCTACGAGGAATTGATCGCCCTGGCCGATGCCACCATCGCCGTCACGTCGGACGTCGAGGAGCTTTTCTACTGGAAGGGACGCGGGCTGCGGGCCACCGGCGACTCTGCTGGCGCCCGCCGGGCGTTCCAGCGGGCCCTGACCCTGAATCCCGACTATGCCGAGGCTTCGGCTGCCCTGGCGGCGGTCGGGGAGTAATGGGCCTGTCCGCCCAAAGGTCGGGCAAAGGTCCCCTGACCTACGGTTGGGCAAAGGTCTCCTGACCGAGCCCCCCTCCGCCTCGGTCAGAGACCTCCGGCGAAGGAAAACATGAATCCTCAAACGTCAATCCCTCGACGCCACATTGCCCGCAACACTCTGTTGGTAGGAGCTTCTTTCGTCCTGGCCGCAGCGACCGGGCTGGCCCGCAACGTGGTCATTGCCCGCCGGTTCGGCATCGGGGCCGACCTGGACGCCTACTATGCGGCCTTCAAATTGCCCGACCTGCTGTTCAGCGTGTTGGCTGGCGGCGCGCTGGCCACGGCGTTCATTCCGGTCTTGGCCGGTTTCCTGACCGACGACGACCTGGAGGGGGCCTGGCGGCTGGCCAGCGCGGTCACCAACCTGGTGGTGCTGATCGTGAGCGGGCTGGCGGCCCTGGCTGCCGTGCTTGCGCCCTGGCTGGTGCGGACTCTCGTCGCCCCTGGCTTTGAGGCCGCTCAACAGGCCGAGACGATCGCCGTCATGCGGGTCGTGCTCATCTCTACGCTGGTCTTTGGCGTCAGCGCCGTGCAGGGCAGCGTGTTGCATAGTTTCAAGCACTTTCTCCTGCCAGCCCTGGCGGCGGCAGTGTATCCTCTGGGTATTGCCGCCGGGGCGTGGTGGCTGGCTCCGGTCTGGGGGGTCCGCGGACTGGCCGTGGGTGCGGTGGTCGGTGCTGTATTGCACCTGGCCATCAAGGTGCCGGGATTGCTGCACTACGGCTTCCGCTGGCGGCCGGCCGTGGACCTGGGCAGCCTGGCCGTGCGCCGCGTGGCCGTCCTCATGGGGCCGCGGGTGCTCGACGTGGGCCTCTTTCACCTGACGCTGTTGATCACGACCAACCTGGCCTCGCGGCTGGGCGCGGGCAGCGTCAGCGCGCTGGAGTGGGGCTGGGACGCCATGCAACTGCCGGAGACGGTCATCGGCACAGCGTTTGGCCTGGTGGCCTTCCCCACGCTGGCCGACCTGGCCGCTCGCGGTGACGTGGCCGGGCTACGCAGCACGCTGGGCGAGACGCTGCGCGCCGTGATCTCCCTCACCGTGCCGGCAGCCTGTGGCCTGATTCTGCTGGGCCGGCCGCTGCTGCAACTGCTCTACCAGCGCGGTGCCTTTGGCGCCGCCGCCACCGACGCCGTGTTCGTCGCCCTGCGCTTCTACGCGCTGGGCCTGGTGGGGCACGCCTGCCTGGAACTGGCCGCCCGCGCTTTCTTTGCCCAGCGGGACACGGTGACGCCCTTGCTCGTCGCGGCCGGGTCGGCGGCCATCAACGTTGCCCTGGGCGTCCTGCTGATGGGGCCCATGGGCCATGGCGGGCTGGCGCTGGCCAACTCGCTGGCCGTTTCGGCCGAAGTGCTGACTCTGCTGCTCATTCTGCGGCGTCGGTGGGGCGACGTGGAAGGCCGGCAGACGCTGCGGGCGCTGGGACGTGCAATCGTTGCCACCCTCCTGATGAGTCTCGTCGTCGCCGGGGTGCTGGCCCTGGGCGGGCGTGCCGGGCTGGGACCGTTCTGGCTTGTGGCGCTGGGAGGCGTGACCGGGATTCTGGTCTACGCCGGCGCCGCGTTGCTGCTGGGGGTGCGGGTGCTGCGCTGGCCGGGACGGTCGGGGTGAGCGAGGCGGGCCGCTCACCCCCGCCTCAACAGCGATAGGAAGACCAACATCTCGGCCGCGGCGGTGCCCATCACCAGGCCAATGCCCCAGAAGGCCAGGCTGTTCCACTAGCGGCGGCAGAGGCCGGCCAGCAATGGCCCCTTGCTACCCGGCCGCGCGAAGTGGTGCGACGGCGGAATCCAAGCCTTTACCCTCTCCGGGCTGACCATGCTCCTGGGCTGGCAGGTGACAGTAGGCAGCGGCATTCTGGTCCTGGTGTACTTGCTCGCTGCATCCCGTTATGCCGTAGGTGTAGCCAGGGAACTGAATCAGCGGATCAGGTTCTCCGTGCGCCCCATCAGCGAAGGCCAGGGTATGTTGCTGATGGCCCTCA
>CAYVPU010000145.1:0-4559 GCA_964453885.1 uncultured Anaerolineae bacterium | reverse complement strand
GCGCTTCCGGCGGGTCACTGACCCGCCGGAGCCCTTATCTGAAAGATATTGGGGCCAGGCGCGTCCAAATCTGCCGTAGAGCAGCTTATCCGCCTGTGCCATCAGCGCCTGGTGCGGGCCTGTCACGGTGGCCAGCAGAGCCATGGATTTGTGGAACCAGTTCCTGGGCTTGGTCCAGGGACAGGTGGTCATGCAGATGCCACAGTCCGTACCTGCCGCGTGCCAGTAGCGATAGCATTTGCCTTCGTCCAGTTTCCATTTCTTGACCCCATTGAACTCGACCTTGTCGCCCGTGGGAATGGCGCCAACGGGACAGTTTTCGGCACAGATTTTGCAGGATTCACAGAAAGATTGAACGGCGATGTCAATGGGCTTGTCGTGGGTCAAAGGCATATCTGTGGTGACCACACCCAGGCGTAGGCCCAATCCGAATTCCTTGGTCATCAGGAAACCGGCGCGGGAGAGTTCGCCTAGACCGCAATCAACGGCGACCGGCACGGCAAGCACCCGGTAGTTATACAGGTGGTGGGCCCGGGCGGAATAACCCAACATGCGGATGTATTGGGCCAGTTGAATCGAGACCCAGGCGCCGACGGCATAGCCTTTGGCCGTTGCCAATAGGGCTGGAAAGTTCGGAGCACTCTGGATCAGATCGTAATCCATTTGGAACCCCAGCGCCACGGCGTTGGCGTGATGGCTCAGGTCAATTGGCGCGCCCCACTGTTGAAAGCCTTCGCTGTTTCCGAACGACCGGCCGATGTGGCTATAAACCCACTCCTGGTGCAGGGGGCCAATTCCCACCAGATCGGCGCCCAAAAGTCGAGCCAGGGCCTTGACCTTCTCGGCCGCGCGCTGTGGTGAAATCTCGGTCTTGTGGGGAGCCGGTTCCCCGTCAACAAAGGACTCGGCGCTGATTTCTTTGATCACCTCGAACTGGGCATCGAACATTGGGGCGTCAACGCCACCCGTCCTCCCCAGGTTGGGCAGGTGGCCGATCTTGGTATCGTATTCCAAATACTCAGGGTGTGCTTCGTAGTAGGCATCATACTCTGGACTGTCCGCGCCAAAATAGCGGGAGAGATCGGCCCGAGCAAACAGGATATCGCGCTCGTCCCACTGCCTGACGTCGCCGACAATATCTTTTACATAGGTGGGTCTGTTGACTTTTTTCATATACTCCCTTTTTCTTCTTTCCTTTTATTCCAATCCACCTTTTTTGAAGCCTCTTTGTCAATGTATTTACAGGCCGGATACTTGGCGCAGCCGACAAAGGGGCCGTGTTTGCTCTTGCGGATCACCAGATCGCTGCCGCAGAGCGGGCACTTTTGGCCCGTGGGCTTGGGTCGCCGTCGCTGGACGTATTTGCAGCGCGGATAGTTGGCGCAAGCAACAAAATATCCACGTTTGCCTTTGCGCCGGGTCAACTTGCCCCCACATTCTGGGCATTTCTCTTCCGTCGCTTGCGGTTCTTTCCCTTCGAGTACGACGACAGGCATTTCCTCTTTGGCCCGTTCCAATGCCCCGCTGAGGCCTCCCCAGAACAACTCTAGCGTGGCCAGTCGTTCCGCCCGTTCGTTGGCAATGTCGTCCAGTTGGTCTTCCATTTTGGCCGTAAAGCCATAGTCGAACAGGTTGGGAAAGGCAGCTACCAGGGCGTCACAGACCGCAAAGCCCACGGGCGTGGGAACCAATACCCGTTTCTCGCGGCGCACGTAACCCCGATCCTTGATCAAGGTCACCATCGCTGCAAAGGTGGACGGGCGGCCAATGCCCCGTCGCTCCAACTCTTTGATCAGCGACGCCTCGGTGTAGCGCGGTGGCGGTTTGGTCCAGTGCTGTTTGGGGATCAGCTCCAGCAGGTCGAGGCCCTCGCCGGGCGTCAACGGCGGTAGTCTGCCTTCCTCTTCTTTTTCCTCGCCGACGTCCTTTTGCTCCTCGTAGACCTTGAGAAAGCCGTCAAAGACGAGCACTCGGCCGCGTGCGCGAAAGAGGTAGGGCAGGCGGTTCTCGCGTGTCTCCTCGGCCGTGGGGATCAGGGCCGTGGTCACGTCGTAGATAGCGGGTTTCATCTGGCTGGCAATGAAACGCCGCCAGATCAGGGTGTACAACTGATCTTGCTTCTCGTCGAGAAAGGGTCGCACCTGCCGGGGTGTGCGGTGTGGGTCGGTGGGCCGGATGGCCTCGTGAGCTTCCTGCGCCGACTTGACCTTGGTCTTGTAAATGGGTGGCTTGGACGGCAGGTACTCCTCGCCCCAGTAGCGCGTGATGACCTCTCGCGCCGCTGCCTGCGCTTCCGGGGCTACGTAGGTCGAGTCGGTGCGCATGTAGGTGATCAGTCCAACGTTGCCTTCCTCGCCCAGGGATACGCCCTCGTAAAGTTGTTGCGCGGTCTTCATCGTCACTTTGGGCGGAGAGCCGAGGGACTTGGCGGCCGCCTGTTGCAGGGTGCTGGTGGTGAACGGCGGCCAGGGACGGCGCTGCTTGCGCTTCTGCTCGACCTTTTCCACCCAGTACAGGGCGTCCTCCAGCGCCTGGACGATGGCCTCGGCGTCGTCGCGGTTCTTGAGATCCGGGTCCTGGCCGTTTATCTTCCACAGTTGGGCCAGGAAAGGCAAGGGATCAGGAATTTGCTGGGCCAGCAGTGCCTCAATGCTCCAGTACTCGACGGGCACAAAGGCTTCGATCTCGCGTTCACGGTCCACCACCAGGCGCAGGGCCACGGTTTGCACCCGCCCGGCCGAGAGCCCCTTAGCGCCCCGGATGCGCTTCCAGAGCAAGGGGCTGATGCTATAGCCCACCAACCGGTCGAGGATGCGCCGCGTTTGCTGAGCTTCGACCATCGCCTGGTTGAGCGTGCCGGCCCCCTGAAACGCGGCCTCGATCGCGCGGCGGGTGATCTCGTGAAAGGTGACGCGGTGAACCGGGATGTCTTTGGGCAGCCGCAATACCTGAAGCACGTGCCAGGCGATGGCCTCGCCTTCGCGGTCTATGTCAGTGGCCAGGTAGACGGCCTCTGCGCCGGCAGCAGCTTCTTTGAGGCGTTTGATCGTCTTTTTTTTGCGGGGCGCGGTCACGTAGCGCGGACGGAACTTGTTTTCGATGTCCACGCCCATCTCTCTGCGCGGCAGATCGCGAATGTGCCCCATCGAGGCCACGACGCGGTAGCCCCGTCCCAGGATGTTTCCAATCGTCTTGGCCTTGGCCGGTGACTCGACGATGACCAGTATTTTGCTCAGAGTTCTACTCCTTCTGGAGCGTAAAGCGTAAAACGTGATGTGAGGCCACGTTTTTATGTTTCACGTTTTATTCATCCGCTCGCCAGTCGCGCAGCCCCCAGGCCAGGCTAACGAGCGCCAGGCCGCTGATGGCCGCCGAGACCAGGCCGGTCGCCGTCAGCCCGCCGGCCAGCCAAACCGTCCCACCGGCCAACGCGCCGATCATCCGCCCCACGCTGGTTGTTGCCACGATGCCCGACATCATTGTTGCTCTTGCGTCGGGCAGGATCTCGGTAAAGAGGGAGAATCCGGTGACGATACTGAATTCAACGGTTAGAAAGAGAAAAAACAGTCCAGCCAATGCCAGCGGCAGGGTGCGCCCCACCCACGGCAGCAGGACGTAACTCAAAGCCGACAGGGCCAGGCTGGCCATGATCGCCCGCTTTAGCCCCAGCCGGTCGGCGATAGAGGCGGTCAGGCCCTCGCCCAGCAGCTCGGCCGCGCCGATGACAAGGGTGGCCATCCCCAGGGCCACGATGCTCAGGCCAAAGGATTCCTCCAGCCAGGCGCCATAGACGACGAACAGGTTGTCGTTGGCCGCGCTGATCAGGAAGCCAAAGCCCAGCGCGCCCAGGGCGGCCCGCTCCCGGCTCAACCGTCGCCAGGCTTGCCGAAGGCTGGTTGTGCCCTCCACATCCTGGGGCTGGCGGTGGTCTCTAGGGATGAGGGCCGCCAGGACGGCCGCGCTGAGCAGGCCCAGGCTTCCCAGGGCAAAAAAGGGCGAGCGCCAACCCAGTCGGTCTATGAGCAGTCCGGCGAGGGGGATGCCGACCAACGAGCTGCCGGCCCAGGCGAATTCTACCAAACCAATGGCCAACCCTCGGCGCTGGTAAGGCACCCGTTGGCCGACATAGGCGTGCAGAGCCGGGTCAAAGATGCTCTTGCCCAGCCCGGCGAGGAACAGAGCCAGCAATACCACGCTGTAGACCGGCAGAAAGCCACCGGCCAGCATACCTGCGGCAAGCATGGCCAACCCGGCGAGCATCATCCTTCGATAGCCCCAGCGGTCGCCCAGCGGGCCAAAGGCCGGGCTGAGCACTCCGGTCACCTGGTTGGCGGCGAGCAGCGAAGTGACGGCCGTCAATGGCACGCCCAGTCCCCGGCTGAGGGCCGGGGCGAAAGGGTAGGCGAAGCGACGAGCGGTGTTGAGAAAGAGCCGGGCCAGCGTTGCGACGCCGAGTTGTAAGGCCAGCTTGCGCGTGGGGGCGGGGGCGACTTGTGCTATGGTGGAGGTCTCGGTCAATGGGATTTTCCTTGTCCTTCTTCCAACTCTGCCATCCTCTG
>CAYVPU010000144.1:0-8407 GCA_964453885.1 uncultured Anaerolineae bacterium | reverse complement strand
GACAACTCGCCCCACCGTCGTGGCCCAGGTACACCGTCTTGGCCAACTCGATGCCCGGCTCGACAAACGTGTTGTACGCGTCGTCCTGGGCCGTGAACGTTTGCGTCTCACCGCCGACGGTGCGCGTGCCGGTGGCTTCGACATCGTTCCGGGTGATGTCGCCGCCGTTGAAATCGGCCGTGGTAATGGCATCAAAGGTGATCGTAATCGTCTCGTTGGCATCCATGCCCCCCAGCAAGGTCGAGTCCCAGATGAGATCTTGACCGGAGATCGTGGGTTCAGAGGCCGGTGGGGGGATGGTAGTAGGGGGAGTAGTAGGCAGGGTGATGTACGTCGTATTGTTCACGTAAGCCCAGCCCACGGGCAATGTATCGGTTACGACGACGCTGTCCACGTCATAGTCGTAGGAAAAAACCTCAATGTCAAAGGTGGCAGTTTGCCCCGAGCCGGCCGGGAGAACCACAGGATCGACCGACTTTTCGACGCTGAGAACCAGGTCCAGCCACTCCTCCCGCATAGGCAGGGTAGTGTAGCCCAGGTCTAGATAGGGGGTCCCAATAGGGACGGCGTCCGGGTCCTCCCCCCAGGCCACGGCGATGGGCCCGGTGGCCCAGATGTTCATGCCGCTGTTCTCATTGTCCGGGTCAAAGATTTTCTGCGAATCGAGCCGATTCAAAGTATAGGTGATGTTAGCCGAACCGTCGTTGGGACTGTAGTCCACGTAAACGGTGGTCCCGTCTTGCACTGGCGTGACGTAAGCAGGCGAACCGTTGTTGATAGGGGTTGCATCTGAGGTGCCCGGCGCCCAGCCCAAAAAGTACTCGGTTTCCAGGGCGTACACCGGCACCAGGCTAAAGCCCCAGTCATAGTCGGCGCTTTCTGTGCCGCCGGAGCCGATAGCCCAGAACGTGTTGGTGGAACTCAGGTACACCGCGGAGCCCAACGGCACCGTCCGGCTGACCGCGCCTGAGTCCGAGTAGGCAAGGGTGTCAGTGGCAGGGACAGTAAAGTTGCCCGAACCGTCGCTGTCCTCGTAATTGACGGTGATGTCTGTGGCATTGGGATTATAGATGTAGAGGTCGGTATCGCCGTTGACGCCATCTCCGGTAGCCCCACCGACGGGGTTGTAGTATTCGGTGTCCCACAGGTTGTCGGGAACTGCGGTGAAGCCTCGTATTTCTGAGTATCGACCGGGTTGGGGTTGGAGCTGGCCGACCATGAACTGCACCTGTACCGGGTAGGTGGCGGAAACAGTGGTACCGGCGTTGATGCTCCAGAGTTGGGTCACCTCGCCCTGGTCTAATGGGGTATCGACATCAAGGGGGCCGGTGGTGGGGTCGTCAATCTGTACCGTGTTGCTATCGGCGGTGGATTGAACGATGACATAGGCGCGATCAAAGTCATCGTAGTTAGGGGCCAGGTCTTCGCCCACCGGGATGGTGTAATTGGTCAAGTAGGGTTTGGTCGGATAGAGCTCCCAGGCCAGGGCAAAGACCGTGCCGATGGATTCGGGCCAACTGGCGCGGGTGACCGTCACCGACCCTCCGGCTACGTAGATGCGGTCGCGGCCGTCATAGCAGGGATCGCCACCACAGGCAATCATAGAAGTGGTGCGAGGAAGCGGGATAGGCTCTCCTCAAATTAGTGGGGTTGTTTGATGCAATGAGATCGCCCCCAGGGTCTCTCCACTATGTCTGGGTAAAAGAGCGTGCCAATCCCTACACATAGTGGTTCTAGTGGAGCATGATTCAGAACCGATCATTTTCCCCCACTATTCTGAAGAGAGCCGCGGGATATTGCTGCTTTCAAACTCCCAAACATCACCTCTATTGACGTGCTGGGTCTCGTCGGCGGTAGCGGGGTTGGCGGGATCAAAGTCGTAGCCGTCTTCCCAGTGGTCATAGTAGATCGTCGTGTTGTCCGCAGCGGCCGTGACGGCAATTACGGCGTGAGTCCCCGCTCCCGGGACGAGGACAGGGGCATTGTCCAAGTCCACAAATATGGCCCACAACTGGTCCTCATCGCCGGGGATGTAATACTCGGAGTAGCCGGCGGGGACCGCGGCTTGAACCACCTGCAGGGGTGGCAACAGGGAGAGGGACAAAGCCAAGGCAGTGGCCAGCGATAGAGCGCGAGGGGGCGTGAGCCGATTGGGACGCAGGCTGGCCAGGCCTCCGGTCAGGTTTCGCCAACCCATCCGCCGGGAAGACCGGCGCGCAATCCTGGGTCGGGATGCCCTGGCCGGACATGGCGCGTATCCCTCGCTATCTGTGGCCACGCCAGGCCGGCATAGATCGGACGGACAGGCGCGCCCCGCACTCTGATTCAACACACCTCGCAGCGCCCGGACAGCAAGTACCGGGAGAAAAGATAGTACAAACAGAGAGACAAGTACTGTCAACATGTGTCACCTCCTCGCTCCGGTCAAACAGGATGCTTTTCCCTCAAACATCGCCCACAAATCTACATTCTGGCTCCAAAAACTGTAAGCGTTCGCCCACGGCGTAGCGCCGGCTGAGTGCCCTTGAGTGGAGTGAAAGGGTGTATCGAAGCCAAGCGGCACATCGCTCAACCGGCGGTCGCAGACAATGGGCTGAACGCTTACCAAGAACTTTGCAAAGTGGTACCCATAGTATACCACATTTCTTGCAAATTTGTAAAGTGGGCTATTGTCTCAGTTTGTCCGCCCTTCTCGTAGCTTGGCCCTATAGCTTTCCTGGACAACCGGCAAGGTGAAAGTAAAGGTCGTCCCTTGATCCGATTCGCTTTCAGCCCAGATGCGCCCGCCATGAGCTTCGACGGCCAGTTTGCAGAAAGCCAGTCCCAATCCACTGCCGCTCTCGTGATGGGGACCAGAGACAAACTTTTGAAACAAACGGCTCTGCAATTCGGGCGGGATGCCAGGGCCATTGTCGGTAACAGAGATGTACACCTCTGAAGCTCTGGTATCGGGGCCGTCGCCTTTCTGATATGCTGTCCGCGCCGTCACCTTCACCAGGCCGCCGCCGGGGGTGAACTTGACGGCGTTGCCGACCAGGTTCTCCAGTACCCGTTCCATCAACTGCGCATCGGCCCAGGCCACCGGGAGCGTCGGCGACACGTCGCTCTCCAGGTGCAGGCCCTTTTGGGCGGCTAGTAGCGATTGCGTATGCAACGTCCCGGCCACGAGATCAGGTAGCAGAATCGGGGTACGTTGGAGCGGCATCCGCCCGCTCTCCAACTGGTTCACATCCAGGATGTTATCAACCAGTCTTAATATCCTCTGTGAACTGTCAAGCGCTATCTCGAGCATCACGCGCTGATTGGGCAAGAGATTGTCGGCGTAAGGTTCGTCCAGGAGTTGCAGCGCCATGGACAGAGAAGTGAGGGGGTTGCGCAGATCGTGCACCATGGTCCTGGTCAAATCCTTGCGCATCTTTTCCAGCGACCGCTCCTCGGTCACGTCACGCAATACCAACAGCCGGCCCAGGGGGGTAGTGTCGGCCAGCACGGGCAGGTTCAACCAGTAGATGGTATGCGGGGCCATCTCGTACTCGCCTTCGCTGGGCGGCTCGTCGCCGGCCTTGATACGGGCCATCTCAGCCAAGGTGGCCTGGACGACGTCCGGTGCATGGCCCTCCAGCGCGGCCAAAACGTCCTGGATCGGCCGATCGGTCCAACCCTGTGGTTGTCCGGGCAAGTGCAGGAATTCGAGCGCGGCGGCATTGACGACCAGCACACGCTGGTTCGTTCCGACAAAGATGATCCCATCGCGGCTGGATTCGATCAAGGTCAACAATCGTTGGCGTTCGTTCACCGTGGTCTGGAACAGCCGGGCGTGGGCTACGGCCTTGGCTACCTGGTGGGCGATGGTATCCAGCATAGCCATCTCGCTCGTGGAAAACGTGCGGGGTTGGCGAGTGAACAGGCTCACGGCGCCCAGCGATTGATCCTGGTGCCCCAGGGGGATGCCAATGTAGGCCCGTAGCCCCAGAGCGGCCATCTCGGTGGCCATTTTGCTGACGGCCTCGGGCGTCTCCCCCCCAAAGTCGTCAATCACCAGCCTCTCGCGCTGGTTATGGACGTAGGCACACAAGCTGCCCTCCATACCGTCGTGTTGCAAACGCCTCGACAGAGCCGACGGCAGGCCGTGCTCGGCGGCCAGGCGCAGCCGGCCTGCGGATGGGTCGACCAGGCCGATCAACCCGGCGTCAAAGCCGAACGAGAGAAGGATCGGCGGCAAGGCCTGCCGCAAGACATCTTTTAGCGCCAACGTCCGGCTGACCATGCGGGTGATGGTGTACAGCGCGCTCACGTCGGCGGCATGCTGGCGTGCTTCCTTGTAGAGCCAGGCGTTGTCCAACGCCAGGGCAATGGCTTCGGCCAGCGATTCGGCCAGCAGTGCGTCATCAGGATCAAAAGCAGTTGGCCGATCGCTTTCCACATCGAGCACGCCGAGCACCCGCTCACCACGCCGCAACGGGACAGCCAGTTCACAGTAGATGTCCGGGTGACCGCTCACATAATCTGGATCGGTGCTTACGTCAGGCACGTGCTGCGTCTGCGCTGTGCTGAAAGCTCGCCCGATGACGCCCTGATCGGCGGGTATGCGCCGGCCTTCGGCCGGCGCAAGGTCGCCAGCGGCTGCCTGGACAACCAGGTGAGTCATTGACTCGTCGGGCAGGAGAAGGGCTACAGCAGGCCAATTCGTCAACCGGGCAACGGCTTCCACGGCTGCGCGAGCGATGGTCTCTGGATCGAGATGCTCGCCCATGGTAGCAAGGACTCTGTAGAGTGTGATCTGGAGGTCGGCCAGGTGGCGTTGTTCTTCGTACATCTGCGCGTTGCGCAGGGCCAGTGCCATCTGGTCGGCAGCGGATTGCATCAAGTGAGCGTGCTCAGCATCAAAGTGGCCCGGCTGCGAGTGAATGAGGGTGAGCACACCCAGCAGCCCCGGTCCGCTCACTATTGGCACAGCCAACACGGAGCGAGCCGTGTAGGGCGAATCTGGCAGCTCTAGCCAGCGCGCGTCGTGGAGCGCATCAAAGACCAACGCGGGTTGGCGGTGACGGGCGACCCAGCCGGCCAGCCCTCTGTCCATCACCTGAGCGATAAGGGGCCGCTGCTCTTCCAATCTTGCCTGGCCGTTCCCCAGGAGACTGTGAGTCACAGCACCACTCTCATCCACCAGAAACAGGTTGCCGTATTCAGCACCGGTGAGCTCGGTTGCTACAGTTAGCGCGTTGTGCAGAGTGGCTTCCAGGGTGGGACGTTCGGCTGTGGCCCGCGCCACAGCGACCAGGCTCTCAAACAACTGCTTCTGGGCGCGCAGCGCCTCCTCGGCTTGCTTGCGCTCGGTGATGTCGCGCAAGACGACCAACCGGCCGGTGAGATGACCACGCTGGTCAACCAGCGGCGAGACACGCAGGTCATACCAGCGCCGTGTTTCGTCCTCAGCCACGACCATCTCTTCGCGCACCTCTGTCACGTCAGAGTGACGTTCGATCAAGTCCGACCAGGAAGCGAGTACCAGGGCAACCGGTTGACCGATTGCCTCTGCTGCTGTGTACCCAATGATGCTCTGCGCAGCCGGGTTCAGGTCCACAATACGGTCCTGCGTATCCAGGGCGATCACTCCATCGCTCAAGCTTTCGATCACGGCGTCGCGCGCCACCGGCACAATGTCCAAAAACTGGAAGCGAAAGAGTCCCCAGGCTGCCGCCATGCCAGCAACAGTAAACCCAAATGGGGTCAGATCCAGGAGAAGGGGGACCAAATCAAAGGTAGACAACACATTCCCCACCAGCGGCGCTAACAGGCCAACCAGCAGAAGGCCTGTCTGTCCCCGGTACAGATGTGATGCACCAACAAATGCCTGGATGAGCAAGAAGGTGCCAAGCAGAAGCAATAGATAAGAATACGCTGCGTGGACCCAGAACGCCACGCCATGGGTCGCGCTCCACACCAGCAACGAGCCGCCGGCCTCCAAGCTTATGTCAATCCAGACCAGGTGATGAAATTCGTTGGTCCAGACCAGCATCAGGATAGCAAGCGGCTCAACGGCCAACAGGGCCACGTTGCGGCGCGTCAGCCACTTGCCCCGGTGCGTGTATTGAAGCGCTAGAGCAAGCCACGCCACTGGCACGATGACGATGCCCAGGTACCGAACTTGAGTCCAGAAAAGCTTGGCTGCCAGGTCTGCACTGCTCAACCGAAAGGCATACCCCAGCGACCACTCGGCGAGAGCCAACATGAGCACCAGGAACGGTCTTGCCCCAGGCACCGAGCGTCGTCGCCACGCCAGGAGGGCAAGGACGCAAGATATGGCCGCTGCTACGAGCAGCGGAAGGATGTAAGGCATGTATTGCCAACGCATCATACTCTCGTTCCCGGCGACATCGGTCCCTTGGTGCAAGCTCCTGATTTTTATGTTGACCAGTCCATCTCCAGGAACACTTTTGCCACCTGGGGATCAAAGTATCTGCCAGCTTGATCGCGGATGTAGGCGCGCACTCTTTCCTCCGGCCAACCAGAGCGGTATGGGCGATCGGAGAGCAGCGCGTCCCACACGTCTACCACGGCAAAGATGCGCGCCGCCAGCGGGATTTGCTCACCCTTTAGCCCGCGCGGGTAGCCTGCACCGTCCCACCTCTCATGATGGCAGTAGGGAATGTCCAGCGCCGGGTGCAAATAGGAAATGGGGGACAGCATTTCGTGGGCATAGACCGGATGATTGTGCATGATCTCCTCCTCCACGTCGGTCAGTGGGCCGGGCTTGAGCAGGATACCATCAGGAATGGCCATTTTGCCGATATCGTGCAATAGTGCGCCGCGACGGATGTGCACCAGGGACTCTTTACCAAGGCCCATAGCGCGTGCCAGGCGCACGGTCATCTCTGTGACACGCCGGGTGTGATCCTTGGTCTCTTTATCACGCATTTCGAGAGCCCGTGACCAGCCTTCCAGTGTGGCGTCGTAGGCCCGGGATAGTTCAGCGTTGGCACGCTGCAGGCTGTCAAAGAGTTCAGCCTTGTCTATGGCAATGGCAGCCTGCGCTGCCAGCGCTTCCAGGAATTCCAACCACGCCGCTTCGGGATCGAGGGGCGCGCGATGGAATATCTCCAGGACGCCTTTTACCTGGCCTTTGGTGACGAGCGGCGCGGCATAATAGGAGACAAAACTCTCACCTTCTATTCGTTGGGCTGGTACCAAGTCCTCCCCAGCCTCGCCCAGGTTGGGGACGCTGACGATCCGGCGTTGGAGGGCAGCGCGTCCAGTGTAGCTCTCTCCCAGGCGCAAGCGTGAGCGAGTGATGTCATCTCTGCGAAAGCCTCGCTGGACCGCGTATTCCAGTGTCCGCGTGTCGGGGTCGAGCAATAGGATAGAGAAAGCATCCACGTCCAGTTGGTCAGTGATCTGCTCGATAAAAACATCGAGGGTGCTGTTCAAGTCCAGGCCGACTGTGATAGCGCGGTCAATGTGGCGTAGCGTGGCGAGGTACTCGAGTTGACGTTGAATCTGTCCCTCGGCTCGCTTGCGCTCCGTGATGTCGCGGACGATGATCTGTACGGCTGGTTTGCCGTCCCACACAAAATGCCCGGCATCCACTCCCACCGGGAAACGTTCACCGCCTGAACGAACAAACGAGGTTTCGACGCGTACAGCCCGTGATGTGCTGGCAATAACGTCGCCAAAAAAGGTGGCACAATGTTCGCGCTCCTCCGGTGCAACGAAAGCAAGCATCTTTGTGCCTACAACGCTTCCCTCGTCTTTGACACCCAACAACTGAAGCATGGCAGGACTTGCCAGGCGGATCGTTCCCTCGGCGTCAGCAATCAAAATGCCGTTGGGCGAAAGCTCAATCACCCGCTCAAACTTGGCGCGCTCTGCGAGTAAACGGCGGTAGCGGTTGAGCTGGGTGATGGTCCGCACCCGTGCCTGCAACTCGATTGGATCAAAAGGCTTGGACAAAAAGTCGTCGGCTCCGGCCTTGATGCCCCGCAAGCGATAATTTGAACGAGTCAGCCCTGTGAGCATGATGATGGGCACCTCGGCCAGAAGCGGATCGGCGCGCAGACGCCGGCAGACCTCAAAACCATCCACGCCTGGCATCTTGACATCCAGCAGGATCAAATCAGGTACTAGTTCCGCCGCTTTTCTCAACGCTTCCAAGCCGTCGCTGGCGAAAGCCAGGTTGTAGCCTTGGCCGTGAAGCGACAGCAGATTCTCCAGGGTCTTGCACACATCCGGCTCGTCATCTACTATCAGAACCTTGCCCCTTTGTGACATATCGAATCTTTTCTCCTGTTTCGGCGGGGAGTGGTTATTCAATATTATACTCCTGATCGTGTTTTGTGGAAAGTGCAAAAGCCTCACTTTGTTACGAGCGGGGCTTTATGGTATAATATCGTCAGGCAACGTTGCCGTT
>CAYVPU010000143.1:0-8425 GCA_964453885.1 uncultured Anaerolineae bacterium | reverse complement strand
TGGCCCATGGCACAAGATGACCTCTTGCACCATGCCGCGTTTTTTTCCATAGTAGAATGTGACATTGTCAAGGTAGTAAGCCACCAGGCCCACAAGAACAGTCATACATAAAGCGTTGCTTATAACATAAGCCTTCATTTATATATTACACCCAAATGCGATTCCTGTCAAGTCCAAGGCGCCCCGCTCATGACCTTGCCCACCAACCCACCTGCCGCTCCGCGAAACAGTGGAAATGGAGTGTGGGGCTTGCCAAAGCCGCCATTTTGTGCTAAAGTAAGGCCAGGCAAGGAATTCAAAGCACCCACTATGTGCGGCAGTCAAAAAACCATGCTGGCTCAACTGGCAGACCTCTTTGAAGAACAGACACCGGCTATTCACAGGCAATGGATGGCCAAGGTCAGGGCCAATGGATACGGCCAAGGGACGATCATCCATGCGGACGTCTGGCCTGTCCTGCTGCGCGCCTTGCGCACCGAGGACCTGAGCGCCTTTCGACAACAACTCAACGATGTCATCCATGAGAGAGTGACGGCCGGCGCCACCACGCGGCGACAGTTCATGGACGAGACCCAGGCCCAGATCGAAGTGATAGCCAATGGACTGCTGGACGGCTGGCAGGGAGACCGGGCTGAGTTGGCCTCTCTGTGGCACGTGCTCAGTCGCTTGCAAGCCGAAGTGGCCCTCTCTTTCTCAGAGACTTATCTGGAAGCCGCCAGGCGAAAATCGTCCAAAGCCACCCAGGCTGCCATCCTCCGCCAGGAAAACCGTGAGATCCAAGCACTGCAAGAAACAATTGCCGCCGTGCAATCCACGCTGGACCTGTCCGAGGTGCTGGGCAAGATCGTTAACGGCGTGGTGGACGGGATGAGCTATCTGGCAGCCTTGCTAGCGGTGGTAGATGAGCAGACCAACGCCCTCCTGGTGCGAGCCATTGCCGCTGAGAAATCCCTACGTCACATGGGCTCCCGACTCACTGGCCTGGACGCGATCCAGAGATCAGTGCCCCTATCGCAGACGGACAACCTGGCCGTACAGTCGGCCCTGGCCGGCCAGACTGCCGTGGCCACCCGCCTGTACGATGTGTTTCGTCCCATGGTACCGGTGTTGACCTGCGATGCCCTACAAAAGCTTTCTGGCATCCACGCCATTGCCTCGGTTCCCCTCATGGTCCAAGATCGCTTGGTGGGTGTCTTGCTGGCCGGTGCCTTTAAGGAAGAAATCTCTGAGAGAGAGTTGCTGTCTCTTCAGGCAGTGGCTCAACAGGCCGCCACAGCCATTGAGAAGGCACAACTCTTCGCCGAGACACAGCGGCGACTAACAGAGGTTACGACGCTTTACACCCTGGCCAACCAGGTTTCCAGCAGCCTGGAACTAGAGTGGGTGCTGGAAACCATCGTAAAGGCATTGCAGGCGGCCGTCGGTTGCCGGGGCTGTGTCCTCTTTCTCCTGGACGAGGACTCAGAAATGCTCGATATCAAGGCCGCCGCTGGGGTCAAGCCACAGTGGCGTCAGGCGGCCAAGCTTCGGCTGGGGGAAGGCATTGCCGGGCAGGTAGCGCTGACTGGCCAGACCATCTACATCCCCGACACCCGCCAGTCGTGCGATTTTGTTGTGTTTGACCCCGAGGTGCGCTCCATCCTGGTCGTACCGATGGTCTCCCAGGGCCGGGTCATCGGCACGCTGAACGTAGACGACAACCGTCCCAACGCTTTTTCGCCTGACCTGAAGCAGTTGCTCACTATTGCTGCCACCCAGGCAGCGGTAGCTATCACCAACGCCAGCCTTTTCGAGGAGACGGTTTTCGAAAAGATGCAAACAGAAGCCATCATCAACCATATGGCCGATGGCCTGCTGATGCTGGACGACGCCCTGCGCGTCGTTCGTCTAAATCCGGTGCTGGAGCAGATGCTAGGTATTCAAGCTGCCAAGGTGATGGGGCGCTCGATCTTTGACCTGACCAAGGACCCGGATTTTGAGGCTCTTGTCACTATCAGCTCAATAGAATTGCCACAAGAAGAAGCAGAACAATGGATAGCAGACGGCGTGGCGCTACCCTGCACGGACTGTATTGTCAAGTTTCCTCAAGCGCGAGAATTTGTAAAAGAAGCCACGCCGGCTAAGCGGCCAGACACTCCTTGCGCTCAATGCGCCGTCTTTGAACGTTATGCAGAGATCCACGCCCGCCAGGGGGTAATCGAGCAAGAATTTGCCCTGGGCGAACCAGTCAATCGTATCCTCAAGGTCTCCGCCTCGCTGGTGTCGGACGTCAACAACAAGCCACTGGGGCAGGTCAAGGTCGTCCATGACGTAACCAGGGAGCGCGAACTGGATCAGATGAAAACGGATTTTGTCTCCATGGTGTCCCACGAACTCCGCACTCCCCTCTTTTCTATTCATGGATTCATCCGCCTCATCCTGGACGGCAAAGTGCCTGATGAGGAGACCCGGACCAACTTTCTGACCATCGTCGTGGAGCAGACCCAGCACCTGGCAGATATGGTGGACGACCTGCTTGACATGTCACGGCTGGAAGCAGGGCTTGTTGACCTCAAGGTGGAAACTGTGCAAATCAGCGAGATTGTACACCAGACATTTTCCCAGCTACGCTCTCTGGCCCAGAACAAGCGTATCGCCCTCAAGATGCACGTGGCGGACGACGTCCCCCTGCTCAGCGGCGACCGTCGCTGGTTGGAGCACGTCATGACCAACTTGGTGGGCAACGCCATCAAATTCACGCCAAAAGAGGGACAGGTGTGGGTGCTGATCAAGCGACAAACATCGGACGTGGTCGTACAAGTGATTGACTCAGGCATTGGCATTCCCAAAGAAGCTCAAAAGAACCTTTTCAACAAGTTCTACCAGGTAGACGGATCAGCGACGCGGAGGGAAGGCGGTACCGGTCTGGGCCTTTATATTTCCCGGCAGATCATTAAAGCCCATGGAGGGAGGATTTGGGTGGAGAGTCAAGTGGGAAAGGGAAGCGTCTTTAACTTCTCCCTGCCCCTATCCAGGTTGCTTCTGGAGGTGGAACCAGCAGCTGTTCAGGCCTTCAATGCAAGTTCTTAACCAATCCTTCATCATTTTGTCACGTTCTCCCTATCCCATCGGAACTGTTCTGTGGTATCCTATAGATGCCCCCATCTCTCCGGCCAAGATTGGTGTAGGGACTGGAAGAAAGGAAAGGTAGGGCGGTCTTATGGCTGAAAGAATCCTCATTGTGGACGACGATCCCAACGCATTGCGGCTGATCGGCTATGCCCTGCAACGACAGGGGTATGAAGTCGTCGTTGCCCAGAATGGCCAGGAAGCCCTGGCCAAGGCGCAGAGCGAGAAACCGAATCTGATCGTCCTGGACGTGATGATGCCGGCCATGGATGGTTACCAGGTCCTGCGTCGCCTTCGAGCCGACCCCGCCACGGCGCGCACACCTGTCATCCTCTTTACGGCCAAATCCCAGGTGGACGATAAAATCGCTGGTTTTGAGGCTGGCGCGGACGACTATATGGCCAAGCCAGTCACGCCGGCCGAGCTAATTGCCCGAGTCAAAGCGCTGTTGTTGCGAGCCAGCTATACAGCGCCAGCCAGGCCCAAAGCCAATGTCATCGGTTTCCTCGGGGCCAAGGGAGGCGTGGGCACGACCTCTGTGGCCATCAACGTGGCCGTAGCCCTCTCGCAGCAAGGTAAAGAAGTGGCGCTGATAGAGTGCCAGCCCTATGCCGGCACCGTCGCCCGGCAGATGGGGCTCCGACCCCGCCGCACGCTCGCCTCTCTTGGCCAGCAAGAGGCATCTGCCGTGGACGAGACCGCCGTGGAAAGCTGTGTCACGCGGCACCAAACCGGTATACACGTGATCCCTGCTCCCTTGGGGCCGGCCACCAATACCCAACCCATAACACCAGCCCACGCCGAGGCGCTGATCAAGCACCTTGACGATCTGGCCAAAGTTTTGATCCTGGATCTGGGCAGTCAGGTCAGTCCCACCGTGCGCCAGTTGCTGGAGCGTTGCGATCACGTCGTCTTTGTCACCGAAGCAGCCAGGATTTCGTTGCACCTGACCCAAACGCTCCTCCAAAACGAACAGGAAGCGCTGGGGACACTGTCCGGTGCCCTGATCCACGTGGTAGTTGTCAACCGGGTTCGCATGGCCGTGGCACTCACCCGAACCGACATCGAGGAGATGCTGGATCAGGAATTGCTCGCCTTTTTTACACCAGGGCCGGAACTGTTCCGCCAGGCCGCCCTCGAAGGCCGTCCGGCGATCCTGGCACAACCAGAGGGACTGCACGCCAATATCTTTCGCGAACTGGCCGAGGCACTGGTATGATTCATGGAAGCGCGATCTGATTTGTTGCACGCCTGGGATGTTTCGCCCAGCGCAGCCGTTGCTATCCAGCAGCGACTGCGCCACCAGATCCGGCAAGAATGGGAGCCGGTAACTCTCAAAGTGCAGCAAGTGGCAGGCATAGACGTCGGCATCAAGGAAGGCATGGCCCGCGCGGCAGTAGTCGTCCTGAGCTATCCGGCGCTGCAGCCCCTGGACGTGGCCCTGGCAGAAGAACCGGTCTCGTTTCCCTACGTGCCGGGACTGCTCACCTTCCGCGAGGGTCCCGTCGTACTGGCGGCGTTGGCGCGCCTGCGGGTGGAGCCAGACTTGCTGATCTTTGATGGGCAAGGGGCGGCCCACCCCCGCCGATTGGGCATCGCGGCCCACATCGGCAGCCTGGTAGACCGACCCAGCATAGGCTGCGCCAAATCGCGGCTGTGGGGAAAGCACCAGGAACCAGGGCCCCAAAAAGGCGATTACGCGCTGTTGCGCGACGGCCAAAAAGTCATCGGCGCTGTGGTGCGGACGCGCACAGCTGTAAAACCGGTGTACGTTTCTGTGGGACACAGGGTAGACCTGGCTCGAGCCATCGAATACGTCCTGGGCTGCTGCACGCGCTTTCGCCTGCCAGAGACAACCCGGCTGGCCCATCGCGCGGCCGCCGGTGGACAGGTACGACTATCTCTGATGCCACAGAGGGGAGAAACGTGAATCTGGAAACGCAGACCGAGCAGGCCGCACGCCTCATTGCAGAAGCAGAGTACGTCGTGAGTGTCACTGGCGCTGGCCACAGCACGCCCTCTGGCATTCCCGATTTTCGGAGCCCAGAGTCTGGTCTGTGGACCAGGTACAACCCCATGACTGTAGCTTCCATCTTTGGCTTTCGCCAGCGTCCAGAGGACTTTTTCGAGTGGGTGCGCCCGCTGGTCAAGACGTTGCTTACAGCAAAGCCAAACCCTGCTCACAAAGCCCTGGCCGACCTGGAAGCGCTGGGCCGTATGGAGGCCGTCATCACGCAGAACATAGACGGACTGCATCAGCGGGCCGGCTCCCAGCATGTTCTAGAGTTGCACGGCCACGTCCGGGAGGCCACCTGCATTCGTTGCTACCAGATTGAGCCGGCCGACCGATTTCTATCCGA
Source organism: uncultured Anaerolineae bacterium (assembly GCA_964453885.1). Lineage (GTDB taxonomy): Bacteria > Chloroflexota > Anaerolineae > CAYNKW01 > CAYNKW01 > CAYNKW01. The sequence continues at coordinate 2,957 of CAYVPU010000143.1, read as the reverse complement.
TTTTGTTGAGAACGGCAAGATACCGCACTGCTCATCCTGCGGAGGCATCCTGAAGCCGAACGTGATCCTGTTCGGCGAGCAACTGCCCGTCAGCGTGCTCAACGCCGCGTGGCGCGAGGTGCGGGCCTGCGATCTGGTGCTGGTAGCCGGCTCGTCTTTGGCGGTGGCTCCTGCCTGCGACCTACCCATGATGGCTGTTGAGCGCGGTGCCAAGGCCATTGTGGTCAACTATCAACCGACCCATTTGGATCCCATGGCTCACGTCGTGATCCGCGACGACGTAGCCCTGGTACTGCCCAAGATCGCGGCCTTGTGCCGCCAATATGTTCCACCACCACTCGACAAGAACCTGCGTAATGGTGGGGGAAAACCAACCCACTGCATAGGGAGACAGCATGACAGCCCATAGACTCTCCATTCGAGACGCCTTGTCTGAACTGGAAAACCAGATCACACGACTGGAGCAGTTACAGAACGAGCAAATCGTTCGACTGGAACGGCTCATCGAAATCAGCCGGGTACTCAATTCCAGGTTGGAAATCCAGCCGTTGCTGCAGGACATTATCAGCATCGCCGCGGAACTGACAGACACAGATGCATCGTCCGTCTTGTTGGTGGACAGCAAAAGCGGAGACCTCTTTTTCGAGGCAGCCACCGGTATCAAAAAATACGAAGTGGAACGAGTGGCCGTGCCCAAAGAGAGCATCGCTGGCTGGATCGTGGAGAACAATTTGCCCTTGGTAATAAACGATGTGACCAAAGACCCCCGCTGGTCGCAAAAGGTGGACGACGCCGCCGGTTGGGTCACACGATCCATCCTGGGGGTGCCTTTGCGCGTGAAAAACAAGGTCATAGGCGCCATCGAGGTGCTGAACAAAAAGGGTGGGCAGCCCTTCTCTGAGGATGACCTTAGCACTCTCACCACTATGGCTGCGCAGGCAGCAGTAGCTATTGAGAACGCTCGCCTGTTCCAACAATCAGACCAAATCGCCGATGTCGTGCACGAGTTGCGCACCCCTTTGACTTCTATCGTCGGCTACAGTAAACTCCTTTTGACGACTGAACTGGACAAGGATATCCGCAACCAATTCCTGGAAGTCATCAACCGTGAAGCGATGCGCCTGGGAGGCATGGTTAACGACTTTCTCGACCTGGCCCGACTAGAGTCAGGGCGGGCGCGGCTGGCCCACAAACTGGTAGATATGCTAAAGGTCATTGACGACACGGTGGCCGTCATCCAGCCGCAGGCAAAAGAGCGGGAACTGGAGCTGGTGCTCGACCTGCCATCGGCGCTGCCCCCCATCACGGGGGATGAGAAGCGCATGAATCAAGTCATGCTTAACCTGGCCAGCAACGCCGTCAAATACAACCGGGATGGTGGGCAAATACGAATCACCGCCAGCGTGAGTGAGAAAACAATTCGCATTGCGGTAGAGGATTACGGACGAGGCGTTCGCCCGGAGGACATGGACAAGCTCTTTGACAAATTTCGCCGCATTGAGGAAAGCGAGGGATCCGCCAAGGGCACCGGCCTGGGTCTGCCCATCACCAAACAACTGGTCGAACTCCACGGAGGGCAAATGGATGTGACCAGTGAGTGGGGCGTGGGCAGCACCTTTGCCTTTACGCTGCCCATTGCCGAAGCGGAAGAGTAATAGGTTCGTAGCTTGACAATGTCAAAGTAGTTACACGAGGTGAATCACTCCCCGCCGGCCATTGATCAGCCAGTCCGGCTCGACCGCTGCCAGGATTTCTGACTGGCCCTCTTGCAATCCCACGACGATCTCTGCCTTCAGCGTCCGCAATGCCAGAAACGGTTTAGGAAAGGCGCCGGCCACGTCTTCCAGACGGGTCGTAGACGGCCAGTGACGGTCGTCCAGCAGCCGGCGATAGTTCAGGTCACCTTTCAAGATGACCAGGTCACTTCGTGCCAATTCATCGCCCAGGCTCGCGGGCATCTTGGGAAAGCCAAGCCAACTCGTCCAGAAGGGATCATCCCGCAGGGACCACCACCCCTCTCGCCGGTACGCTTCCAACCGGGCGGCTAACGCCGCCGCCGCTCCTCCCGCCTGGCGCAGCGCAGCCAGCATAGGGTCAACATCCTTGACCATCGTGTCTGACACAAAAAAGGGCTGGGGCTTGAGGTGAAACACAATCTTTTGGCACAATCCCCTTTCCAGCAAAAAGCCAGCCAGAGCCATGTCCATCAGCGTCTCCAGTCCAGCGTTATCGCAGATAAAATCCACGCGACGGACGCGGCCCGAGGTAACCAACGCCCACGCTGCCTCAGTGTGATCGATCAACAAATTATCCCTCGACGAACCACCCAGATCGTCTTCGGGGCGGGCGGCGAGGACTATATTGCTCAAGTCGGCGCGATTGCCCCACAGGCTACCATGCAGCAGAGTGACAAATCGCTCCTGTTCGTCTCCGATTCCAGCCGCCAGCACTCCCGACAGCAACCTCACGGCATCGCCATCCTCCAGCGCTCGCCGCTTCCGGGCCTCGAAAGGATCGCGCCCTTGCCAGTCGCCAGGCTGAAAGTAGTGGGTCGCCTCCAGCAACCGCCGGTAGAAATAGCTCTCGGCAAAGTACCAGGGGATATCCAGCCAGGTGCGGCCCCGATGTTCCTCCCACGCCTTGTTCCAGGCTGCCACATCGGGCGCGTCTTCGACCAGCGGCTCCACGGCGCGGCCCGCGATTTCGTCGCGCAGGGTGCACAGTGCCGTGATAATCTCAGCAGAGTGTTCGTTCTCGGCGATGACATCTGCAATGATCGAGGGCAGGCGGTAAAGGACAGTGTGCCGGGCGAATGATTCCGAGGTCATCAGCGGCGGGGGACAGGAAAGGTCCATGTTGTTTCACCTCCATACAGACAAATCTTGCTTCATTATACCTTCATGTTAAAGTGGGTAGGCGGGTGGAGCTACCACCCGCCCCCCGTTGTCGCAATGGGG
>CAYVPU010000142.1:6852-8514 GCA_964453885.1 uncultured Anaerolineae bacterium | reverse complement strand
CGCGTCTCCTTTGCCTGCAACTCTTTCCCAGCGAGAAAAGCGCGCCACAAAGCGAGCAGTCGCTGCCCGCAGTGCACTCTCGGCGCCTACTTCCAGCCGACGGGCCAGGTGCACCATCGCCAGCAGCAGGTCGCCCAACGCCTCTTCGCGCTCTGTCGCATCGCGCGACAGCATTTCTTCTCCCAGCCAGGCCAGACATTCCATCAACCTGGAAGGCAGAGCGACACCATCCTTGTAGTCAAACCGCGCGGCGCGGGCGCTCAATGCCTGGGCGCGGGCCAGCGCCGGCAGGGAGTGTGGCACACTGTTGAGGGCCGAGGTCGCTGATTTCGCGCCTGCCTCGCCCCGTTCTTCTCGCTCTCGCTGCTTGATAGTCTCCCAGTTGTGCAACACTTGGTCCACGTCGGCCACGGGCACATCGCCAAAGACGTGGGGATGCCGCCGCCAGAGCTTGGTCACGATGCCAGCGACGACCTCGCCGGGCATGAACTCGCCTTCTTCGACGGCGATCTGGGTTTGCAAGCCCACCTGCAACAACAGATCGCCAAGTTCCTCGCGCAGTTTGTCTGCGTCGCCGACATCTATGGCCTCCAGCACCTCGTAGGTCTCCTCCAGCAGCCCGTCGCGCAGGCTCTCGTGGGTTTGTTTCTGGTCCCAGGGACAACCATCGGGGGCGCGGAGGTGGGCCACCACGTCTTGCAGCGTCTCGTAGGACGACGGCGCTTCCAGCGGTGGGACGTACAGCGATGTGAGGTGATCCAGGCCGGGCTGCCGGTCGAGTTTATAGAGGGGCAGCGTGCGCACGGTTGCCTCGGGCGTGCCGCCGGCGCGCACCAGAGTGATAGGGTGCTCGTCGGGGTAAAGGTTCATCAGCGTGAGCTTGACCTCGCTGGCGATTTCGCGACTGTAGAGCTGGCTCAACAGCGCGGGCCGGTCGGCGGAGAGATGCGGATGGTGCTGATCAGCCACGACCACCGCATCGGCAATTTGCAGGCCGTCTAACGAATCGAGGCCAAGCGCAGAGAGAATAGGGCCAATGAAGCTGAGACCTTGGATAATTTTGACAGCCATGCCTTCAATCGTAATTGAACCGTTCATAGGCGTTTGTGACTCCTGAGAGAGATTTACGAATTGTGATTTGCTATTTCCGGCCTATTATACCGCAAAGCTGTCCCATCGCCAAAGTGCGCCGTGTTTGACTTTCCCCTGCCAGTGAGTATAATCGAAATCGTCCCTCTTGTCACCGTAAGGGGAAAGAGGCGACAGATATGGGCAAAGTGACCCTGGAGCTGGGCTGAACTGGCGAGTGCCAGAGGGTTAGAATGGCAGAGCCAATAATGCGGAGAATTATCCTCACTCAGGCTGGCGAGGGCGGATGAGGGGGAGAATGGACCTCTTTGACCATGCCCGCGGCCAACGCCTGGAAAAAGAAGCGCCCCTGGCCGCGCGGATGCGTCCCCGCACGATGGACGAGTTTGTGGGGCAAGAGCACATCGTGGGGCCGGGGCGACTGCTGCGCCGCGCCATCCAGGCCGATCAACTCTCGTCGTTGATCCTTTATGGGCCGCCCGGCACCGGCAAGACGACGCTGGCCATGGTCATCGCCAACACCACCCGCAGCCATTTTATCACTATCAATGCTGTGTTGGCTGGCGTCAAGGA
>CAYVPU010000142.1:1772-6752 GCA_964453885.1 uncultured Anaerolineae bacterium | reverse complement strand
ATTAGCGCCTTCATCAAGTCGCTGCGCGGCTCCGACCCGGACGCAGCCCTCTATTGGTTGGCCAAGATGGTCTACGCCGGCGAAGACCCGCGCTTTATCTTCCGGCGGATGCTCATCTTTGCTGGCGAGGACGTAGGCCTGGCCGATCCCAACGCCATCCGTGTGGTCACGGCCTGTGCCACGGCCTTTGACCGCGTGGGTCTGCCAGAAGGGCGGTTCCACTTGGCCGAAGCGGCGCTCTACCTGGCCACGGCGCCCAAGTCCAACTCGACCCTGGCTTTCTTTGATGCACTGCGGACGGTGGAGGAGGAGCGCGAGGCGGAAGTGCCGACCCACCTCAAGGACAGCAGTCGCGACAAAGAGGGCTTTGGCCACGGCGAGGGCTATCTCTACCCTCACGCCTACCGCGATCACTGGGTGGCCCAGCAATACCTGCCCGGCGCGCTGCAGGGCAAGGTCTTTTTCCAACCGTCCGACCAGGGTTACGAGAAGCACATCCGCGACCAGGTGGCCCGCCACCGTGAGGCGCAACTGGCGGCCATGGTCGAAGGCGAAGCGGTGGCCCCGCCCGAAGTGCTTACCTTTTCGCCAGCTGACCGCGCCCGCGACCGCTGGCTGCAACGAGCCGTGAGCAATGCTGGGCGCGGTCTGGGCCAACTGCGTGACCGGGTTCTGGACGCGGCGAGCATCCAGCGACACCACGTTGTCCTGGATCTCAACGCCAGCACGGGGTTGCTCACCTGGGAAGCGCTCCGCCGTGCGCCGGAGGGAAGCGTCTGGGCCTTGACGGCCGATGCGCAGGCCGCCGGAGCGCTGCGCCAGCAGGCCGCTCAGTTGCCGGAACTGGCTCGCCCATTCGTGCTGGAGGGCTCGCTGGACGACCTGCCGGCCCTCGTCGCTGCCCAGGGTGACGTTCGCTTCGACGTCGTCGTTGGGCGCAACGTTTTCACCCGGCGCGCCGACAAAGTGCTATCGGCGCGATGCATAGCGCCGATGTTGCACCCTGGCGGCGTCATCTCTCTGGCCGAAGCGATCCCTCGCCACGCCCAGCGGCTCTACAACCTGTTCGATCGCGCGCTTCTGGACGACGATTTGGCGCAACGATGGGTCATCGCCGAGGAGGCGATCTATGCCGACTCTGACGATCCCATGGTCAACTGGGACGCCGATGATTTGCAGGCAGCCTTTGAGGCGGCCGGCTTTGGCTCTGTTCGCGTCCGCGCCGAGCAGGGCACGACTGAGGTGCAGATCACGTCGGCGCTGCTGGTTCGCTGGTTTGCCGTTTCTCGTGACACTTTGTCAGACGACAGGCGGCCCAGTTACGCCCAGCGGCTGCTGGCGCAACTCACGCCAGAGGAGGTGATGCAGTTGCAGGCCCTCTTGAAGCGGAACCTGGGCGGGCAGGTTGTAAAGTGGTCGTCTTCCGTGGCCTATTTGCTGGCTCAGATTCCCAAATGAGGGCGGGCATTTGACAGTTTCCACTGAATCTGATATACTTCTGTCTGTAGGAGAGTAAGATTCCGAGTTTGTGCCTGTATAAGCATGTGCCTGGACTTACAAGTCCGGGCATTTTTGTTTTTATGGGCTGCCTGGGAACTTGCTCCAAGAGACATCAGTATGCAATTGAAAGGAAGAAAGACCATGAGTGATCGGGAAACTGGAATCGTAAAGTGGTTCAGTGATTCCAAAGGCTACGGCTTTATCTCGCGGGAGGGCTCCAGCGATGTGTTCGTTCATTTCTCGGCCATCCAGGGGGGGGAGGGTTTCAAGACGCTGAACGAAGGGCAGCGTGTAGAGTTCTCCGTCGAGCAAGGCTCCAAAGGCCCACAGGCTACCAACGTTGTGCTTCTATAGCCCGGAAGGGGAGAACGTGGCATAGCCAGGAAAGCATACGTCGGCAGCAATTCCCGCTTTGTAGCCACGATTTCCAAATCGCGTACCCTGTACCCTGTACTGTTGTCCAAGACAGTGCTGACCGCCTTGTACTTGGCCGCCCTGTACTGACCGTCCAGGACAGTGTCCAGGACAGTGCATTGTGCTACGTAAAGCATCCTGCGCGATTACGAAATCGCGGCTACAACTGGGCGTTTTCCCATAACTGGAATTGCTGATACGCCGGCAACCTGAGCTACGACACAACCTTAAACCGGGTCCACAAAAGAGGCAAAGAGAGCCGCTCAGTTGACTGAGCGGCTCTTTCCTTACTATTATCTATCCATTCACGACCTCCATCACCACGTTGACCAGCCGCCTGGGCACATAGATCACGCGAGCGACGCGGCGACCAGCCAGATGGCGACGGACGCCGTCGCAGTTCAGGGCCAGGGCGCGGGCCTCGGATTCGGTGACCTCGGCGGGCACGGTCAGCCTATCGCGAACCCGGCCGTCCACCTGCACGACCAGAGTGACCGTCTCCTGGGCGGTCAGCTCTGCGTCCCAGGTGGGCCAAGCCTGCTGGTGGACACTGTATGGGCCGCCCAGCCGCCTCCATAGTTCCTCGGTGATGTGGGGGGCAAAGGGGGCCAGCAGCAGGACGAAAGCGCGGGTCGCTTCGACCAGTTCCACCGTGACACCGTGGGCCTGGTGGTGGGCGACCATTGTGCTCAGGCACTCCATCAGTGCAGCGACGGCGGTGTTAAACTTGAAGGTTTCGACGTCGGCGGTGACGCGCCGAATCGTGCGGTGTAGGTGGGTGGTTAGATGGTTAGGTGGCTGGGTGGTTGGGTGGTCAGGCGGTTGGCTGTTGGCTGCTACGGCGTTGACCAGTCGCCAGGTGCGGTACAGGAAGCGCTTCACGCCGACGATGCCCTCTTCTTCCCAGATGGTGTTGTTCTCAAAAGGGGCCATGAACAGCAGGTAGACCCGCAGCGCGTCAGCGCCGTGGGCCTCAGCCACGCTGTCCGGCGTGACGACGTTGCCGGCCGACTTGGACATGCGGCGTACGGTTCGACTGGGCTCACCGGAATCTTGGCCTGTCTGCGGATCGCGGGCGTGCATAACGCCCTGGCTGCGCAGCGCCGGGAACGGCTCACGGAAGGAGACGATGCCCGCATCGGCCATGACTTTGGTCCAGAAACGGGCGTACAGCAGGTGCATCACTGCGTGCTCCGCGCCGCCCACGTACAGGTCGGGCGGGCCCCACCGGGCCAGCGCTGCCGGGTCGAAGGGGCCGTCCTCGTAGTGGGGGCTGACGAAGCGCAGAAAATACCAACTGGAGCAGGCAAAGCCGTCCATGGTATCCGTTTCACGCCGGGCCGGCCGGCCGCACTGGGAGCAGCTCGTGTTCACAAACTCGAGCTCGTTGGCCAGCGGCGAACGGCCATTTCCGCCTAGCAGCCAGGCTTCGACGTGGGGCAGCAACACCGGCAGGTCGTGCTCTGGCACGGGCACGACCCCGCACTCGTCGCAATAGACGATGGGGATTGGTGCGCCCCAGTAGCGTTGCCGCGAGATCAGCCAGTCTCGCATGCGATAATGCAGTGTCCGACGACCGATGCCTTGGGCCTCTATCCATGCGGCGATACATTCGGCCGCCTCGCCGGAGGGCAGGCCATCCCACGGGCCAGAATTGACCATGACCCCCTGCCCGGTGTAGGGGCGAGTTGCCAACTCGCCCAACGGCGCGATGACGACCGGGGCGGGGATGCCGTGCCGCGCAGCAAAATCAAAGTCGCGTTCGTCGTGCGCGGGCACGGACATAATGGCCCCACTGCCGTGGCTCATCAGCACGTAATCGGCCACATAGATGGGCATCCGCACACCATTGACGGGGTTGATGGCGTACGCGCCGGTGAAAACGCCATCACGACCGGCTTGCAGGCGATCCACCTCACTGCTGCGGCTGGCGGCCCGGCAGTAGGCCGTCACCTCGGCGCGGTGGTCCGGCGTCGTGATGGGCTCCACAAGTGGGTGCTCCGGGGCCAGCACGGCGAAGGTCATGCCGTAGATGGTATCGGGCCGGGTGGTGTAGACGATAAAGCGCGCGTTGGCTCCGTCTACCGCCATCTCGAACTCGACGCCCTCGCTGCGCCCGATCCAGTGACGCTGCATAGCCAGGATGTGTTCAGGCCAGTCCAACGTCTCCAGGTCGGCCAGTAACTCGTCGGCGTAGGCGGTGATGCGCAAATACCACTGCTCCAGGTCACGCTTGTACACCCCTTTGTGACCGCGCCAGCAGACGCCACCGGACTCGACTTGCTCGTCGGCCAGGACGGTCTTGCAACCGGGGCACCACCACTGGCGTCCCACAGCGCGATAGGCCAGGTCGCGCCGGTACAGCAGCAAAAAGAACCACTGCGTCCAGCGGTAAAAATCGGGCGTGCTAGAGTTGATCTCTCGCTCCCAGTCGTAGGAGCATCCGATCAGGCTCATCTGGCGGCGATAGTTGGTCGCGTAACGGGTCGTCGTTTCGCGCGGGTGGATGCCCTTCTTGATCGCCTCGTTCTCGGCCGGCAGTCCAAAGGCGTCCCAGCCCATGGGATGCAGTACCGCGTCGCCCTTCATGCGATGATAGCGCGAAATGACGTCGGTAGGCACGTAATTTCGGCCGTGCCCAACGCTCAGGCCATCACCGGATGGATAGGGGAAAAAGTCCAGGCAGTAGAAAGTGCTGGTTGGGTGGTCAGGTGGTTGGGTGGTCAGGTCAGGCGTGCGGTAGATGGCGGTTTCGGCCCAGCGTCGCTGCCATCGGGCTTTGATGGCCTGGGGATCGTATGGGTCGTTTTTCATCTCTGGCCTCCTCTTGGTTCGGCCCTGGGCCGGAGAGGAGAACGTTATCTCGGTCTCCCGGCTTGCCGGGCTCTGATGGCCGGTCAAGCCGGCCTGTTTAGGTAGTGACGGGTTGCCAACCCCTCTGTACCCGGTTGGGTTTTGCTCGTAAGCCCCATTTGAATGTCTCCTTTCAGTCTGTGCCGTCCATGAGCAGCCGCGCTTTGGTACGCAAGTCTGTATTTCAGGCCGTGATGCGTAATGCGTGACATT
>CAYVPU010000142.1:0-1672 GCA_964453885.1 uncultured Anaerolineae bacterium | reverse complement strand
TGTCCTCTACCTCGTAGCCCTGCCGGCGGATAGCCTCACGCAAAGCGTCAGCGGTGGCCCAGTCGCGGGCGGCGCGGGCGGTCTCGCGCCGTTGGATGAGGGCAACCACCTCAGCCGGCAGTGGCGCTCCGCCGTCGGCTATCGCATCGGCTAGCCTCAGCCCCAACACGCGGTCAAAGTCCAGAACCAGGTCGAGCAGCGCGCGCTTTTCGGTCGCCTCGGTCGCCCGATTGGCCTGGCGGATCGCCTCCCATGCCACAGCCAGCGCGCCTGGCATGTCAAAGTCGTCGGCGATGGCGGTTTGAAAGCGACCGGCCAGAGCCAGCGGCGGATGGGTTGCCGGAGTATCGCCGGTCTCGCCGGACAGGCGGCGCACGTTCTCCCGCAGGCGGCGCAGCCCTTCGGCGGCGCTCTCCATGCCGGCCCAGGAGAAGGTGAGCGGCACCCGGTAGCTGGCGGTGAGGCAGCTATACCGGAAAGCCAGCGGGTCAAAACCGCGCGCGGCCAGGTCGCCCACCACCAGGAACTCGCCCGATGACTTGGACATGCGCTGGTCGTCTGTGTTCCAGCGGAGAAAGCGCGCGTGCATCCAATAGTTGACAAAGGGCTTGCCGGTGGCAGCCTCCGACTGGGCGATCTCGTTTGGGTGATGGGTGGCGATGTGATCCTCGCCGCCGGTGTGAATGTCCATCGTCTGGCCCAGGTATTTCATGCTCATGGCCGAGCACTCGATGTGCCAGCCGGGGTAGCCCCGGCCCCACGGCGAATCCCACTGCATGATGTGCTCTGGCGTCGCCTTGCGCCACAGGGCAAAGTCGGCGGGATGATGCTTTTCCGGGTTGATCGCGACGCGGGCACCGGCGCGCATCTCGTCCAAAGTCTGTCCCGACAACCGCCCATAGTCCGGGAAGCGACTCACGTCAAAGTAGACCCCGTCGCCGATTTCATAGGTGTAACCCAGGGCCTCCAGCCGTCCTACCAGGGCGATCATCCCTGGGATGTGTTCGGTGGCCCTGGGAGTGATGTGAGGTCGCAGGATGTTGAGCGCGGCGGCGTCCTCGAAAAAAAGCCGCGTATAGTGCTCCGCGATCTCCCACGGATCCCGACCCGTCCGCCTCGCGCCGACGGCCATGCGATCCTCGCCCTCGTCGGCGTCGGAGGTGAGGTGGCCCACGTCGGTGACGTTCATCACCTGCCGCACCTGGTAGCCCAGGTACTCAAAGGTGCGCCGGATGACGTCGGCCATGACGTAGGTGCGCATGTTGCCGATGTGCGCCTGGTCGTAGACGGTGGGGCCACAGTTATACATCCTCACCTTTCCCGGCTCAATGGGCCGGAAAGCCTCTTTGCGGCGTGTCATCGTGTTGTAGACTCTGATCCTCATGCTGCGGCTCCTTTCTCTATCCATCAAAGTTGTAGGGCGATTTGATAAATCGCCCCCTGGACAAGTTATCAACAACCCGGTTTCTGGTCTACTCCCTGAACGGATACTAACGCGCCAACTAACAAAAAAAGCCTCCCAAGTGGGAGGCTTTACGTGACAACGATATCGTTGTTTTGCCTAACCTGCCTGACGCTAGCGCCCTCCCAAGCGGTAATAGCCCCTCTCACAGAGGAGCTCGCCACAGAGGAGGTTCTTCAGTTCGCTGGCAAAAGGCTGGAAGGTCATCGT
>CAYVPU010000141.1:0-8544 GCA_964453885.1 uncultured Anaerolineae bacterium | reverse complement strand
GCGGGGCATTTCAATGCTCCGCCAAGTGGGCAAGTTAATTAATTCTCATTCCTTATTGCCCACGGCGCAGCAGGTTAAAGCTGACAAAGATGCCGGCTGCCAGGGCCAGGATGATGATGCCGCTGGCGCTGTAGACCGCCTTGCCCACAGAAGGCAGGAGCGAGGCGGGCGTGGGGCTGGGTTCTGCCGGCTGTGCCGGTGCAGCGACGGTGGGCTTGGACGACGCCCGGTGGTTGCCGAATTCCAGGTTAAAGGCACTGCCGGAGCCCAATGCGATGCCCCACGTGTCATAGGTGGTTGACTCGTAGCCCGGCGTGTTCAACTCGGTCACAAAGTAGTAGCCTGGCAGTAGATCGTCAAAGCAGTAGGGCTCGCTGAGACCGTTGGTGGTGTAAGCTCCGATGGTGTGCGTCGGGTCAGAGACGGTGAACACGGCGTTGGTCAGCAGCGCCTCACCGGGATCGCGCAGGCCATTGGTATTGTGGTCGTCGTAGGCCAGGACACAGATGCGGCCCACTGCCGGCGTCGGCGTAAAGGTCGGCGTGGGTGTCACGGTGGGGGTAGGTGTGTAATCGGGCGTCGGCGTGATGGTCGGTGTGTTGGTGGGGGGCGGCGTGGGGGTGGGAGGCGCCGCTGCCGCAGCGAGGCTGGCTACCTGGACGTTGACCTGGAGTTGGGAGGCCGACACCCAGCCCGCCGTGCCGTTGTCTGCCACGATGGTCAGCCAGTCGCCGGCAGGATTCTTGCCCGTGACGTCCATAAACATGCCCTGGGGAATCTGGGCTATTATGTCATAGACTGCATCTGGTCCAGCATACACGTTCACTGTTACGGCGCTCACCACTGCGTCGGGCACCGGCGTGGGGGTGGGCGTGGGCGGGATCGGGGTAGGTGTGGGAATCGGTGTGGCCGTGGGTGGACGCGGCGTGGCCGTGGGTGGACGCGGCGTGGCCGTGGGCGGCGTGGGCGGCGCCTCGACGGTCAGGGAGGCATCGTCCCAGTAGGCATCGTTGTGCTTCATGCGATATTCGGGCTCACCCCTTGAAAAGACAGTGATAGTGTTCGACTGGGCCACGGCGGTCACCTGCAGGAACACCCACTCGTTGCAGCTCATGATCGGTTCCGACCAGACGATCTTGCCCGAGGCGCCCTCTCGACCACCGGTGGGGTCAATTCCGGCCCAGACCCGGTAGTTGCCAAAGTCGTCGCATTTATCGGGGTTGTCCTGTCCGCTGCTCCACACCTGCGCCCAGATGGAAAAGGTGACCTTGGAGCCGATGGCGATGCCACTGACCTGCTGGCGCATTCCGGCCCGGTGGGTGGAGTAGGTGTTGAATTGTTTTTGAGCCCAGCCGCCTGAGTGAATGCGCCGCATCCCAAACCAAGCCGCGTTCTCTGGCTTGAACTCTGGCCGGTAAAGGAAACCCTTTTCGGTATCGGCTGGAGAGCCGGTGATCCACCAGGGATCCCAGTGAACAGCCCCTTCTATCTCACCTGCACCTCGGGTGGTGAAACCTTCCTCAAAGCCAGGATTTCTCAACAGGTTGCCCCCCTGAGCTGGCGGGACGGCTTTGGTTGGTGCGACCGGGATGCCGATCAACAGCAGTATGGCGATGATCAGCACGTTTGCCAGACGCTTTCTAAACATAGTTCGGTCCTCCTCATTATTTGGATTTGACTTTTTGACTCGCCCCTGTCTATGGTCTATGGGTCCGTTTCGATGCATCATTCCAGGGACGCAGATGTAGACAAGAACTCAGTTGGCCGGCGGGTCCAACGAGATATAGTCACCGTGGGGCTGACCGTTCTCATCGAGTACGGACAGCCTTTTCTGGCCCGCCCCTTCGTATAGACCGGCGATCATTTGCTGGCCGGCCCTTTTTTCTCTGTAAGGTTCATCCAGTTCCAAATAGTGTTCGTCCACGATGACGTCGCCCGGTCGCCACCAGTGGGTGGGCAGGTAACGGGTGCCGGGCGGTGCGTCGTCCTGGGCAACCAACCGCCCATCTTGCAACAGTTGGACAAAGGCCGTATAGCTGGCCGGAACCGGTTCCGTGGCGCTCCAGCGCAACGTCACCCGCAAGTGCTGGCTGTCTATGGTCTCTAGTTGGCAATCTATCAACTCCAGCCCACCCTCCAGGCGAGCCAGGACGTTTTGGACTCTGGCCGGGCTGGCCTGCATTGTCAGATAGAGCGGATAGGCGATCTCTTCCAGGTCGCCGCGTTCCAGACCGCCTTCGCGCACCCTGATTTCACGGTTGGGTGCCAGGACGTCCAGCCAGGGACGGTAATTGTCATAAGGCCACAGCACAAGCAGGGCCTCTCCTGCGCTCCCTACATCGGCGGCGGATAGGCTTTCGCCGCTCAGCAGGTGCAGTGATGGCGATTCCGGCACCAGAAATTGCACTGAACGCCAGTCGCGCCACAGGCGCGCATCCACGTAAACGTGATGCCCGCTGTGAGGGACACCGGCTTTCACTGCCAGGCCCTCTCCCTGCCAGCCGGCGCCGAGGAAGCGGTTAATCTCTACCGCCATCTCGGTCGCGGCGGTTTCAAAGCTGTAGCGCAGTTCCGGGTCAGTGCCGTAGCGGAAGAAATAGTCCCGCACGGTCAGGCCCAGGCTGGCCAGCAAGACCAGGGCCACCAATCCCCCGGCCACCGCGCGCGACGTGTGCTTCTCCAGCCATTGCCACGCAGCCTCCAGGCCGAGGGCCGGTATAAGAAAGAGCAAAGGCTGCAAACCCACGGCCCGCAAAAAGTGCGGCGCGTCCTCGGCAATGATCGTTGGTATGATCATCACCGTCAGCCAGACGAGGGTCAGTGTCCGGTCGGACCGGCGTCGCTCTCGGAAAAGGCGGATCAGTCCCAGGATAAAAGCCACCGCTATCAGCGGGTCAAAGACCGGTCTCAGAGGCACGTTGTGGCGCGGAATGAAATCGCCCCGGAAAAAAAACATCCCCCAGGCGCGCCCGATATGCCGGAGCAGCGTGCCCCAAAGGTCACCTTTGTTTATGGTTGGGTCAAAGATCCAAACCTGTCCGGCGCGTCCCATAAAAATATCCCAGTGCCCGATCCCAAAGAGAAAGAGTGGAAAGAGCACCAGGACGGCGGCTGACAAGAATAGCAGGGCGTCTGTTTTGCGAATGAATACAGTGCGTCCTGCCCGGTTCTCGTCGTTGAGGTTGAAATCGAGGTTGAAGAAATAGTAGATGGTTCCGAATCCCAGTAGCGCAATAAACGTGAATCGCGCCGCCAGATACGTGTAAGACGCTGCGCCAAAGCACAGGCCGGCGAGTATAAATTGCCACCGCTGGCCCGTTCGCCGCCCTCGCCAGAGCAACCATAGGGCCAGTGCTATCATCAGTGGCAATGAGATGGCCCTCAAGCCGATTCGGCTCAAGGCCAGGTGCCACACCGTCGTGGCGGTGAGCGTTGCCGTCAACAGGGCCAACCGCCGGCCACCCATCTCGCGGGCCATCAGATAGACCGTGGGCACGGTCAAAATGCCCAGCATGGCCGCCACGACCCGTATGGCCCCCGGACTGCGCCCCAGCAGGGCCACAGAGAAGGCAATGCCATAGATGAAGAACGGTTCGCGGCCGTGATTGACCGTAAAATAGATGGGCCTGTTGCCCTCCACAACCGAGAGGGCATCCAGGCCATTGAATGCTTCGTCGTGGTAGAGGCCTGGCGGGATTGTGGTTAGCATCCCCAGCCGCAGAACGGCGGCCAGGATGACCAGCCCTGCCAGGGGGAGCCATCTGCTCCATTGCTGTACCCTTGGCCCCCGACCGCTACCCCCTCGTGGCTTGCTCACGGGGCAGAATTATAGCACAAGATGCTGATTTGTCAACTTGGGCCAAGTTGTGATAGAATGGGGGTAGGAAGGGAGGATACCTCATGACTTTACGTTCGTTCTTTCAAAGAGGGTTCCTTCGTCTTTTGCTGGCAATGGGTTTGGGTGCGTTGTTGCTAGTCGCCGTGTGGGCTTGCTTGCCCTCGGAATCTGTGCCCGCTCCCCGCCTGGTGGAGGCGGCCCTGGACCCTGTTGCTGGCTCTCATCATATCTTGCCACGGTTGTCAGCAAGCCGTCCTATGACCTGGATGACGCCAGAGGAAGAGGCTCTGTGGGCAGCCGTTGGTGGACTGGAGGCAGCATATCTTATGAATCCGCACCCCTACACCAACTCGGCAGCGGAAGACGAGACGGCACTGGAGGACTGGATGGAGGCAGCGTTGGCCGAGGAGGCGGCCGCGGCTGTCTCCGATGATACGACGCCAGGGGAGGAGGTTGGCCCTTCGACTTTGCCCCTGGTCCCCCTGGTCCTTCGGCACTGTACCGAACGGTCCAGTACGGTGCCCAGGGACGAAGGGCTCAGGACAGGCAGCGGCGACACGCTGACGCACACGACCTATCTGCCTTTGGTGACCAAATCCTGGTCCATGCCAGAGGCGCGCGCGCTGTGGGTCACGCGCTATGACTACTCTGATGCAGCCAGTATCCAGACCATCATCAACAAGGCGGCCTATGCCAACTTTAACATCATCTTGTTCCAGGTGCGGGCCAACGGCGACGCCTACTATCGCTCCCACTACGAGCCGTGGTCGGAGCGCATCTCCGGCACACTGGGCCAGGATCCTGGTTGGGATCCACTGGCGACGGCTATCACGGCGGCCCACCAGTCTGGCCTGGAGTTGCACGCTTACATCAACGTCTATCCGGCCTGGGTCGGTGAGACGCCGCCCATTTCCGGCACGATGCCGCCGCACATGTATCACTCGTTCAGCGAGGCGTATGGCAGCGACTGGCTGCACTGGGATGACGACGGGCCGATGCAGCTCAACCCGCACTACCTGTGGGCCAGCCCTGGTCACCCGGACGTGGCGGAGCACATCATACGCGTATGCCAGGATATTGTGGACAATTATGCCATAGATGGGCTACACCTGGACAACGTGCGTTACGCCGGATCGCAGTACTCGCAGGACCCGGTGAGCCTTTCTCGCTATGCGCCGGTGTCAGACACCATGAGCTACGCCGACTGGCAGCGGCTACAGGTGACAGAATTGGTCTCCCGGATTTACACCGAGGTGTTGACCGGCGATCTGAGGCTGTCGGCGGCGGTGTGGCCTTTCTACGACAGTGGCTACCACAATTATTATCAAGACTCCCTGGGCTGGTCGCAAGAGGGCGCGATAGACGCCATCGCGCCGATGCTCTACGCCAGCTCGGTGCTCACTGACAATGCGGCCTTTGAGGCACGGGTGAGTGAGTTTGTGACAGGGGTGGGAGGACGACAGGTATGGGTGGGTATCATTGCCGACTCGGAATATCTGCCGCCAGAGTATGCCAACTTTGACCTGATTGCCCAGCGCATCCAGATTGCGCGTTGGAATGGCGCGGCTGGCCAGGCGATCTTTCGTTATGCGCTGATTGACGCCAGGGACTACTGGGACGACTTTCGCAACGGCCCTTATGCGGCGCGAGTGCCGGTGCCAGAGATGCCGTGGGAATAATGAGAGGCTAGAGATTGCGGTAAGTCCGCTCGTCGCGCTTGGCGACCCTGAGAACGAGGACTGTCAGTTCCCGGGTGCGGATTTGATAGATGATGCGAAGACGTCCCACCCGTATCCGCCATAGATTGAACTGACCGGCCAGCTTGCGAGCATTGTGATAAGGGTCTTCCCGCAGAGCGGTCAGCACTGCATTGATGCGATCTATGTCTTTATGGGGCAGGCGGTCGAGTTGTTTTCGAGCGGCGCGAGAGACAAGCAGACGATAGCGAGATTCAGACATCCCCACGCTCTCGCAGGTAGGTTTCCCAATCTATGGCAGAACTGAGGTCAGCTTCGTACTCTGCCAGGGCTGCGTGTGCGTCGCGATAGTCTTCCAAGTCTTCCAGGATGGGCAAGATAGCCTCGTACTCGTGTATGCCAATAAGAACTGCCATGGGACGGCCAGCGCGTTGGATGACAAACCGCTCGTTTCCGAAATAGGCTCGTCCAATCAAATCCGCCAATCGCCTGCGTACTTCTGAGGTCTGTAACTGTTCACTCATGGTCGCCCTCCGTTGTCGCCTTTGTACATGTAGTACAAGTGTAACACAATCCGGTGAGAAATGCAAGGTAACCAGGGCACGTTTTCACAGTTCCCGAGACTGCAACAACGTCTCCGCCGCCGTGTAGGGGTCCAATTCCCGCGCCACGATGCGATTTATCACTTGCTCCAGTTCGTTGGGCGGCACGCGAGCCATGAGGCGGTGCATGAGCAGATGGCCCAGAATGGCGTAGAGTTCGTCCTCCACGCGGGCGCGTTCACGCAGGTTCAGGGTGTGGGTTTCTTCCAGATGGGCACGATGGGTTTTGACGGCCTCCAGCAGGGCTGGTACGCCTTCTCCCCGCGTGGCGATAGTTTTGCAGATGGGCGGTCGCCATGTAGCGGCCTCGTCGGCCGGCGTTGGCGGGCTTTCGATTTGCATCAGCCTGCCGTGGTGCAGGATAGGCCGGCTGGCGTGATTCAGATTTAGCATCATCTCCAGGGCCATGACGCTGTGCTCTGCGCCTTCGCGGTCGGCCTTGTTGACGGCAAAGACGTCGGCAATCTCCAGGATACCAGCTTTGATAGCCTGTATGTCGTCGCCCAGCCCCGGCGCTTCGACCACGACGGTGGTGTGGGCTGCTTTGGCAATGTCTACCTCCGATTGTCCCGCTCCGACGGTTTCCACCAGGATAATCTCATAGCCAGCGGCATCGAGCACCTTGACAGCGTCGGAGGTGGCGCGAGCCAGGCCGCCCAGGCCGCCTCGCGTGGCCATGCTGCGGATAAACACGCCGGGGTCGCCGGAGAGGTCTCTCATGCGGATGCGGTCGCCCAGCAGCGCACCGCCAGAGAAGGGGCTGGTGGGGTCCACGGCGATGATCCCTACGCAAGGGGCGGGATCTTTTTTGCGGTAGGCTTTGGCCAGTTCATTGACCAGGGTGCTCTTGCCGGTGCCCGGCGCGCCTGTGATGCCTACGACGTGGGCCTGACCGGTGTGGGGGAAAAGCGCCGCCAGCATCTCGCGCGCCTGCGCGCCGTCGTTCTCAATGAGGGTGATGAGCCGGGCGATGGCGCGGCGGTCGCCGGACAGCACTCGGGGCACAAGGTTTTGAGACATGGGGCTACTCACGTTCGGCGACGGCCTGACGGATAAAGGAGATGATCTCTGGTGTGGGCGTGCCCGGGCCAAAAATGCCCTTCACACCGATAGCGTTCAAACGGGGCACGTCGGCGTCGGGGATGATGCCGCCGACGGTGACGACCACATCGTCAATGCCGTTGGCTCTGAGGCCCTCCATCACCCGGGGCACCAGTGTCATATGCGCCCCAGAGAGGATGCTCAAGCCGATCACGTCCACGTCTTCCTGGATAGCTGCCTCGACGACCATCTCTGGCGTCTGGCGCAGGCCAGTATAGATTACTTCCATGCCGGCGTCCCGCAATGCGCGGGCGACGACTTTGGCGCCCCGGTCGTGCCCGTCCAGGCCGGGCTTGGCGATGAGCACGCGGATTTTTTTGTCATTCATCAATGTCATTGGCTTTACCTCCATTCTCGTTGTCGGCACCACCATTGTACAACGATGCCGGAATGGTGTCAAGCGATCTGTGCAGGGACGTTCCATTTTGAAGCCTTGACTAAATCGGCAGTTGGGGGTATGATTACGGCAGGACGCACGCTGTTGACAAGGGTGAAAGCAAGATGCTGCGGCAAGAGGTCCTCAAAAGTGCACAACGCATCATGGCGGCGATCATCGTCATCGCCGGACTGGGGATGTTGTACGCGGGTTGGTTGATAGTTCGACCGCCTTCCGATAAAGGGACTGTGACATCACCCCCTGCCGCGGCAACATCGGCGGCGAGTCCCTGGCCCACGATTACGCGCCGTCTTTGGTCTACAGCCACGCCATCTCCCTCCCCCCCTCACTATGGGCCAACGTCCACTCGCGTCCGCCCGACCGTCGCCGTGCCCGAGCGGATAGGCATTGTTTCCGGGCATCGGGGGTATGACTCTGGCGCTGTCTGCCCCGACGGCCTGACCGAGGCTGAGATCAACTTTGCCGTAGCTCAGCGGGTCGTGGCTTTGCTGGAGCATTTGGGCTATACGGTTGACCTGCTGGACGAGTTCGATGACCGGCTAGAGGGCTACCAGGCAGATGCCCTGGTCAGCATCCACGCTGATTCATGCGATGTGCCAGGGGCTTCTGGCTTCAAGGCGGCGCGAGTGGTCCACAGCGCCGTACCAGAGGCGGAAGACCGGCTTGTCGGGTGTTTGCAGCAAGAGTATGCTGCTGCCACCGGCCTTTTCTACCACGCCAACAGCATCACTTTCGACATGCGGGAATACCATGCCTTTTACGAAATCGCGCCCCAGACGCCTGGCGCCATCATTGAAATCGGCTTCATGGGCGATGACCGCTATCTGCTGCTGTTCCAGCAGGAGCGCATTGCCACCGGGATTGTCGAAGGGATTGTTTGCTTTCTTGAAGGGGAACGCTGAGAGATTT
>CAYVPU010000140.1:0-8567 GCA_964453885.1 uncultured Anaerolineae bacterium | reverse complement strand
GGCGGAGGTGGGCCTGGTCGGAGACCCTCGCTCATCCGAGGAGCGCACCTTTGTCAACTTTCTGGTCTACTGGCTGCTGACCAGCCTCGTCATCTATAGTTGGGCGGGCGAAAAGATGCCCTGGCTCACTGTCCATCTAGTCTTGCCACTGGTCCTACTTGGCGGCTGGTTCCTGAATCATGCGCTGGCTGGTGCCGACTGGCAGACCCTGATCCGTCGGGGTGCGCTGCCGTTGGGGTTGTTGCTGG
Source organism: uncultured Anaerolineae bacterium (assembly GCA_964453885.1). Classification (GTDB taxonomy): domain Bacteria; phylum Chloroflexota; class Anaerolineae; order CAYNKW01; family CAYNKW01; genus CAYNKW01. The sequence continues at coordinate 8,319 of CAYVPU010000140.1, read as the reverse complement.
CCCTGTTGGCTTACGTGGTCATCATGCTGTTGAGCGTGCGACCCTTTCAGGGCTGGTCTGTCTGGGATTTGGGCGATACGGGTCAGTGGTTGCTGATGGCTGTCGTGGGTGTTCTGCTGCTGTGGCCGGCGAGCCGCCTTGCCCGGGGGATGGGTTGGCAGGGTGGGCGGCAGGTGGCTACCGGCACGCTTTTTGTGGGGCTTTCGCTGCTGACGGTGCGCTTTGCCTGGCTGTCTAACTTTATCAACTGCGACACGCCGCTGGAGTATCTGGTCTACGCCCACAGCTCTGCCGACGTGAAGCGTACGATGCGCCAGATCGAGGCGCTTTCGCTCCACCAGACCGGCGAGCACGACTTGCGCGTCTTGTACGATGACGACGTCCGCTGGATCTTTCAGTGGTACCTGCGTGATTATCCCAATGCTGAGATGTTTGGCCGGGAGCTTGATCCCGACGACCCTCAGTACTTGGGCCTGAGGACCAAGGGTCTGGCTGATGCGCCGGTGGTGATCCTGGGCAGTGAGACCTGGGAGGAAAATGTGTCCCGACTGGGCGACGACTATGCTCGGCACGACGGCCGGCTGCTCTGGTGGCCACTGGAGCGGCTTTATCGCGACCTCACGCCGGGCAAAACCATCGCCGCACTGCGCGACCCGGTGGCTCGCCGGAAAGCCTGGGAGGTTTTCTGGTTTCGCCACTACGAGTACCAGCTCTCGGACTGGCCCTTGCGTCACGATTACGCCCTGTTCGTCCGCAAAGACTTGGCTGGCGATCTATGGGGCTGGCAACCGTGAACAATAGAGTGCGGTTGTCGCCTTGTCACAAATGTGGTAGAATGACACAGGAGGTGATACGCTATGGTAACTAACTCAAGTCCAAGGGTCCGTTTGACAGTTGACGTCCCGCCGGAGATGAAGCGTCGTCTCCGGCTGGTGGCTGCCCGCCGAGATGTCTCTCTCCGGCAGTACGTGATTAAAGTCCTCGAAGAACGGCTCGCCCAGGACATGAATGCCGAACTGCTTGACCTGGAGAATCTGATGGCCCTCACAGTCCAGGCTGACCCGGTGCTGGCAGAACTGTGGGATAACGAAAGGGACGCTGTTTATGATTAGCCAATTACCCGAGGCGACGACTATGAACGAAACTATCGAACGCCGTAGCTTGCTCGACACGCCGCTCTTGAATCTCATCACCGTCAACTGGGAGACGATCCTCTTCGTCCTCATCCTGGTGGCGGCAACCGCCATGCGCTTCGTGGGGCTATCACTGCGCAGCTTTAGCCACGACGGCAGCATTCACGCTTCGTGGTCCCACGATCTGTACGCGGGACATGGCTACAGCCACAGCCCCACTTATCACGGCCCGTTCCTGTATCACTTTACGGCGCTGCTCTTTTTTCTCTTTGGCGATACCGACGTGACAGCGCTTGCGTCGCCAGCCATCTTTGGTCTGATCCTGGTAGCCCTGCCCTGGCTGCTGCGCAAGGAACTGGGTCGGGTTGGGGCTCTGCTGGCCTCGGCCATGCTGGCCATATCGCCGTTCGTCGCTGCTTATTCGCGCATTCTGCGCCACGATGTGTACCTGGCCGTGTGGGTGATGCTGATCATCATCGCCAGCTTTCGTTACCTGCGCGAGCGTGCCGATAAATGGCTCTATCTGGCCGCTGGCGCTACAGCCCTGGCCGTGTGCGTCAAGGAGGTCGCCTTTATCGAGATTTTCGTCATCGGTTCTTTTCTATTCTTCCTGCTGTCATGGGAGTGGCTGGCGAGTGGCCGGCCCATCCCACCGAAACTGGCCTCCTTCGACCTGGTGATGGTCATCGGATCGCTGATCGCGCCCATGGGCCTGGCGCCGCTTGTCGTCCAGGCTGTGGGCTTTGACCCGGCTGGCTATGCGGTCGCGGAGAACGTCGTCCCCTCGGTCATTGTGCTGGTGGTTGTGATTGCCCTGACAGCAGTGGTGGGCCTGATGTGGGACCGGCGGCGTTGGTTGATTTCAGCGGGCATCTTTTATGCCATCACACTGTTGCTTTTCAGCACTTTCCTGACAAATGGTTTGGGCATCATATCTGGTTACGTCGGTTCGCTGGGCTATTGGCTGTCACAGCAAGAGGTGGCGCGAGGGGGGCAGCCCTGGTTCTACTATATCATCATCATGCCGCTGTACGAGTTCATGCCGCTGGTGCTGGGTGGGCTTGGTGCGCTGAGGTTTCTAATCGCTGCACCTCGAGCAGACAAAGACGGGGCGGATACAACCACATCGTCGTCTTTTATTAGCATGACCAGGGCTTTCGTCGCCTTTTTGCTCTACTGGGCAGTTGCCAGTTCTATCATCTTTTCCTGGGCCGGTGAAAAGATGCCCTGGCTCATGGTGCACCTGACTATTCCATGGATTCTCCTCGGCGCGTGGTTTGCCGGACAGGTATTGGAGGGCGTGGACTGGCGCAGGTGGTGGCGGCGAGGTGGCGCTGTGGCCCTGGTGCTCATTCCCGTGGGAGTTTTTGCCCTCGTCACCCTGCTGCGCTTCCGTCCACTTGGTGGGCAGACCTTGGGTGATCTAAAGCAGACGATGCGCTGGATCGGTGCCCTCATTATTCTGGGCATCGCCGGCGTGGGGATCTATTTCACGAGCCGCAGGTTGGGCTGGGTGGCAACGAGACAATCTGTCTTTGTTACCTTGCTGGTAGCGCTCTATCTGCTGACAATCCGATTCTCGATCATGGCCAATCACGCCAACATCAACTATGCCACCGAGTGGATCGGATATGCTCACAGCACGCCCGATCCGGTGCGCGTGGCTCGCCAACTCGAGGATCTTTCGCGTCGTTATGCCGGTGATCTCTCTATGCCGATAGCTTACGACAACGATTCTTCCTGGCCTTTCGCCTGGTATCTTCGTAACTTTACCAACACGGCTTATTACGTAGACAAGCCTGACAAACCCTTTGACCAGCCGGCGGTATTGGTTGGTTCGGCCAGCGAATCGGCCACCAAGGCTTACCTGGGCGACAACTATTACCGCTTTGACAATCGTCTCATCTGGTGGCCACTGGAAAAATATAAGGACTTTACCTGGCAGAATCTCAAGTACAAACTGCCGTCTGAGGAGCTGCCGCCACCGCCGGCGGAAGGGGAGAAAGAAAAAGTCCCGACCTGGACATACCTCAAGTTGTTGATCACAGAGATCCGTGAGCAAAGCAAGGATCCTGAGAAGCGGCAGACTCTGTGGGATGCGATCTGGCACCGCAAATTCAAAGAGAGCACCGAGGAATGGCCACTGGTGCATCGCTTTGCCCTGTATGTACGCAAAGACGTGGCCAACCAGTTATGGGACTTTAACGTGGGGCCGGCCGCGCCGGAGACATTGCCTCAAGACCCCTATGCCGACTTTTACCGTAGCCTGACTGCGGTCAAGACCTGGGGTGCGCAGGGCCAGGGAGACGGGCAGTTCACCAATCCCCGAGGCGTGGCTGTGGGCCCAGCCGGTTTTGTCTACGTGGCCGATAGCGGCAACAATCGCATCCAGAAATTTGACGTCGAGGGAAATCATCTACTGACGTGGGGTGGTCAGGGGAACGCGCCGGGCCAGTTCCAGGAGCCGTGGGGGCTGGCTGTGGACAAACAGGGGCGGGTCTACGTCGCCGATACCTGGAACCATCGCGTCCAGGTCTTTGATAGAGATGGGACTTTTTTGGGCCAATGGGGCATGCACGGTCAGGTACAGGGCCTGGCCCCGGACACCGCCAAACTCTTCTGGGGGCCGCGCGGCATTGCCATAGATAGTCAAGGGCGGGTGCTGGTGACGGATACCGGCAACAAACGGGTTCAGGTCTTTTCCGGCGATGGCGAGTTCCTTACTATGTTCGGCGGCTTTGGCGTCGAGCCAGGGCAGATGAACGAGCCGGCAGGGGTGGCTACGGGCTCTGACGGCCGCATCTACGTGGCCGATACCTGGAACCAGCGCGTGGAGGCCTTTGGCGCCGACTTGACGTTTGAATCTGCCTGGGAGGTTGATGGCTGGTGGGGTGAATCGGTGGTCAACAAACCTTACCTTGCTGTGGATGAGGCAGGTCGCGTATACGTCACTGACCCCGAGGGCTATCGCGTGCTGGTCTTTTCGGGCGATGGCCAGCCGGTGGCCGTCTTTGGCCAGATCGGTGACGATGCCAGCTCGTTCAACCTGCCCACCGGTATCGCCACAAGTGCGGAGGGCTATATCTATGTGGCCGATGCCGACAACCACCGGGTCATGAGATTCGCGCCGTTCTTGCCGTAGAGGAGAGACGTAGCCGCGATTTCCATATCGCGCTATGTGGCCGATGCCAACAACCATCGTGTCATGAGATTCGTGCCGTTCTTGTCATGAGGGAGAGACGTAGCCGCGATTTCCATATCGCGCCGCTTTTGGGCGAGAGAAATCGTGGCTACAATGAACCTCACTCGGAGGGGAACAGGTCGTCCAGGGGGAACGCCAGGCCGGACAGCACCCGAGAGGTGACGGTGCCGCTGGCACTGAACTCGCCGTGCAGTTCGTAGATGCCGTCTTCCGACAGGGCGTAGACTTCTGCCGTGCGGGCTGAGGGGTTCACCAGCCAATACTCACCCACGCCGGCCCGCTCGTAGGCGCTGAACTTGACCACTCGGTCGGTGCGCGTCGTCGAAGGGGATAGGACTTCTACCACCAGGTCAGGCGCGCCGCTGAAAGCCTGGTCGCCGGAGGATGGCTCGCGACCGGTGGAAATGAACAGCAGGTCCGGCTGCACCACAGGTGCCACGTCTGGCAGGCGTACCTCAAATGGCGCGACCAAAACGAGGCCTAACTGGTGCTCTGTGATGAATCCTTCCAAGATAACGAGCAACCGTGTCACAGCATACTGGTGGTCGAACCCTGGCGCTGGCGTCATGTAAAGCACCCCCCCAATGATCTCGTAGCGCGGCCCATCGTCGGGCAGCCGTTTGTAGTCCTCGTAAGTCCATTCGCCCTGGGACGGCCAGTCCCGTTTCTTGGTGAGCAGCCGGGGCAGCCGTCGAGGGATAACTGCTGGCAAAACACTTTCTTGCAGTTGTACGGCCATTGTTTGGACCTCCCTTCTAGGGGATAAAAGTCTTCAAGCTTAAAGATAATCCCATTATACCCTGGTTAGCTGGATCGAGCAAATATGGGGACAGTACCGACTTTACCTCGCTCTCTCCGAAACCTGACCCTGGCCCTGGTGTCCGTGGCCCTGGCCGTCTGGGCTCAGTGCCTTCTGTCAGACGATCACCTGCGCGATGGGCTCCTCGTCTATCTCGTCGCTGGCGCGCTCTTTGCCTTCGCCCTTCGCGGCCGGGGTGACCGGCCCACCTGGGATGGCATCTTTGCGTCGCCCCCACTCACCGCCGGCCAGAGGCCTGTGTGGCGACGGTGGGCTGTTATTGTGACCCTGGCGTTGTCTGGGGCATTTGCCATTAGCGCCCTCAACTTGTTCGCGGAGCAAGTCCTGCTCCCCACAGCCTGGTTTCTCTATTTGACCAGCATCGCCCTCTTTCTTCTCGCTATCCACCTTTTCTCTTCCCAATCTACCAGACTCAGTAGATCCAAAATCGCTCCAAGGGGATTGCCAAATCCCCGGTTCTGGTCTGGATCTGGCGATCCAGACCGAGCAGAATTGGATCTACCGAGTCTGCCAACCCACCAACCCACCAACCCTTTGTCCTTGGGCCAAAGGACCAAGGGCCTTCCAACCCTTTGTCCTTGGGCCAAAGGACCAAGGGCCTTCCAACCTTCCAACTTTCCAACTCTCAAACCTTCCAACCGCACGATCCTCCTGGTCCTGACTCTCATCCTCCTCCTGGCTACCTTCCTGCGCCTCTATCGTCTGGATACCCTCCCTTACGGCGTCTGGTACGATGAGGCGGACAACGGCTTGCAGGTGCGCCGCATGATCCAGGATCCAGGCTGGCGGCCGGTGTACGTGCCCTCCACCAACCTGCCATCCCATTTCTTATACCTGGTTCTGTTCTCGTTCAAACTATTTGGTCAGACGCCCTTGGCTTTGCGGGCCGTGGCCGTTGTTTTGGGTCTGCTGACAGTACCGGCGGCCTATCTGGCGGGGCGAGAACTCTTTCCCAACGACCGGCGGCTGGCACTGGTTCTGGCTTTCTTTCTGGCCGTCTCTCGCTGGGACGTGAACTGGAGTCGCATCGGGATGCACGGCGTCTCGGTGCCGCTTTTCGAGTTGTTGACCCTGGGACTGCTTCTTCGAGCGCTTCGCACCGGCCGGCTCACGACTTTTGCCTGGGCGGGCGTGGCGCTGGGCCTGGGGCTCTGTTTCTACACGCCCTTTCGTCTTTTCCCCGTGGTGCTGGCGCTTTTTCTGGGTACCTGGCTCCTCGACCAGTTGTCGGCGGGTCAGATTCTGGCCCGCGTCCGGGCGGCCGTCGCGCCGATGCTCGTCTTTGCTGTGGCCACGTTGCTGACTGTTGCTCCGGTGGTGCAGTTTGCCCTCCGGGAACCAGACGTCTTTTGGGAGCGCGCTCGCAAAATCTCGATTCTGAGGGATCCCAACGTCACTGACCTTCGGACGGCGGTGGCTCAGAACGCGGCCAAACACGCTCTCATGTTCAACTATTGGGGTGACCCCAATGGTCGCCACAACCTGCCCGGCGAACCGATGCTTGATGATGTCGTGGCCGTCCTTTTTGTTCTGGGGCTTTTTGTCAGCTTGGCGCGGTTGAGAAGGCCCAGGTATCTGTTGTTAGTGGTCTGGATCGTTCTCATGCTAGGTGGGGGTATTTTCTCTGTCACCTTTGAAGCGCCCCAGTCGCTGCGCGCCATCGGCACGCTGCCCGCGGCCTATGCCTTGGCCGTTGTACCGTTGGGATTGCTCCTGGCCGAGGCCGAGGCCCTCTTTCGCCGTTTCCGGCCCCGCTGGGCCATCCAGGGGGGCCTGGCTCTGTTGCTGGGCCTGGTAGGCTGGGCCAATTTTTACACCTACTTTTACCGACAGGCCAGGGACTTTGCCGTGTGGAACGCCTTTGCCACCGCCGAGACCCGATTGGTGCGTGAAATTCAACGTCTGCGCAACGACTATGATCTCTACTTTGATCCGCTTCTTTTCCAGCATCTAACTACCCGGTTTCTCCTGCCTGATTTTACCGAGTACGTGGCCTATGATCCGGCAACCGTTTTCCCGGTGCCCGATCCAGCCCCTGACAAGCAGGGCGTCGTGCTGTTCGTTGCGCCGGATAGCCGGCCCACTCGCACGTTGCTCGAGCTCTACTATCCCGCTGTGCTGAAGGAAGAGTTCATTCATCCTTACGGTGGCCCCACTGTGCTCTTTACCTACATCCTCGGCCGGGAGACCATCGCTGCGACCCACGGCCTGGTCGGGCGCTACTATCTGGTCGGGGACTCTCTGCCTCGTTTCCACCGCACCGATCTGACCATAGACTTGGACTGGACGAGCGAGGAGCCACCGGTGCCGGTTCCCCTCCGCGTGGATTGGCAGGGTTCGGTGAAAATACCGGCTCACGGCTCGTACCAGTTCGCTGTTGAAGCGCCAGGTGCTGTCGAGGTATGGCTGGATCAGGTGCCTTTGCCCCTCGATGCCGATGGCTCTAGTTCTGCTGTCAACCTGCCGGAAGGCATTCATGCGCTGCACGTGGTCTGCCACGTCGAACACCCTGGCGCGGTGCGCCTGCTGTGGCGAACGTCTCAAGAGACCGGCTTTACGCCTGTGCCGGCCACGGCGCTGTTTCAAGCTCCCTTTACCGGCCACGGCCTGGAGGGGCGCTTTTTCGCTAACGATTCCTGGAGCGGACCGCCAGCCTTCAGGCGCATGGATCCGGCTATCGCTTACTACTTTCACCACGTCCCCATGCAACGACCCTATACCGTCGAGTGGAGGGGCCGCCTGGAGATACCAGAGAGCGGCCGTTGGGCATTGGGCACCGAGGCATTGTCCGCCACCTGGCTTTCCCTCGATGGTCGGGAGGTGTTGGCTAACACTCAGATCAACCATTACCAACAGATCGAGTTGGACCTGTCGGCTGGCTGGTATGACATAACGCTCCGCTACCTCGACGCTGGCGATCACTCGCACGTCTATCTCTATTGGCAGCCGCCAGAGAAGGAGCGCGAACTAGTCACCACGCAGTATCTTTTCCCGCCTGCCGAAGGGACGTGGGAATAGATTGCGGATTGCGCACTTGGATAAAGGGGTATGGTGAGAGCGAAGGGGATAAGGCAAGAGAGGCGTCGGCAGTGGTTGGTGATCTTTGCCCTGGCGTTGGCGGGTCTAGGCCAGTATCTGTTGACGTTGGACCTTCGGGATGCGGG
>CAYVPU010000139.1:0-8733 GCA_964453885.1 uncultured Anaerolineae bacterium | reverse complement strand
TTCATCGTGGCTCATGGTGCGTGCGCCCACATCCCACAGCCGCGTCGCTGCCGCGACGATTAGCAAGACAAACCACAGCAGAGTTGGAAGGTTGGAAGGTTGGAAGATTGGAAGGCCCTTGGTCTCCTTGATCCTGGGTCTCAAGGACCCAGGGCTTTGGTCCAAGGACCCTTGGTCCTCAGGCCCAAGGACTGAGGGCAAAGGGTTGGAAGGTTGGTTTTCCATGCCGGTTCCCATCCTCCCATCCTTCCATTCTTCCATCTTTTCACTCTCTTCCATCAATCCCCCTGATGTTTCAACCATAGCACAACCCGCTCTTCTTGCGGACGGTCGGATGATTTGCGAAAAATCAACCAGTTGGCCCAGTCGGCCCAGGCCAGGTTGCGCGGTTGCCAGGTCGTGCGTACGACAAAATCTTCTCCGAAATAGGTCGCACCCAATTCCGGCGCGTAGGCCCGCCAGGGCGTGACGACAGCTTCAGTCGCCACTCCTGGCCCGGGCGCGGTCGAGAGCCAGGTCTGGTGACGAAAGTCACGCAGATACCAGCGCACCACCGGCCCCACGGACTGGTCAGCGGTGAGGGGAATGATCTCGGTCGCACCCAGGCGTTGCATGGAAGCCTGCTCCAGCAAGGCCGGCAGGTCGCGCACGTTGGGCGACGTCCCCTCGACCACCAGTAGCTCGCGGGGATCGTGCCCGTGATGATAAGTCAGGTTGGTCGCGGAAGAGATCGTGACCAGTGACAACAGGACCAACAGCGTCAGGGCACCACCACGCCAGGCAGATGGCTGCCTAAACCAGGCAGCGTACAGGGCGAACAGGCCGACGAACAAGCCCAATGACAACGCTGCCAGCCAGAGATAGGTCGTTTCTCGGCGATAAGCATACGAAGCCAGTTCAATGTAGCAAAATACGCCGATGGCCATCAGCAAGCCAACGACGAGACCGTCCCTGGTCCATTGGCCGCGCTCGGCGACCTCTTCCAGCAGCCACCCGACGACGTGGCCTGCCAGGAGCGCCAGCGGCCCGACGACCAAAAGCACATCACCCGGCCCTCGCCCGCCAGCAACCAGTGCGATGAGCAGCGCCACGCCAGCCCAGACGGCCAGCAGTCGCCCCAGCAAATCGCGCCGTCGAAAGGCCACAATTGCACCGGCCAGGCCAAAGAGCAACAGCAGCAATTCGTACAGGACCAGGACAGCCAGCGGGTAGCTCCACGGCTGCCCCCCAGCCCATGGCGCAAAGTGAGTGATCCAGGCGGGAAAGAGACCGGCCACGGCCTGCATCCCCTCCAGATGCAGGAGCAGGGTGGTGGGAACCAGGACCAAGGTGCCGAAAAAGAGCGCAACGCTGATGCGAAGCCACTCTTTCCGGGTCCCCGCCTCTTGCCAGGCAGCTTGAAGGATCGTCCAGGCGTCGTTCTCCGCCTCGGTCAAAGACCCTCGGCGAACAATCCCATCCCCCGCGCGCCGGCCGAGAAGGGCCAGTAGCGCGAAAGCGGCTGCCAGGGCAACGATCAGTGTGTAGACACCGGGCGCGGACACCAGCGCCAGCGCTGCCGAGGCGGCCGTCAGGTAGAGATAGACCGGCCGGCGAAAATCCACCCAGCCGACGAGGCCAGCCAACGTAGCCAGTCCGGCGGCCAACAGCAAGACGTCACCGCTGCCGTCGCGCGAGGTAAAAAGCACCGTCGGCGAGATGAGCAGCAACGCCGAAGCCGCCAGCGCCCCGACTCGACCCAGCCGGTGGCGCAGCAAACAAGGCAGCAACACCAGTACCGTGCCAGCCAGCGCAGGGAACAACCGGGCCGCGCCGTCGCTGGCGCCAAAGAGAGCAAAGGACAACGACTGCCCGGCAAAGAGCAGCGGGCTGGCAGCCAGCGCATCGCCGCCGGGGCCACTGGTGGACTGCCAGGCGTGGAGCGCCTGCGCGGCTTCCGGCGCGGTCAGCGGGCGGTTGCCCAGGGCATAAAACCGGCTTACCAGCGCCAGCAGTCCCAGCAAAAGATACAGCGCCGTCTCGACAGTGAGCCAGGGCAGAGCCACTCCGGTTCCGGCCTCGGCCTGGTGGCCTGTGCTTTGGTTTCGATTATTTAACGAGTTCTCTAAAATGCTCATCGGTCAATCATGCTCCGGTATTGAGATTCGACCTCCCACTCCTGGATAAGCGGCTGGCCCAGGTGCGCCCCGACGAGGGAGGTCAAAACAGCCACGATCTCCAGGCTGCGTTGCCGGCTGAGGGTGACAAAGTATAGCCGCTCGGGGTTCAACTCTATCGTGGCAAAGATGAGATTGCCCAGTTCTATGGCACGGGGCGGATGTCCCAGAAACTGCCAAAAGGTCCGTCCTGGAATGTCCTGGGTAAGACAGAGCTCTGGCACGGTCATCAGCGCCCGGCGCACGGCGGTGGTGTCCTTGACAGGAAAAGTGACTTCATGAGCCAATACGTCGCTGAAAGTGTCAGCGCCGATATCGAGACACAGGATGGGCACACGCTTCGTGTTGCGATGACACCGGCCAAAGGCCTGACCACTGCCACACGGACAAGGCTCGTCAGCAGACACCCCGTGGAACAGGAGCATCTGCGACATGACCCCAGCCAAGTCAGCAAAGTCAGGCGCTTGCAGGTCAACCATCAAGACCTCCATAAAGCCCGCGCCAGGGTCTCTCAATTTCTGTCCGGCACTCTTCCAGCCGGGCGGGAGAACCGGACCGGTTCCTTTCCGGCGGGGTTTTTGCCTGGTCGGCTTTCTCCACTTGCGCGTCATCGTCTGCTCTCTTTTATCATCAGGGTTTTCTCATAAACGCATTTACCGAACCAAATAGATCGTAGCTTCCCCCTGTCGGAAGACCGGTTCCAGCAACCACTCAAACTTTTCCAGACCCGCCTGCGGATAGCGACCCCGCTCCGTCGGGCCGACGTAAACGTAGGTGACGTCGTATTTTTCCAGCAGGGCTAGCACGCGGTCGGCATCCTGGTCAGTGCGAGCGATGGTGCTATAGATAGCTTCAATATCCGGCTCTCGTTTGCCCTGCTCTTCGTGAGAGCCGCGCCACTGGCCCTCGTGCAGAGACCAACCCAGCACCGAGGGCAGGCCGGTCAACGCCGAGATGCGGCCTTCATAGTTGTAGGACTTGCCCGGCGTCTCCAGCACCACTGGCGTGCCATCGGCGTGGGCGTTCAGCCACTCGATGGCCGCATAGTCGTCAGGGTGATGGCGCTCGATCCACGCGGCGCCATCCAACGTCCAGTCCTCGCCTGAAAAACCTTCGGCACGACTGTATCCAGCAAAAACGGTGTAGACCAGCCCGCCCGCGAGCAAGAGAGCCAATCCAAGACCAAACAGCGCGCGGCCCAACCCGCGCACGCGCTCCAACAGGTAGTAGCTGCCGTAGACACTGGCCAACCCCATGAGCACCCAGCCCTGGTAATAGAACTTGAAAACGGTATTCATCCGCACGCCGAAATTGTCCCGCAGGTAGATCCACTCGACGATCAGGGTGAGAGCCAGACCGACCAGGACCATCAACAGGACAAAGGCCGTAGTCGGTTCCATGCGCATGGCGGGCAGCGCGTCGTCCCGGCCCCGCAGCCAGCGCCAGACCAGCGCCAGCGCGACAGCGATGAGCAACGCCAGCAGTATCGAGGTCCACGGGTCGCTCAAGCGCACGCGGACCGTCTCGACCAATAGCGAGCTAATCGTCTGCTGGCCGATGACCTCGCGAACGACGTCCATGTTGAGGGTACTCTGGACAAAGGCACGTCCGCTTTCGGTCACCAGAAGAAGCGCCACCGAGGCCAACATGCCCAGGGGGAACAGGAACAGCGCGCCCAACCAGATCAAAACGGTGCGAAGACCCAGGTTGTCACCGTTTCCGGCGCTCGTCTTGAAAGCCCGGACCAAGAGCACGCCCAGCCAGCAAATCAACACAAACATAAACGGCCCGAACATGATAAGGTACTGGTGCAGCCGCGTGGGGAACAGCAAATTGGGCAAAATGCCCCCTGCCTGAGACCGGAACCCGACGTAAAAAGGCAGGTAGAGTAACAGGCTCAACCCGAACACCGATCCGGCAACCAGCCCTACATCCTTCCAGAACGCGTCCCCAACCCCGTCGAGCTCCCGGTAGCGGCGCACGCCGTAAGCCAGCAGAGCCAGCCCCAGGTAGATGGGAAAGTCCCAGGCGTTGAGGAAAAACAGCCCGCCCAGCGCCAGCGCCAGCAATCCGATTTCGGCCCACGACGGGCGACCCCGGCCCCGATAAAAGTTGAAAGCCAGAGCCACGGCCAGCAGGACGAAGGGCAACGCCAGCACGTGGGGATGCATGTCGCCCAGGATAAAACTAAAGAACGGGAACTCGTCAATAGGGTTGATGGGCATGGGCCGCCCCAACAAATCCAGATCGCGGATGACGCGGGAGCCACGCCACCACCACCAGCCGGTGCCGGGAAACCAATTGCCGGTCACCTGGCCACGCTCCCACAGGTCGGGCACGTCCACCCACTTCCAGAACGCCTCCGAGCCGAGACCCTTGCTGCGCATCGCCTCCAGCACGCCCTCCAGGTTGCCCATCAACACGACAAAGGTCGTGCCGAGAAGTCCGTAGCCGATCGCTGTCTTTCTCTCGCCCCCTCCTTCCCTCCCCGCCTGCACCAGGTTGTAGGCCACGCCAAAGGAGCCTGTCACCGTCAGAGCAAACAGGTGAGCGATGCCCAGGGTAAAGGCGCTGGTCGCCGGCACGCCGGAGAAACGGGTCAGCAGGGCAGTCATGACGTAGCCAAAGTAGTAGTAGCTGATGGCAAAACCAGAGAGCCACGGGTCAAGCGGTGGGAAAGTTTCGGAGCGGAGGATAGCATTGATGAAGGCGATCTCCATAAACTTTTCGCCGCCCGACGTCATCAGATCGGGACTAAAGCCGCGCAGCCAGGCCCAGCCGACCAGAGCGAGGGCAAAGATCACCTCCACGACGACGACCAGTCTCAGATGGTCGCGCAGCCAGGGGAGCAACTGGGTCTCGTCTCTGCCAGGCCAGCGGCGATAGGCCAGCCAGGAGAGGCCAGTGACGGCCGCCAGCGCGAACAGGATCCCGCCCCAGCGATTCCTCAGCAAGCCGAGGCTGCTCCCCAGCCAGAAGACATAGCTGGTCAGCAGCAAGCCCAGCGGGCGAGCAAAAGCATAGCCCCGATCAGGCAGTCGCCGGAAGAGCCGGAAGGCCAGCGGCAGCACCGCCAGGCCGATGAGTTGGAGAACGAACCACCAGGTCAAGATGTAGAGCACGGGGCCTCCTGAGTACGAGTGAAACGTGATGCGTGGCCGTATCAGCGATAAGGTGCAACCGATTCGGCGATGCGGACGAGTTCATCGGGCGAGAGTTCAGAGGTGGTGAGGGTAAAGACCGCGTTCTCTCCCTCCCATACCAGGTGCAGAATCCGTTCCGACGGGTGGATGGGACTGGCCGGTTGTTTGGTCAGAAGCACCGCCGGACGGCTGCCTACGTTCACCTGCCGGGCGGACTCGAACTCTTTTGATGGATAGGTCAACGCCTGGATAGTGCCTGGCCCGCCCGACGCCACAAAGTATTGGCGATAGGAAAGCTCCCAGACAACCTCGTTCGTCTCTCGCCGGTAGGTCACGTCAATGAACAACGGCTGGGTCCACGCCGGCATCTCGTCAAAGTGACTGGTGCTGACACGGTGCAAACGGTAGCCCTGGGGCAGGTAGGCCGGCACTTGGAGGGTGCGCGGCGCGACCGTCTCTCGCGCTGCGGGCAGGCCGGGGAGTGTGATTTCGGCGGTGCCGGTAAAAGTCCGGGCAACAGTAGCCGTCTCTGGTTCGACGCGTATCTCGGTCCGGCCCAGGCGAAAGATGGCCAAAAGCTCGGCCATGACAGCCTGGCCGGGCGACGTGAACAGGGAAGCCACCACGAGCACCAAGCCCGCGACGAGGCCCCAGGCCAGGCGCGGACGCCAGGCAACTCGCCGTTGAGGGCCTTCCGCTAAGCGCGTCTCAATCTGCGCCGTCAGCCGCCGCTCAAAGGCCGGGTCCGGCGGGTCAAACAGGTCATTCAGGCGAACCAGTTCCCGTGCCGTATCCAGCAGGTCATCTGCTTCCTCATCCCTGGTTATGTCGAGTACCCCTTCGATGCGTTCTGACAGCCACCGGGCGGCTTTGCGCTCCACGATTACTCCTCTCCCAGCAGGTCCCGCAAGCGGCGGATGGCCCGGTAGAGGATCACCGCCACGTGGCCCGCGCGCAAGCCCATCGCCTGCCCTATTTGCCGGTTGTTCAGGCCGCCGAGAAACTTTAGGCCAATGATCTCTTGCTCCCGCTCCGCCAGGGTGCGAATCGCCGCCAGCAAGCGGGCCAGATCTTCGCTGCGCTCGGCCTGAGTTTCGACCGGAAGCACGTCGGCCGGCCGGCCGGCCACGGCTTCCAGCGGGACGTGCGCCCGGCGGCGGCGGTAATGCCCCGCCAGTTCGTTACGGGCGATGCGAAACAGCCACCCGCCAAAAGCCCCCGGCGAGCGGAGTTGACCCAGGTGAGCCAGCGCCCGCTCAAAGGTGGCCGCGGTCAGGTCCTGGGCCAGCGCCTCGTCGTCCACCCGCAGGCGCATAAAGTTGAGGATGCGGGGCAAGTATTCACGATAGCGGCGGGCAAACTCGTCGCGGACGGCAGCCTCCTTGCAGGTTCCTGCAATAATAAAGACGCACGAAAGTCAAAAGTATTACAAACTCCAACTACTGACCATCTTTCGCTGGGGCACTCCTTTGGCTCACTTCACTCAACCTGTCCATCTCGAACTTCAACCCGCCTCCCTGGATCGCCTGGCAACGGCTCTCGTCCCGGCCACCAGCTATTAGCTACCCACTATGCGCCGCCACGTCCCTGCATCAGGGCCTGTCCTGAGCTCAGTCAAAGGGCGTGGCCGAGGGAAGCGTAGTCGAAGGCCGGTCGTTCAGTGGCATCAGCGTCGTTCAGTGCGCTCAGTGGTTCAGCGGTGCGGGCGGGTGGCGCGGCGCCCACGAGCAAGGCCAATGCTAACAACAGGGTGAGCACGCGAATGGGTTTCATTGGAATTCCTCCTTGATCCTGAATTACTGATGGTGATCGCCACACCCTGCTTTGCAGAACACCCTCCCCCGTGAAACGGGGGAGGGCTGGGGTGGGGGCAGCAGACCCTTGCTCGGCACGCCACAACGTCTCTACGCCGTCACAAACTATGGGCAGGTTACGCATGGCGCAAAGTTGCACCCCGGCAGTCGAGGGGCAACACTGGCGGCCTCTCGACCCTGAGCAAAGTCAAAGGGCTCAGGAACGTAGCGCTCAGGTCAGGCAGAAACAGAAGGCACAGGGGTCATTGTGGCCGTGGCCGTCGTCGCCTCCAGGGAGGCTCTAAACTCGTCTATGCTTTCCGCGCTGGCCGCGCTCACCAACAATTGTCGCAGTGCGTCAGCCTCCCTCAATCGTAACTCTGTTGCCAGGTGCTCGACGACGCTGCCCGAAAGGTCAAAGCGTGTCTGCACCAGATGCAGCACGGCCTCAAACAGGCCCTTCTGGAGACCCTCTTGGAGGCCCTTTTGGAGGCCTTCCTGGAGGCCTTCCTGTCGCCCTTCCTGAACGATCTCCTGATACCACGGTGACTCTCGCAACACAGCCATTTCCCACCTCACAATCTGCTGTACTCGTTCGGCGCTCATCACAAAACTGGCAAAGAGCGCCAGCGCCACTTCCATCTCCTCATCCGCGCCCTGCTCCCGCAGCACCCGCGCCCCGGCACGAACCAGGTCTTCGTCCGCCCCTCTCATCAACGGCGTCAGTGGTACCAGCGCCAACGGCCCCCGTTCTACCACATCCCGCGCTTCCAATTCCCACGCTTTCACCACCCGAAAGTCCCGGCGAGCCACCTGGCCCCGAAATTCGCTGTAATACCGGTCGGGCAGGTCAACACCAGGCGAAGGTGGCAACAGGTAGAATACCAGGGAGTATACCAGCAGCCCGTACTTTTCCTCGGCCAACGCGGCATACGCCTGTATCCGCCGGGGCATCTTTGGATCGTAGTAGAGTTGCAGTTCGACCAACAGCAGGAAGGGGCCGCGCGCGTCTCGCACCCGCAGCAATGCATCGCTGTGCCGCAGCATGTGCTGAAACTCAGCGCTCAATAACTCTTCCACCTCCAGCGTCTGGTCGGCCAGCATCCAACGCACCCATTCATCGGGTGCGTCTCCCAACAGCCACTTGCCACTCACATCCGCTTCACCCATTGCTTTTCTCCCCCGCGTTGATTATAGCCTATTCTTGCTCTGGTTGCAACCTTTCAAAGAGTATAGATGGCATCGCGTTGAGCGTCGAGCAGGGAGCGCCGCTGGTGGCGACGTTGGGCGACATGTCGAACAGCCTTCAGTCTGAGATTATGGTTGCTGGATAACCCTTGCGAAGGTTGGGAACCTTCGCAAGGGTTCGGATGTTACGGATAGTTCCCGAGAATAAGCGGCAGGTAAACAGTACAGTCTTCCACTCCCGTATAGCGCAAGATGATCAGGCCATCATCCCAATCGGCGACGTAGGCGTAGCCCCCGGCGACGGCCACGCCCCTGGCATACCCCGGCGTGTCGTAGAAGCCCACCTCGGTCGGGTCCGACGGCGTGGAGACGTCCACCACCCGCAGGCCACCGCTACTATCGGCGACGTAGGCGTAGCCCCCGGCGACGGCCACGCCCCTGGCATACCCCGGC
>CAYVPU010000138.1:0-8808 GCA_964453885.1 uncultured Anaerolineae bacterium | reverse complement strand
TCTACAAAGAGCAGCCGCGCCCCCGGATGACGCGCTGCGTAATCCAGCAGCGCTGCCATTGCCTTGCCGGTGTAGGTCGTCTCCAGAGGCAGACCTTCTGCCCGCGCCACTCGCTCCACCGCTCACAATGCCTCCTCGGTGGGATATGCGTAGGCGGGGCCTATGTAGTCGTCCAACAAGTCCACTTCCTCTGGCTTTACCCAGATCCTTGGGATAGTCCCCGCGCAGCAGGGGGTACCCACGCTGCCCCAGTTCCCAGTTGAGGATGTAGGGCACGCAGCCGCAGGCGCAGCAGTTGCAGATGACGTACTCGTTGCCTTTCTCGTTCTCCTGGTTGACCGGGCAGTGGACGAAGACCATCTGCCACATCCCCAGCCGCTGGCACTCGGACACAATCTGCTTGGCTTCCTCTTGGCTGATGAGCCGGTACTCGTGGGGGAAGGCGCGAGTCCAGGCCACCACGCCGGTGCGGATGACGATGTCTGTTTCCAGAGGGTGGTCGCAGCCGCCGTGGCCGGAGCGGCAGGGGCCGACGGCGATAGGCCCGTCTAGCGCGTCAATCATGCGCAGCACCTCGGGGGTGGGGGTAGGGCGGGCGGTATCGCCCAGATAGCCGAAAGGCGCGGCGACGAGCCATCCGAGTACAGTCCGCACCAGGCGGTTCCGCCCCAACCGTTGGTAGCGGCCTCGCAAGAGCCGGTAACTCCAGGCCAGGAGCGGCATCTCGACGTAGCGAGCAAAGAGATAGAGAGTCCAACGGCGGAAGCGGCTGTGCTCGCCGGTGAGGATGTGAAAGCAGGACATTCAGCCCTCCCCCAACCTACAGTGCCTCAATCCTGGAGCTGATCGGCCAGGGCAGCCAGGTCATCGACCCGCCAGCTGCACCCGCTGCCCAGAGGCCACTCTCCCCGCACCGCCTCCCGCCATCGGACAGGGATCGCCTCCAGTCCATAGGCCGCCCCCGCCAAAGCTCCTACCACTACCCCCACTGTGTCCGCATCTTTTCCCAGGTTGACCACCTGGACGGCAGCTTCCTCAAACGAGTCAGTGGTCAGCAGCCCCCACACGGCGCTTTCCAGTGTGTGGCGCACCCAGCCGGTGTTCTCCAATTGCTCACGGCGACGACCAGGCGCTGCCTGGATGACCGCCCGCAGTGGCCCCGGCATCTCTACCACCTCCAGCGCCCACGCCACCGCCTCCGCAGGCGAGGCTCCCCCCAGCAGGTGATAAATGGCGACGTTGACGAAACCGCTCCCGGCCACGCACTCTGGGTGAGGATGAGTGACCTGGCTCTGTAGGCGGCTGTCGGCCACCAACCGGCCCAGGTCGTTCCAGTGGGCCAGTGCCACCGGCCAGCAACGCATCACCGATCCGTTCCCTGCCGAGTCGGGCCGCTGCCGTTGCACAGCCTCCACCGCCTGCTCCCACGGCTCCCCGGAAGCCACGAGAGACAGGACACTGCTGGTGTGGACTCCCACGTCGTCCGGTCCGGCCCGGTACCAGGCCACAAAGCGTTGCGCTAAATCCACCGGGTCCAGGGGGCGGTGCGCCTGCAAGCTCTCGGCCAGCGCCAGCGTCATCTCCGTGTCGTCGGTAAAGGTGCCAGGGGGAAGCCGCCCCGCCCGCATCTCCCGCACCAGGCAGTCGGCGGACTGACGTGGGCCAAACTCCAGGGGCATCCCCAGCGCATCCCCCACAGCCGCGCCCACAGCACAGCCCCGGGCTCGATTCTGTATCATAGAGTCCACCGTTTCACCTCCCCACAGGCCAGTTCAACACCACCTGGCGCTGCGCTTTCCTAAACGGCGAGGATTTCCCCTCGCGAGGCGTTCCTCGCCGCAGACGGGCGATCTCCTCAAGCGCATCCTCGCCCCCCATGCCATGCCGCACCAGGCAGCAACCGACTACCGTCCCGGTCCGTCCTATCCCGCCCTGGCAATGGACATAGATGGTATGGCCCATTGCCAGGGCAGTGTCTATCGTGTCCAGAATGGCTATCATCTCCTCCGGCGTCGGCGTCGCCATATTTCGGATCGGCATCCGCTGGTATTTCACCGAGCGCCTTTGGAAAGTGGCCTCTCTGCGCAGCAGCGGCGCATAGGGTTCCAGGTTGTCCTCCTCGGTCAGATCCAGGAAAAAAGCAACACCTGCCTCCAGCAACCAGCGCACCTTCCGCCGGGCTTGCTCTTGTTCCAACGCCGCAGGGTACTCTCCCGCCAGCAACCGGCTGGGACGTACCCAGTAGGAGTTATTGCGGGCGATCCCGGGCAGGGCTTCGATTTCTCTTCTGTAGCGTCCAGGTCTGTCAAGAAACGGCTCAGTACCTCCACCGCCTGCGCAAGCCTCCCTGGGTCTACCCGGCCCGGGTTGTCTAGCGCCGAGTGAAACCCCCGTCCACCCAGGTCCCGGTCAAAGCTGCCCAGGGTGGCGGCGGCGATACCCCGGCGGAGAAAGGCGAAAGCGTCGCAACTGATCTCCGGCTCACGCACGGGCTGCTCTCCCGTCACCGCCTCGACCGCCAACTCTAGCGCACGGTTGAGGGCAGGGTCAACTGGCATCCGGAGCATCACTGTCCCATCCTCTTCCCAGAGCCAGTAGCCCCCGTTCTGCCCCAGCACCTCCAGGTTGACGACGCAGGTGGGCAGGGGCCAGTCCTTTCGATCTCGCACGTAGGCCAGCGCCCCCTGCATCTGGGCCTCCTCTCCCACGGTGAACAGGAGCGTGACGGAAGTGCAGCCGAGGTGTAGGTTTCCCTGGCATAGTTGTCGAGCCAGCACCATCAGCACCGCCACGGCAGCCCCATTGTCCACTGCGCCGGTGCTGGGGTGACGGCTGAAACGCCCGTCGACCAGATTGGCCCCCATCCCCAGCCCATAGAGAGCCACCGGTAGGCCGGCCAGGAAAGCCAGCCAGCGGACGGTGAGGGCGGCAGTCCCCGCCGGCAAGAGTCTCTCCACGGCCGTGAGTACGCCGCAGGCCAGCGCCAGCCCCATCGCCGGGAGACTTTGTCGCAAAAGCACCATCCGCTGGGTGTGATCCAAAAGCTCGGTCTTGGAGTCCAGGTGGGCACAGAGGATGACCTCCTGACCAGGATGGGGAGCGGGGAAGGAGGCGACCAGGTTCTGGGCCGGCTGCCGGATCAGGGCAGTGACCGAAGGGCAGAGGAAGCGAATCTCCAGCAGCGGTATGGCCAAGGTCAGCAGTGCCAGGATCAGTCCGCCCCAACCTCACCGGCCCAGCGCGGCCACGGGCAAGAGGAGACCAGTGAGGGCCATCCACAGGCCCAACAGTTCCATAGAGTAGGGATGGAGGGTGAAGCGATGGGGCTGGACAGGGACACCTTCGTCCTCCAGCCACGCCCGCACTGCCTCCACCGTCCGCCCCAGCGCTCGGCTGCCGTTGGGCCGGGGGACGGAGAGAAAAGAGAGTAGTGAGGCGAACTCGGCAGCGGTCATCAAATCACCCTTACCAGCCAATCAAAGACGTAGCCCAGCAGACCTCCAGCCAGAACCAGTGTGGCCAGGCAAGCCACCTGCGCCCGCTTTGAGAGCAAGCAACCCAGGTTGGCCAGCGTCGTCCCCCGCAGTGCTGGCCCCACCAACAAGAAAGTAAATAACGCCCCACGTCCAAGGCCGGTCTGAGCCAGGCCCCCAGCCAGAGGCACGGCGCTACCGCCGCAGGTGTAGAACGGCGCGCCCAGCCAGCCCAGCATCGGCGTCGAGAGCCAACCATGCTCGCCCAACCAACCCAGTACCCCAAGCTGCGGCAGGAGCACCTGCAAGCAGGCGCCGGCGATCAAGCCCATCAAAACGTACAGACCCACGTGTTCCGCCAGGCTCACCAGTCGTGTCCGGGAACCCTTGCCCGCCAGAGAGGAGCCATCGCGCGCCGCCTGCCATCTGCCGTTCCCCCTCCCCAGCGCCAACCCCATCCCAGTGCTGAGCAAGAGCACGCCAACCATCTGCGCCAGCGCGAATTTGGCCCCCAGCGTCCCCAGTGTCAGGATGAACAACTGCGGATTCAACAGCGACGAGGCCAACACGAAGGTCAGCGCTGGCCCAACCGGCAGTCCCTCCGCCTGCAGCCGCAACACGGACGGCACTACCCCCGTCGTCGGTAGCGGAGAAACGACCCCCATCGCGGCCCCCAGGGGTATGACCAGTGGCCGGGGCAGCCACGGCGGCACGGCCCAGCGCCGGTTCTGGAAAGCCCGCGACAGCAACGCCGCTACGACGATGCCACCCACGACGTAAGGTCCCACTTGCCCCACGGCATGGGCAGCGTTCAGCAGAATCAACATGAGCGTCGAAAACAGATCTGCCGGCATGACGTCAAACCTCCTTGGGTTATGGCATCAACTGGACCTCGTCCACATAGATCGTCCCTGCGCCCTGGCCACCACCGCCAACAAAGAAGCCATAGTAATCAATGGCGTCCAGGTCAATCTGCCCATTCTCCCAGGCCGACCAATCGGCCCACTCGAAGGTGCCTTCGTCAAGCGGAAGCTGAAAGTCTTTGAGGTCAAAGGTCGAAAGAACGGTTCCGTAGCGCCACACCTCGCCGCTGGCCTCACCGAACTGGATGGCCAGATTCATGCTCGATCCATCGCTCTTTACCCAGACACAGAAGGTGCTGTAGCCCCGCCAGTCCTGGGCAAGAAACCTGCGCTCAAAGCCAGCATAGTCAGCCGGTGCAGGGTTCTTGATCTCATAATGGAAGGCGGCACCTTGAGCCCCGCTGCACCGTACTGGACACGGTACAGTGCCGACGTCAGGCGGATAGGCCAGGCTGATCTGGCCAACGTTCGCGCCTCCGACGTCGTTGATGGTATAGACTGTGTGCAGAGCCTCGTCGCTGCTGTAACTCTCAAAGTCTTCGATGACCAAAGCGAGCGGCGTTGGTGTCGAGGTCGCCGTTGGCGTGGGTGTGGGCGGGGGGTGGTTCCTGGCCACCAGGGGCAGGTAAGCCTGGGGCGTGAGGGGAGGCGAGACAAAGGTGATTTCTCGACTGGACTCGGCCTGGTTGAGACTGCGGTCATAGGCCACCGCCCGCAGCGTGTGCGCTCCCGATGGATACTGCCCGGTGTATAGCTCGAACTGATAGGGCAGCGCCAGAGCCTGCCCCACCTGCTGCTCGTCCAGACAGATCTCTACCCGAGCCACGGCGTCATTGTCGTCCGCTGCCACCACGACCGTCACTGCTCCCAGCCACTCCTCCTCAGCCGGAGCGGTGATCGCGGCCGTCGGCGACTCGGAATCGGCCCGCTGGGCCGGTGAGTCGTCATACGGCGCCGGAAAGTCACGCCGGGCCTGGGCCACCGGCGTCCCCACCACCTGGATGTAGCCTGTGTCCGTCGTACCCACGCCGTTCTGGGCGCCGAGTTGGAGGTAGGGGATGGCGCGAGGGTCGTAACCCATCACCAGCGTGCCCACCGTATCTACCGCGACCACGTCGCGCCCCGCCAGGATCAGGCCCATGGGCGGGTCAATGATCTGTGAGCCGATGGGGCCATCAATCATCCCTCGCTGCCCATCAACGACGACAAAGTCGGGGCGGCGAGCCAGGTTCACGTCCACGATGTGCTGATCCAACTCGATAGGGCTGTGTGACAAGCTATGTTTGCCATAGATGTTGCCCGGCCCGTGGTAGAGGTCGTTGGCCAGCAGGCCAATCAGGTTCTTCATCCCCAGCGTCACACCGGCCAGGTAATGGTTTTTCAGCACCGGCACGCTGATCAGCACATCGGCCTCGAGTACCACGTTGGGCAGCCAGTACTCCGTGCGCATTAGCCCCGTGGGCACGACGACTTGTGTCACCTTCTCAGGGTCGGCCACGTCGGTGCCGCCGCTGTCGTTGAGGTCCACGAGCGGCGCGCCGGTGGCGTCATCTACCATATCGCCGTCGGCGTCGTAGCCAGCGACGCGGAAGGCGGCTGGGGTGCAGAAGCGGTCGCGGTTGACATCCCCCTCCCGGTACTGGGCCGAGCCCTCGGCGATGATCACCTGATCAGCCCCCGCCTCACGGGCCAGTTGCACCACGGCCCGGGTCACGGCCGGGTCGGTGACCATGCCGCCCTCGGCCGGGGCGTCCATCACCAGGTTGGGCTTGACGACCACCACGTCGCCGGGTTCGATCACGCTCTCAAGGCCCCCAACCAGGGCCACCGCCTGCCGCACCGCCGCCTCGACGTCCCCCTCTGCCGACAGGATCGCCACTTGAACAATACCCGCCGGGGTGCAACGTGGCACGGCCAGACCCTGGGCCAACCTGGCCCCC
Organism: uncultured Anaerolineae bacterium; assembly: GCA_964453885.1. Taxonomy (GTDB): domain Bacteria; phylum Chloroflexota; class Anaerolineae; order CAYNKW01; family CAYNKW01; genus CAYNKW01. The sequence continues at coordinate 2,532 of CAYVPU010000138.1, read as the reverse complement.
AGCAGCAGAACCAGCAGTCCAACGATGCAAACTCTACGGTACACTAGATCACCCTCACTCCCGGGGTCCTACCCACCCGCAGGCAGTGGAAAGGGCCGACATGGCAGCAGATTATGGCCATTAGCGACCCACGTCCTGGACGACGACGTCCAGCTTTTCCCGCTACTTGGCCTCGGGCACAATAAACCCAGTGGCGAAAATATCCTCATCCAATTGGAACTGCGCTGCCGGGGCTTGAATGTGCTGCAATTGCGGCGCGTCCGTGGCAGCCTGGGTGCGATATCAGTACATACCAGCTAACGGCAACCCGCATAACCCGCCGGGCTGGTTGCGTGAATGAGCTTCTGCCACAAGATTGACTACAAGCACGTGTGACCGCCGATGTGCGCGGGCCTATCGGCCCGGCCGGGTTCATATAGTATAATCACTCAAGTACCAACGGCGATAATTAACAATAACCCGCCCCAAAGCGCGTGGGCGATGTGCAGCACACTGTTGCCGAGCTGGGGATAGCCGGTCAACTCGAGATATACGCGGGTGGCAATAACCGTGTTTAATAACTGTTCCCTGCCACTGCTCAACGCCAGTTTCGCCCGCCAGTAAGGGACACTACCCATTTGCAGAGCCGGATTACCCAGAATCTTCTTCTCGCTTGGCCTTTTGGATTTCTGCCTCAACTTGTTCGCCCAAAACATACTCTGATGCTGTGTCCAGAGCGCGTTCAAGTTCTTTTATGGCCTCGTCAAACTTGCCCTGAATGCGAAGCGTCAGCCCGTGTTCGTAGTGAAACTTTTGTCGAAGAGCGAGGTCGTCTGGAGACATACTAATGGCCTGTTCGTAAAGTTCACGTCCCCGGGCAACATCGCCTTGCCGGAAGTGGAGTAGCCCCTTGGTCGCGTACAAATAGCTATAGTTGGGGTCTTTCTCTAGCCCGATTGCCAAGGCCTCTGCAGCTTTATCAGGCAATCTCAACGTAATCATATTGTATGCAATTTGGTTTAGCAATTCGGCATCCAATTTTTCTTCATTGCTTAACTTCAAAGCAACTTCATATTCCCCTTGAGCCTTTTTTACTTCCCCAAGTTCTAACAGCGCATGGCCGAGAAAAGCGTGAGCTAGGGCATATGATGGCCGAATAAATATAGCTGTTTCATAGTCTTTGCGAGCAGTAGCGTAATCTGCACGTTGGTTAAAGTAAGCTGCACCGCGACTGACGTATGCTTCAGCGTACTGTGGGTTCTTTTCTATGGCTCGACTATAGTAGAAAACCCTCTTGTCAAATTCTTCGAGCTTACCAAAGCAGAGTCCCAAATGGTGGTAGTGTTCTGCATTTTCAGAATTCAACTCAACGGCTCGCTCCAATGCTTGTATGGCTTCTTGATATTTTTCCAGTCCATAGTAAGAATTGGCCAACAGCGCCCAATTTGTGTCATCGTTTTCCTCAACGGCAAGAGTTCTAAGGCCATATTGTCTCGCCCTTTCAAAATCTTCTAGCTTGTTAAACAGACTGGTTATATTCCGAAGGCTCCAGATGAACTCGGAATTGATTTCTAATGCAGTTTCATAGCATTCATAGGCTTTGTCATGATCTCCTCGTTGCGAGTATATTACTCCCATATTGTTCCACGCCTTTGCATTGTCGTGGCTATGCTCAATGGCCTTCTGATTGCACTCAAGAGCCTGGTCATCTCTATCCAACTTGGAGTATAGCAGGCCTAGACAATCAAAATACCACGAGTTTTTGCTAACCGCCTTTTCCATATACTCGACTGCGCTCTCCAAATCGCCCATCCCCTCGTAAGAATGAGCTAGTGTGTGGAGCCACGACGCTTGGTCTGGCTTTATCTCTATGGCTCTTTCTAGAAACTCTATGGCCTGGGTATAATTCTCATGTTCTGCAAAAGCGCGTCCAAAGAAAGCCAGGGTTTCTGGAGCTACTTGAGGTGTTGATTTACGCACATAATCTGCTATTTGCAGTAAATCCTCATCCTTTTCCGCAAGATCGCTAGCAATCCACAACGCTACTGGATTTTCTCTGTGAGTCAGGATAATCTCGTTCATTTGTTCCCTTTGTCGGTCATCCAGGTCATCATGCCTGTCCATTAGAGCGAGTAAAGCCAGGGGGAGTTCATCCTGGCAATCGCGCGCTTGGGTCAATAGCAAACCAGGAATCACGGTTATTGTATCCAGTCTATACATTTGCTCTGCGATAAATTCCTCAAAGGAGTCGAACATACAAATGGCTTCAACTTTTGTTCTATGGGGAGTGAGGAGTATCCTTTCTGCTGGGAAGACAACTCCTCGTGCCAAGAGCGATTCAATTACTCCTTTACCTTTCTCAAAGTCGCTTCTTTGCAATAGATGCTCCAAGAGGATTTTAGGAGTCACGTCAAGGTAGCTGATGATTTTGAGAGCCAGTCTTTCTATATCATCCAGGCCCCCAAAGGTTTTGCGATTATCTTCCGTCACATCAATTGATACGAGTGTGGCCAAAATCTGTGGCAAGTTGCAGAACCGAGTGTAAGGTGATAG
>CAYVPU010000137.1:0-8837 GCA_964453885.1 uncultured Anaerolineae bacterium | reverse complement strand
CGATTTCCGGCTCAAAGACGACAACGCCTTCTACATCGAGGGAAGCACCATCCGGCGGCGGGAAGGCGGCCAGGAGTCGCAGCTTTCGATAAAGAATGGTATAATCACCTTTGAGAACGCCCAAGTCCGAATCAGCCTCTCCCCCGGTTTTGCAATCAAGGAGATGACCCTGAAAGAGGCATTTGAAGGAACGCTCTCTCTAAAAGGGGCGGCCGAGATGCTCTTGATTCTTAAAGGAGTCACTACCTCTGTGCCTTTCCTGATGGTTTAATCAATGTGCTATTTCACAAAACTCGTCCAGGAGCACGTATTATGCCAACGCTACTTGTGAAACACGCCGACCTGCTGGTGACGATTCTCAAATCTCAAATCTCAATTCCCGATGGCGGCCTGTATGTGCGGGACAACGTCATTGAGCAGGTCGGGCCGACGGCCGACCTGCCGGCTGAGGCTGACCGCGTCATCAACGCCCATGGAATGATCGTCCTGCCGGGGTTGATCAACACCCACCACCATCTCTATCAGACCCTGACCCGGGCCGTGCCAGCAGCGCAGGACGCCACGCTCTTCCGCTGGCTCAAGACCCTCTACCCCATCTGGGCCGGGTTGACCTCGGAAGCCATCTATACCAGCGCGCTGGTGGGGCTGGCCGAACTGATGCTCTCCGGCTGCACCACCGCGTCCGATCACCTCTACATTTACCCCAACGACTGCCGCATTGACGACGAAATCCGGGCCGCGCAGGAGCTTGGCATCCGCTTCCACCCCTGCCGGGGCGCGATGAGCCTGGGCGAGAGCAAGGGAGGACTGCCCCCAGATCGCGTCGTCGAGGACGAAGACTTTATCCTCAAGGACACGCGGCGAGCCATCGAGACTTACCACGACCCGGAGCCCTACGCCATGCTGCGCATCGTCGTCGCGCCCTGCTCCCCCTTCTCGGTCACGCCCGACCTGATGCGCGAGGCGGCCGCGCTGGCTCGCTCCTACGGCGTTCAGCTTCACACGCACCTGGCAGAAACCCTGGACGAGGAGGCCTTCTGCCTGCGTGAGTTCGATCGCCGGCCGGTGGCCTACGCCGAGGACCTGGGCTGGGTGGGCAACGACGTGTGGCACGCTCACTGCGTGCACTTGAACGAGGAGGAAGTTGCGCTGTTTGCCCAGACAGGCACCGGTGTCTGTCATTGCCCCAGTTCGAATATGCGCCTGGCTTCCGGCATTGCCCCGGTGCGGGCCTACCTGGATGCAGGCGTGCGGACAGGACTAGGGGTGGACGGCTCGGCGAGCAACGACTCGTCCCACATGCTGGCCGAGGCGCGGATGGCGCTCCTGTTGCAGCGGGTGTTACCCCCCTCAATCCCCCCTGCGATGGGGGAAGTATCGGCTGGCCTATCGGCCGAAGAGGCGCTGTGGCTGGCGACGGTGGGCGGCGCGCGGGTGCTGGGCCGCGACGACGTCGGCCAACTGGCCCCGGGCCAGGCCGCCGATTTTATCGGTTTCCGCCTGAACCGGCTGGACTATGCCGGGGCGCTCCACGACCCGCTGGCGGCGCTGGTCTTTTGCACCCCGCAGCGAGTTGACCTGTCCATCATCAACGGCCAGGTGGTCGTGGAGGATGGGCATCTCCTGACGGTAGACCTGGGGCCGGTGATCGAGCGGCACAACAGGATTGCGCAGGAACTGGTATCTAGTAAGTGATACCAATTGCCGTTTGACGCTTCATATTCCGCTCGCCAAAGGTCTTTGACCAAGGTGAGAGAGGCTCGGTCAGGAGACCGTTCGGCCTGTGAACGCCGATCTTGACTGGACTTTGGTCATTTAGGTGGAATAACAAGCCGCGACATAGTGCCAAATTATGTGCTCAGGGGTCACAGGAACCACGGAGACACGGAGAGCACAGAGAAAAGCTCAAAAAACTCGGTGTTCTCAGTGTCTCCGTGGTTAAACTTGTGCTCACAGACACCCAAGCACATAATTCTAGACTATGTCCAAGCCGCTTCTAGCAATTGGACTTTGGACAAATCTGTAGCGTCGTAAAGTTTGAGTGTTCGATGATGGTGTCGGGTAACAAAATCTTTTTTCACCAAGGAGGACAATGTGAACGAAAAGCAAGAACTTCGAACAGTTGAACCAGAGGACTTGTTCAAGCTCAAATTCCTACAGGATGGGCAGCTTTCTCCCGATGGCAAGACTGTGGCCTATATGGTTTCCCGCGTCGAAACAGAAAATAAAGAACTAGAAGAGCACGTGGCGATCTGGCTGCTCTCGCTGGAGACCGGCGAGACGCGCCAGCTCACCGCCGGACTGGCCCGCGACACCGCTCCGCGCTGGTCGCCCAATGGGCGGCAAATCGCATTTATCTCCACGCGGAACGAAAAACCCCAGATCTATATCATCCCGGTGGATGGTGGCGAGGCCCGCGCGCTGACGGCCATGAAACAGGGTGTGGGCGGCGGCCCAGAGTGGTCGCCTGATGGCAAACACATTGCTCTTACAGCCGTGCCGGAAGAGGAGCCCTTGGATCTAAAGGCTCCCTACCGCCTCACACGGCATACTTTTCGTTTTGACGAGATGGGTTATCTGGAAAACGTCTTGCAGGATATTTATGTGATCCCGGTCGAGGGTGGGGAGCCCAAACGGCTGACCGACGACGCCTGCCAGAAAAGCGGGCTCGCCTGGTCGCCGGATGGCCGGGAGATTCTCTTTTCCGCCGTGCTGTTCCCTGATTCGCACCGGCATCACCCGGATGTCCGGGTCGTGAACCTGGAAGGCGAGGTGCGCACCCTGTTGAAGGACTGGGGGAATGTCGTTTCCGCGGCCTGGACGCCCGATGGGACCAAGGTCGTCTTGATCGCATCGCTCGTCGATGAGCCCATCGGCACTCAGAACGATCTTTGGATCGTAGCCAGCCAGGGCGGCGAGCCGGAATGCCGCACTGCCGGGCTGGATCTTCAGGTGGGCGGCGGGCTTCAGCCCGATATGCCCGTCATGGCCGTGCGCGCGCCGCGGATTCTGATCCCCAAAGATGGCCAGGCTGCCTACACCCAGGTACAGGATGGCGGCACCGTCCAGATCTATCGCATCGCGTTGAGCGGGCCGGGAAGCTGCGTGTCCGTGCTGGCCGGCGAGCGAGCCTGCATACCGCAGGACATAAAGGCGGATCAACTGCTTTTTCTGGTCAGCACGCTGGACAACCCCACCGATCTGTATCTCACCGATCTGAGCGGGGCGGGCGAACGGCGGCTCACACACCTCAACGCCGATCTGCTGGCCAGATGGGACCTGCCTGCTGTCAAGAACTTGCGGTTCCCCGGCAGTGATGGAGTACAGGTGGAAGGCTGGATCATGCTCCCGCCGGCTGGACAGCCCCCCTACCCGACGATCCTTTACATCCACGGCGGGCCGCACTCGGCTTTTGGGCACATGTTCTCCTTTGACTTTCAGATGCTGGCCGGCGCGGGCTATGCGGTGCTGTTTATCAATCACCGCGCCTCCACTGGCTATGGCAATGCTTTTAGCACCCAGATCATCGGCGATTGGGGCAACCTGGATTACAAAGACCTGATGGCGGGCGTCGATGTCGCCATCGAGAAGGGTATCGCCAACCCGGATCGCCTGGGTTGTTGCGGCATCTCCGGCGGGGGCAATCTCTCGTGCTGGATCGTAGGCCAGACGGATCGGTTCAAAGCCGCCGTGCCCGAGAATCCGGTGACCAACTGGCAGAGCTTTTACGGCGTCAGCGATGTCGGCCCCTGGTTTGCTGCGAAGGAAATGGGCGGGCTGCCGCACGAAATCCCAGAGGTTTACCGCCGCTGCTCCCCCATCACCTTTGCGCATCGTTGCACCACACCCACCTTGTTGGTACAGGGCGAGCACGACTGGCGCTGCCCGGCGGAACAATCGGAGCAGTTTTACGCGGTGCTCAAGGCCAATGGCTGTACCGTCGAGATGCTGCGCCTGCCCAATAGCCCCCACGCCGGTTCCATCAGCGGCCCCCCAATCCTGCGCCGCGCTCAGAACGAGGCGCTACTCGGCTGGATGAACCGCTACGTGTTGGGCCTCGAACCTGAGGAGAAGGAAGAGAAAGAGATAGAGAAAGAAGTAGAATGAACTCTGAGGCTATTCTGTTGGGCATTGCCCAGGATGGGGGGATGCCTCATGCAGGGTGCGCCTGCGTCAATTGCAGCCGGGCGTGGGGCGATCCTGCCTTACGCCAGTTTGCAGCCTGCCTGGCTGTGGTGGATCGTGTCAATCGCCAAAGCTGGTTGATTGACGCCACCCCCGATTTTAGAGAGCAGCTACACGCCCTGCACAACCTGGCGCCCGACTGTCCGCTGGCCGGGATCCTGCTGACCCACGCTCACGTTGGGCATTATGCCGGGCTGATCCACCTGGGGCGCGAGGTGATGGGCACGCGCGACGTGCCTGTGTACGCCACGCCGCTCCTGGCCAACTTTTTACGCGACAATGCGCCCTGGTCGCAACTCGTCGCGTTGCGCAACATCGAACTGCGCTTGCTCACTCCCGGCAAGGAAACCCGGCTTGGTCCTAACTTGCAAGTCACCCCTCTGCTGGTTCCCCATCGCGACGAGTTTGCCGATACGGTGGCCTTTGTCGTGCGCGGCCCTGCTCGACAACTGTTCTACTGCCCGGACATTGATTCGTGGGACGAGTGGGAACACGACCTGCAAAGCTTTGTCGAAGAGATGGATATAGCTTTGCTAGACGCAAGCTTTTTCAGCATCAAAGAACTTGCAGCCCGCGATATGAGCGAAATTCCACACCCGTTAGCCACCGATACCGCCGCGCGATTGGCCGGGGTGGATTGTGATGTGCGGTTGATTCACCTCAACCATACCAACCCGCTCCTTGCGTCCGGGCCGGAGCGACATTGGTTGGCCGCGCGGGGTATTCTCGTTGGGGCCTTTGGCGACCGGTGGACGCTGGGGTGAGGGATGACCAATCCTTCTCCGCCAACTCGGATCAAACCAGGGATACGGCGGGCCTCAAGTGTACCAACGCTCTACGGGGGGACTACCCGAACACCCGAATTTCCTGTTGAAGGAGAAGTGATCATATGCCTACGTTGAAAGAATTTCACAAACCCACCGACATCCCGGCTGCGCTGGCCTTACTCAAGCGCAAAAGCCCCCGCACCATTCCCCTCGCCGGCGGCACCTGGCTTAACCCGCGCATCGACAAAGAAGGTCTGGCCGAAGCGGTGGTGGATTTGAGCGGGTTGGGGCTGGATCGGATCGAACGGGATGCTGACGCGCTCCTCCTGGGAGCGATGGCGACGCTGGCAGCCGTGACGGAAGATGAAAGCTGCCGCTCGCTGGCCGACGGCATCCTGGCCCAGACCGCCCGGCGAGATGCGGTGCTAAACGTGCGCAACGCGGCCACCGTCGGCGGGACGGTGGTGGTCGCCCCGTCCGACTCGGAATTCATCCTCGCGCTGCTGGCGCTAAACGCTCAGGTGAGCGTGCAATCCAAAGAGCTTGACACCTGGCCCCTGAGTCAATTTCTGACCGATCCGGCCGCTGCCCTTGATTATCATCAAGGATCCTCGACCCTTGATGATAATCAAGGATCCTCGACTCTCGATGGCGGACTGGTGACACAGGTGCAGATTTCTCTGCCCCTGCCCGCAGCCGCCGGATTGGCCCGCGTCGTCCGCACCCCCTCCGATCACCCCATCGTGGCGGCGGTGGCCGTTGTCATTGAGGATTCAAGCCGGATTGCGCTGGGAGGTGTGGCTGCCAGGCCGCTGGTGGTCGAGTTAGACACCGGCAGCGGATCGGAGGCAGCCCAAGATGCCGTGGCTCAAGCCATTGCCGAGGCCGAACCATACGCAGATTTCCGCGGCAGTGCCGACTATCGGCGCGCTATGGGGATATTGATGGCCAAACGCGCCCTACAACGAGCACTAGGGAGAATCTAATGAAGATCCAACTGACGATCAACAGCCAAGATGAAAGTCTCACTGTTGAGCCGGGGGAGCTGCTGCTCCACGCACTGCGCCGGGCCGGATATTATGGCGTCAAACATGGCTGCGAGACCGGAGAGTGCGGGGCCTGCGCCGTGCTCCTGGATGGCAAGCTGCTCAACACCTGCACCCTGCTGGCCGCCCAGGCCGATGGCGGAATCATCACCACCATAGAAGGCTTGTCTCCCGATGAACCAGGCCATCGCGGGGCCGTGGACCCCATCCAGCAGGCCTTCATCGAAACCGGCGCCATTCAGTGCGGCTACTGCACCCCGGCCCAAATCTTGGCCGCCAAGTCACTGCTGGATGCAAATTCCAACCCCACCGAGGCCGAGGTGCGCGAGGCGCTGGCCGGCGTGCTTTGTCGTTGTACCGGTTATGTCAAACCGGTGGAAGCAGTGCTGCGCGCCGCCGCTTACCTGCGTGGAGAAAAGACACCGCCGGTGGATGGCGATAGTTTCATCCTGCCTCCGAGTCTCTTTGTCCCTCCGCCGCCGCGCCAAGAGATAGAAGCGCCCCCCGATTTCGACGCCGGGGCACGTGGTCCGCAGGTGACCACGCAGACGCTCGCGCTGCCGCTGACCGTTGTGATCGCTCCGGCCGCCGAGACTCAGGTTGTGGGCAAAGCCAAAGAAAAAGTGGACGCCGTCAAGCTGGCCAAGGGGCGGCCGGTCTTTACCGATGACATGACGCTCCCCGGCATGCTCTATGGCGCGCTGCTGACCAGCCCTCACGCCCACGCCCGCATCCGAAATATAGACACCAGCAAAGCCGAATCGCTACCCGGCGTCCACGCGGTATTGACCTACAAAAACACGCCGCGCGTGATGTACGCCTCCGGCGGGCAGAGCTATCCCAACCCGCTGCCCTACGACCAGGTCAGCCTGGATAACAAGGTGCGCCACGTGGGAGACCGGGTGGCGGTGGTGGCGGCCGAGACGCCGGAAATCGCCCAAGAGGCGCTAGAACTGATCCACGTGGATTATGAGGCATTGCCGGCCGTCTTTGACCCTGAAGAAGCAATGCGGGACGGCGCGCCCATCATCCACGACGAGCCGGACGCCATCGGCATCCACGACGCCGCTCGCAACATTGTCCACGATATTCACGTGGCCCACGGCGATGTGGAACAGGGCTTTGCCAAAGCAGACTATGTCTTTGAGGGTGAATACCACGTCCACCAGGTGCAGCAAGTTCACATCGAGCCGCACGTCTGCATCACCTGGTGGGACGAGGACGACCGGCTGGTGGTGCGCACCAGCACTCAGACCCCTTTCCATACCCGGCGGATGCTGGCCCCACTCATCGATCTACCCATCCGCCGTATCCGCGTCATCAAGCCGCGCATCGGCGGCGGCTTTGGCGGCAAGCAAGAGATGCTGCTAGAAGACCTCTGCGCCCACCTGACCATCGCCACCGGCCGGCCGGTGCGCATGGAATACACGCGGGAACAAAGCTTTACCAGCGCCCGCTCGCGCCACCCGCAGACCCTGCGCTACAAGACCAGCGTCAACCAAGATGGGACTCTTGAATCCGTCAAGCTCCACATTGTGGCGGACAAGGGCGCTTACGGTTCACACGGCCTCACCGTCCAGTTTGTATCCGGCTTTCGTGGGTTGAGCACCTATAAAGCGCCCAACCTGCAATTCGATTGCCAGGTGGTTTACACCAACAAGCCAGCCCCCGGGGCCTATCGCGGCTACGGCGCGCCCCAGGCTCTCTTTGCCCTGGAATCGCACATGGAAGAAATTGCCCTGGCATTGGGAATGGATCCCGTTGAATTCAAGCGGATCAACTGGGTCAAAGAGGGGGACGAAATCACCATGGCCAAGGCGATGGGGGAGGGACGCGAAGGCTTTGAGCAATTTGTCACCTCCTCTGGCCTGGAACAATGCGTCCAGCAGGGCGCGGCGGCCATCAACTGGGAGCGACGCCGCGATCCAGACTGGCGCTTCGACCCGGCCCGACCGCAGATCCGGCGCGGGCTGGGCTTTGCCGTGGGGATGCACGGCAGCGGCATCGCCGGCCTGGATATGGGCGCGGCAGCCATCAAGTTGAACGACGATGGCAGTTTTAACCTCACCGTCGGCGCTACCGACCTGGGAACCGGCTCAGATACCATCCTGGCCCAGATCGCAGCCGAGACGCTGGGTGTCCCGTTGGAAGACGTCATCATCTACTCTTCCGATACCGACTTGACTCCCTTTGACACCGGCGCCTATGCCAGCAGCACCACCTACATCAGCGGCAACGCCGTCCTCAAAGCGGCCGAACAGGTGCGCCGGCAAATCATTGACCATGCCGCCAAACACTTCCTCACCGAAGCCGATCCAGAGCGAATGTTCCTCAATGACCGCTGTGTCTGGACTCACGACGGCCGCTCCGCCACCCTGGAAGAGGTGGCACTTCATTCGCTCCATCAGGCGGACCAGCACCAGATCATGGCCACCGCCAGCCACATGAGCTACGAAAGCCCGCCCCCTTTTGCCGCCCAGTACGCCGAGGTAGAAGTGGACGTAGAGACCGGGCAGGTGGAAACGAAAAAAATGATCTTTGCAGTGGACTGCGGCATCGCCATCAACCCCGTCACCGCCTCTGGGCAGGTGGAAGGCGGGCTGATCCAGGCGTTAGGCTATACGTTGTGCGAGGAGATGGTGTACGACAGCGCCGGCCAGCTGCTGACGACCGATCTCCGGAACTACAAAATCTTTGCCGCCGACGAGGTACCGGGGATAGGCGTCATCCTGGTGCAAACCTACGAGCCGAGCGGCCCCTACGGAGCCAAGGCGATTGCCGAGATCCCCAAAGACGCCGTCGCCCCGGCCGTAGCCAGCGCCATCTACCACGCCACCGG
>CAYVPU010000136.1:5974-8911 GCA_964453885.1 uncultured Anaerolineae bacterium | reverse complement strand
CGGCACTAAAAGCGCCCCAGTTGCCGTCTGCGTCCTGTCCGCGCACAAAGATAATGTGGCGGCCGTGACTCAGGCCGGTGGTGTCAAGGGTCGCCTCGACATTTTCTATCGTCTCGTCAAAAGCGCCGTCCACTGCTGTCATGGGGTAGGAGATGGGCGTAGTGGTCGTCACCCAGGGCGGAATGTCAATGTAATACTCGGCGGCGGCGACATTCTGGGTGGGCTCGCTGCCGTTGCCGTTGTTGTAGCGCGTGTCGTCAATGGTCGCTGTCAACTGCGCGGCCTCAACAGCCAGGTCCAGCGCATCAGGGCCATAGGCGGTACTGTAAGGTGTGCGGGCGATTTTGTGGGCGTAGAGGAAGGCCGGCTTGTTCTCGGCCCAAAAGTTGCGCTCGGCGTAGCCATCTATGCAGTCGTAGGAGGGGAAAAAGACACCGCAGGTGCCGCTGTCCGGGCCGACCTCGAACGTGTAGGAGGGGATGCCAAACTTGCCGTAGGTCCAATCGTCGGTGGCGCCATCCACGTCATACCAGATGGTCCCGTCGGGATCGTAGCCGTTGTAATAGGCGAACTTGCGCCCGATGGTTCGCAGTTGAGCGTAGTTGGGCGGATCGCCATAGTCGTCGAAGCCCCACGGCCAGAGCACCAGGTCGCCGTAACTGTGCAGGCTGATAAAGATGCCGGTGGTGGTAATGGGCGCGGCGGGCGGGATCTCGTCGTCCCCATTAGGTCCGTTCTGATCGCGCACAACCTGAGCAAAATAGGTCTCAAAAGCCAGAGTCTCCGGCTCTGAGCCCCGGCTGGGGCCGCGATAGGTTTCGGAGCAGGGGGAACCGCTGGACCCGCCACAGCAGCCCCATAGAAAACTGTGGTTGCGGTTCAAGTCCACCCCATCGTAGTTGCCGGTGCAGCCGTCGTCATTGTCGGTGTTCTTGCGCCAGCCACTGCCACTCCCACTGCTAGTGCTTTGTTCGTTCTTGACGTGCCCATCGGGATTCTGCATCACCAGAACGTAGACCACGTTGTGGTTCACCAGCCAGGTGACGTCGGGACATAGGCTGTAGCCACCTTCGCCGTCGTAACCTTCGGTCAGGTACTTGATGTAACGGATGGTCAATTCCGGCACTGCCACCTCGCGGGCGTGGATAGTGGCGAACAGGAAGAAAGCAGGCTTGTCCTTGATGGAGCCATAGGCCGGATCCTCGTTGGTGACGCGCAGCACCCAGATGTCGCGGTCATGCCCGCCGTGCGATGCCTCCCAGGCACCGCCGACGTCGATCAACTCGGTCAGGTCGGAAAAGGCGGCATTGATATCCTGTAAAAAATTCACCACATAGAGGCCGTTTGCATTGGGGTAGTAGTCGTCAAAGTAATGGTAGCGGGGGTCCAGGGTGGCCTGGATATCCAGCAGAGCCGTCTTTTCGGCGTCAATCTCCAACCGATAGCCCAGGCTTTCGAGCCACCGGTACTGGGCGGGCGTCACGGCGGCTACGACGTACAGAGCTTTGGGATGGGCTTCCCAGATGTCCAGTTCCCCAGCCACGGCGTTCAGGTGGTCCCGGTCTCTCACGTAAAGCCGGACCACGACCGGTTCAATCGGCCCTTCCTGCAACCCCGGCGGGCCATCGGCCGTAGCTGCCACCCACAGCGGCAAGACCAAAACATCAGACGGGGACGGCAGGGGCGGCGCGCCCTGGATGCGGGCAGGCAAGAGGAGCAAGGCCGCCAGCCCCGCGACGATCAGAGCGAACAAGACGACGATTGACCAACGAAAGTCGGTTTTCACTATCACCTCCCAACGGCTAGTCTTTCACCAAGAGGGGCAGGTACACTCGGAACGTCGTGACCATCGTGGTCAGCATAGCCTCGTCGTAAGTGCCTGTGCCCGTTGCCGCCACGGTCGCCACGTCCTGAGCGCCGAGCGTAGCGGTGGTGGGGATGGTAACGTAAACCTCGACGCGGCGGTGGCCACCAGCAGCGATTTGCAGGCTCGTCCAGGAAAAGTCAGTGGGCCAGCCTGACGTCGTGCGTGACAAGGTGATGGTGTCCAGGGCATTGCTGGTGTTGGTCACCCACAGCGTATAGGTCACCGTCTCGCCTGACGATGCCGCCTGCGATGCCGTGGCCGGGCCCAGGGCAACCCCGTAGACGGTGTTAGCCGTGGTGGTCAGGGCAGCACCGGCAGAAGCAGGCGATATGCGCGGGTCGGAGAGGGCGCGAACAGTGACGAGAGCATTGTCCTGAACCACACCGGGCATATCGCCCGGCACCGTCACCCAGACGAAAGCTGTCGCCCCCTGGCCGACGTCCAGCGACAACGTGTCCGTGGACAGTTGAGTGGACCAGGCATTGCCACTGGTTGTGACCTGAAAGCTGGCGCTCAACGTGCCGGTGTTGGTCACCCGCAGGGAAAAAGTCACCGTTGTCCCAGGGTCAGTGCTGGCGGCCTCTGCCGTCGGGCTCACTGTCACCGCATAGTTCTCTACCATCACAGGATGGCTGACTACGGCTGCGTTACAGAGATTGCTGGCCGTCAGCACTACCGTTTGGGGGCCCATCTCGCCGTAGGCGTGCTCAGGTTGGGCTTTGAAAGAGAACGCCCCATCGCCGAAAGCCCACTGATAGGCCGTGACATTCCGGCCGAGGTTGGTGAAAGCCACCGGCCAGTTTAGCAGCACCGGGAAGGAGAAGGCAAAGTCGGCCGTCACCCCCTCAGTCACGGCGGTCACGGTCACAGGCGCGCCAAAGGTGGGCGTCGCCCACTCGCTGGCATAGACCTGGTAGACGTCGTTGACGATTTGAGTGCCAGAGGTCACACAGGTCACGGTGATGCCGCAGGTGACGGTAAGAGTGTCGCCTCCCTCCAGGCTCAGCCCGCTCCACACCACATCGTCGCCAACCAGAGCTCCGCTGTTGCTGGCCCAGGCGAACTGCGTG
>CAYVPU010000136.1:0-5874 GCA_964453885.1 uncultured Anaerolineae bacterium | reverse complement strand
AAGGCGGGCGGCGGCATGAGCACCGTCATCGTCAGCGACACATTCACGGTCGAGGCATAGGGGTCGTCGCTCTGGATGCGCAGCGTGCCTGTGTAGACGCCGGGATCCAGGCCGGTAGAGTCAAAGCTTACCACCACGGTGATGGCTTCCCCCGGTGACACTGTCCCACTGATCGGATCGGCACTCACCCAGAGGATGTCGGCCATCGTCAGTGCCTCTTGCACTGCCTCCAGTGCGCTGATCCGTCCCCAGCCATAGACGTTGTTGGGCACCGTGTCGGGCGTATCCCCGCACTGGGTGCTGTAGCGGGGTACAGCGGTGGTGTTCAAAACCTGCTCGGTCAAGTCAATCTGGTTGCGCAGCGACGGCTGGGCCGACCATACCAACGCCACTGCCCCAGCCACGTGGGGGCTGGCCATGCTGGTTCCCTGCCACCCACCCTGATAGTCTCCTCCGGGGACGCTGGAGCGGATGCTGACGCCGGGGGCAGAGATGTCCGGTTTGAGCCGATTGCTGCCGTCCACCGTCACCGGCCCCCGGCTACTGAAGGAGGCGATACTGTCGCTGCTGGTGGTGGCGCCGACGCTGTACGAGGCCTCGTAGATGGCCGGAGGGTCGTTCACGCTGTTGCAGGAGGAACCGCCGTTGCTGGCCGCAACAACGGTCATGATGCCAGCCGCGCGCTGGGCCTCAACAGCCGCCTGGAGGGTATCCCACGAGCAACCCTCTGAAGGCGGGCAAATCCAAGAGTTGTTGGTCACATCGGGGGCCAGGTCAGGGTTCCCCTGGCTGGGATTGCCGCCCACCGGGTAGGGAGCGAGGAAAAACTCAAAGCACTCCAGGTAAGTAGCCGGGGTGCCAACTCCCTGGTCCATGTTGCGACAGCCGATCCAGCGAGCGCCGGGGGCCATGCCGATCTGGTTGGAGCCGCCGTCGTACCCCAACACTGTGCCCATGGTGTGGCTGCCGTGACCGCCGTCGTCGCAAGGTTCGGGCGAATCAGCGCCGCAGACGCCGCCGCCACTGCGGATGGCGTCGTGCCAGTTGTAGTCGTGGTCGGCGGTAGTGCCGTTCCAGCCACGATACTGGTTGATGAGCGCCGGGTGGTCCCAATCGTAGCCGGTGTCCTGCCCGCCGACGACGAGACCCTGGCCGGTGTAGCCCAGCGCCCACACCTCAGGCGCGCCGACGTGTTGGATATTCCATTCGATGGCCTGGAGCGAGGATGGCTCTGGGTAGGCCGCCGGCTGCGGCGCGATGTTCTGGATGCGCGGGTTGGCCTCAATGTGGGCCACGTCGGGCCGCGCGGCTAGCTCACCCAGCAGTGTTTGATCGCCGGCCAGAACGTGGATCAGGTTGACGACGTAGAAGGAACGATAGGACACACCCTGAGCATCGAGCCAGGCGCGCAGTGGGGCCTGGCTGCGTTGGGCCGTCTCCCACAGCGCCTCGCGCACAAAGCGTCCCCGGGCCTGCTTGGTGGGTAGGATGTAGGCAGTTCTCAAATCCGACTGTTCGGCCAAGACGACCAAAAAGTTGGTCTGGCCCTCTTGTGCCAATGCCTCAAGAACAATTGGCGCAATCGTCACCTCGCCGCTGTACTCGATTGATTGCGGGCTGTGCATCTGCAGTGTCGTAACTTGGGTAATCTCTTGGATGGTAAAGGTCAGGTCAGCGCCGCCAGTGTTATAGATGGTCAACGACCGGGTGACGACCTCGTTCATGTCCTGAGTCAAAGTCAGAACCGTGGGCATGACAGAGATCCCCGGAGCCTCCAGGGTCAGCACCACGTCGTGAGTGGTGGTCACGCCCGCCGTCACTGTGACCACCTGATGGTCGGCCAGGTAGCCAGATGCGCTGACGGCGACGGTGTAGACGCTGCCGGGCAGCCAGTGGGCGTAGGTACCGTCGGTTTCCGTGGTGATCGAGTAAATCGTGGTCGTATCAGAGATAACCTCGACCAGGGCATCCTCCAGCGGACCACCCGGCCGGTCACTGGTGACGGTGCCCGCCAGTTTACCCCAGGTAGGATCGGACTGTACCGTCATCGTCACCGGATAGTCTACATAGGGCTGGGCCTCGGGGTCGTTGGAAAGGATGCGCAGCACAGCGGTGTAATCGCCAGGTTGATCCGCCTCGCTGGCGTCAAAGCTCACCATCACCGGCAGGACATTGCCCGCTGCCACCGTGCCGCTGATCGGGCTGTGGGCCAGCCAGGGCACATCTGCCTTGGGGAGGAAGTCCATTGCGCGGCTGACGACCTCCTGCCGGTTGGCTGGGCTAGCAATGTCGTCAAAGTCGGTGGATATGTAGATGGCCCGGTAGTCATTGCGGTCAATGGCCACGCCTGCCGCGTTGCCGCCCTGGAACTGGAAAATGCGCGTTCCTTCCCCCATCACCGTAAAGTCGTCGGGGTAGGGATCGGCATAAACATTGAGTGTCAGGCCAGCCATCATGTCTTCACCGACAAGTATGTCTATGTGGGGGTCGTCGGATACATAGTTAGCCTGCAGATAGGTGTCGTAGAAGGGATAACCGTGCCGCCAGTAGCCCAGGTCGTTGTCGGCGATAAAGAGCGATCCTCCCGCATCAAGATAAGCCAGGAGCAGCGTCTCGCTGGCCCCAGGAAAGCTGCTCGCGCCGGTGGTCCCGGCGTGGAAGACGGCCTGATATGCCAGCAACTCATCTAAGGTCATTGACCAGAACACGGCGTCGGTCACACCCAGATAGGTATAACCCAGCGCAGCGAGCGCGGCTTCGATGGCCGTAGCCGCAGCAGTGTCGTGCCGGATAACCAGCACGTCCTCTCCGGCCAATGGCGCAGCAGCCAGCGGTGTGTACTCTCCATCGCGCTCGCTGATCTCAAATTCCAACCCGCCGGCGCCGGCGTTGCTGACGGTGAGGGTTTCAGTGACCTGCTCGCCCATGTACAGGGATACACCGAGGCCCTCGGGTGGGAGCAGCACCATATGGGCCGTGGGCAGACCATAGTTGTGCTCTGTCAGGTTGCTCTGCGGCACGATCACGCCCGCCTCCTCCACGGTGCTGTAGAGCGGCGCAGAGACGGTGACGGTACAAGTGCCGTTGGGCAGTTGCATCTCATAGTAGCCGTCAGCCGCGGACTGGGTGCTGGTCAGCCCCGGAGTCAACTGGATGGTTGCCCCTTCAACCGGGTTGCTCGTCTGCAGGCTGGTGATGGTGCCCCAGAGGAGACCGTCGGTCGTGGTCGCGTCGAGGGCAAAGTTCTGCACCGTGTTCGCGGTCAGGTTGACGGTGACAGCGTCAGACTCGTGCAGCCGGGCTTTGGCCATCACCGTATAGGGGCCGCCGTAGAGGCTAAAGGTGTAGCACCCTGTAACCTGGAGCACGGCCGTCTGGGTGATAGGGTCGCCAAAGGGACCGAGGACCGAGACAGTGGCCGCCAGCGGGTCGCTGGTCACGAAATCGGTGACGCAGCCGGTAAGGGAATACGCGGAAGTCTGGGTCAGAGTAAAGTTCTGCGTAGTGACCGTCTCACTGATGATGACGATGCCCGTCGCCGTCTCCTGGCCGTAGCCGTACTTCCAGGCGTTGACGGTATAGGTGTCCATTGTCATCGGCATGGTGTAGTAACCGCTGGCTCTGGAGGTGGTCTGGTACTCGACGGTGCCGGTGATGGCCTGCACGGAAGCCCCTTCCAGCTCACCGCCCAGTGTCCCGTCATAGACAGTGCCGTCCAGATAGCCCCCCATACTGATGTCGCCGCTGGCGACCAGCGCGAAGGGCTGAGGGCCTTGGGGAACGTTATAGCCCTTGACCACAACAGTGTAGCGCCCCAACTGGGGATTAAAGTCTATGCCTTCCACATTGTTGACGTGGTCCACGTCCCCGTCTTGCAGGCCGTCACCGATGATGTCGTTGCCATAAAAGAAAGTGCTGTCGGGCGCGATTACTTTCAGGTCCAGGTCGTTGACCAGGGCGCCGTGGGTGGCCTCGGTGCCGGGGTAGTCGGACCAGACCAGGGTGACGCGGAAGGGATGATCGTCGCCGCTGACGGTAAAGGTGGTGGTGTAGGTCTGGCCGGTGTTCAGGCCGGTGTGATCCTCGTAGAACCACAGTCCATACGGTGGTTCGTGGACCAGCGTGTTTAAGAGGTCAATGCGCCCCCATCCCTGGTGATTGTCCGGGCGGCGGATCACATCGTCTTGGGCGCCGGTGGGGACTTCGTCCCGGTATTGGCCGGGGGTCATATCGTAGGCGCCGTTGATGAGGGTGGCCTTGACCAGCGCGGCGGTAGGGTCAATGCCGTAGGTGACGGTGTAGAATTCGCGCACGACCGCGCTGGCCCCCGCCGCCAGGGGTGTGGCCATAGAAGTGCCACCGCAGTAGCTGTACCAGTCGTTGTAGACTCCCCACAGCGGGTCGGCCGACCCGCTCTGGTGGCGGGTCGAGACGACGTTGCTGCCGGGAGCGACGATGTCCGGCTTGAGACGACCGTCATCCACCGGCCCCCGGCTGGAGAAGGCGACCATGCCACAGGGATCGTCGGACAGACGGTCGTCACGGACGGGGTTGTAGGGATAGTCGGAGGGCCAGCACGAACCCCAGGTGGAACAGGTTCCGCCGGGATTATAGCCACCGCTCAGGCGATAATTCTCAGACGCGCCTACGGTGATGATGTTCTTGGCCCCGGACGGCACACCCATCGAGTCCTCGTCCACGATGCCGTCAGAGTTGCCGTCCGTGCCGTCGTTGCTGGCGGAAAAGAGCACCACCATGTCCGGGTGGTCCCAGATAAAACGGTCGGTTTCTCGGGAGAAGGCGTCGTAGGTGCCGGCGGTGGTGTCGTAGCCCCAGGAGTTGGTGTTGATCCGCACGCGGGGATTGTCATCGTACATTACCGCGTAATAGTCGTTGTAGGGGTCGGTATCGGGCAGACCCGACCAGTCATCACAGAAGCCCCAGGCCCACAGATGTGCCTCAGGAGCGATGCCGGCGTTGGTGCCCGAGTAGGAGTGGGTGCTGGTTACAGCCCCGTCCATCACGCCGCTGCCGAGCACCGAACCAGCCACGTGCGTGCCGTGGGCGTAATAGTCCTCCCAGGAACCGCAGGTGCCGCTGCCCCAGGAGCCTTTATAGAAGTGGCCCCGAAAGTCGGAGTGCATCGTGGATTCGTTACCCGTACTCACGCCGGTATCACCGACGACGACGATCTGGCCCGCGCCGTAGAGCCCCAACTGGGCCTCCACGCCGTCCTTGTCAAAGACAAGCGAGCTGCGGGTGATCTCGTTATGCAGGCGCGGCGCGGCCCAGGGCTCAACCCAGGCGACGCTGCTCAGCCGGGCAACGGCGGGGATGGAAGCGGCAGGGAGTTCCACTTTGAATAGGTTGCCGCTACCGGTATCCTGCCCTGTGGCACGCACCTCGGCTCCCAGCGGTTCGAGCTGCTTGACCAGGGCCTCGTCCGGTTCTCCGGCGAAGGAGCGCAAGGTGATGCGGGCTGTCTCCTCTGGCCCGGCGCTGGCAACGAGGCCGTCCAGCGTGGTGCTGAGGCGGAAGGCGGGCTGGTAGAGCCCGACCCAGCGCACCGCGTCGAGAGCCTGCACGCGGGCGGCCGTCGCGATGTCCATGCGCACGATGTAGGCGAACTGGGGAACATAGTCCAGAACGACGGCTCCCTCTTTCTCCAGACCATCCCGCCACTCGGTCAGGATGGGGCCATGGAACTGGACCAGGTAGTGGCCAGTGCCGTCGCCAGGGTAAGCGCTCAGGCTCAAGTCGAGGGGCACGTCGGCCATCTCGTAGAGAGGGTCAAAGGTCGCCCGCTGGAGACGGATCTCTAATCGTTCGACTGCCTGTGCGGTGGAGAGGGGGAGGGGCTCCGCTGCCACGACC
>CAYVPU010000135.1:0-8982 GCA_964453885.1 uncultured Anaerolineae bacterium | reverse complement strand
TTGGACAACTATCGCTACGGCGTGCAGCAGGTCATCCCAGCCTATCTCACGGGCAAGATGGCTGATGGGGAGGCCTGGGTTGACGAATTGGCATTGGTGCTGCATAGCCGCGATGAACTGGAATGGGCTTTTGCCGTATCGCCCCGCCTGTGGCAGAAATATGGCACCCAGGTGGACGAGTTGGATCGCCTGCTGCTGGCGATGAAGGAAACGATTCTGAAGCACTTTCCCGACCACGTCACTTTCCGCCAGCAGTTTCCCCGTCCCCGCAGTCATTGGTGGTACTACTTTGACGAGATCGTTCCCCTGCCAGCCAGAGTAGTCACCAACGGTGAGCAACTGGTTGAGCCGCCGGGCTACTGGATGCCCGTGGTGCAGTCGAAGGCGACGGCGTAGTCCCTCTCTCCGCCCCTTTGCTCCCGTGCCCGCCAGAGCATCCCCCGCCAAGCAAGAGGACACTCCGGCAGGCGCACCAGCCGGGAGCGTGGGAAATGAAGGCCATTACTGTCATTTACTGGTCACTTTAGGTCGGGGAACTCGTCTTCGGGTACAGGCTCTGTCCCCGCCGTTCCCCCTGTCACCGGGTGCAGCGTAATGCTCCATACGGTATATGTGGTACCCGTGGTCGAAAACTCGAACGGATCGTCAAAGCGGGAAAGCCTTTTTCGGCGAGTGAACTTTGCTTGCTCGCTGTCCCAGTCTTCTCCCAGGGTGAAATAGAGATCGTAGGTGCCGTCCTGAATGCCTGTGATGGCAAAGCTGTCATTGTTCTGGATATATACGGCGATCATCGAAGCGCCGTTCAGGTTGCTGAGGACGGCGACCGCATCCAGGTCTAGCCCGTTGTCAACGGTCAGTCTCCCCGAACCGTTGGTGGCACCCACCTGTCGTATGATGGTGCCGGTCGCCAGCCGCCGTGGCGGTGGCATTGGAACGACAATCATCACGTAGGCCTGGTCGCCAAAATGAGAACCGTCAGTGTCTTGCATTTGCCACGTGCCCTTGTAGGTACCGGGTGTGTCTGGGGCGACCATCTCCACAGAGATGTCGGCCGTGCTGCCCAGAGGTGTATCGGGCACGGGAACGCTCGCGGGGGCGCCCATCTGGTCGCCAGAGACAAGGATCCAGGCCGTGCCGGGCGGCCAGGGCGCGCAGCCGCTGGAAAGCATGCGCCACGTCTTGGTAAAGTTCTCTCCTGGCCCCAAGTTGGTGCCGTCCGGCACCGTCACATCCTCAACAAAGGCGGCAGCAGGCAGACAGGGGGTGGGCGTAGGCGTGCCGGTTGGAGTAGGTGTCGGCGTCGGTGTGCGAGTGGGTTTGGGCGTGCGAGTGGGTGTGGATGTAGGTGTGGGCGTGGCGGTAGGGGTGTCGGTAGGCACCGGCGTGCAAGTTGGCGTGTCGGTTGCCGTCGGCTTGGGGGGGGGCGGTGGGCGTCGGCGTGTCGGTCGCAGCCAGGGCCTGGGCTGTCTCCCCGGTGTAGATGGTGGCCGTCACCTGGGTCTCCAGGGCATCTTTATCCACTGAAGCCGGCGTGCAGGCAAGCGCCAACAGACCAACCAGCAGCAGACCGGTCAACAACAGAATGAGCTTTTTCATCGTAGCACATCCTTTCGTGTTGGGTGCGGAAGCGATTCGACGTCCGTTCGTTTCTTTATAATCTCAATCTTATTCTAACACAATTGACCTGGCGTGTCAATGGCAGGTTACATAAACAGACCTCCGGGCTCGTCAGGCCCGGAGGTCTGTGATTGCCTATCCTCGAGTCGAGCTTACTCGCACGTCGCCAGGTAATGCTTCAACTGTTGGCCGAGGATCAGATAGCGAAAGTCGTGGCCGGTCAGGGTGAGCGCGCCGGCGATCAGGCCATAGAGCCACCACAGCCCCATCAGGGCCATCGGGATGAGCATTGAGGCCAGGCTGACGAAGAAAAGCGGCGGCGGCGCGTCGCTGTACCGCTCTGGCGAAGCCATAATGGGGATAAAGCTGAGAAAGTAGCAGCCGCCCCAGCAGACCCAGCACAGAATCGAGCCTAGCGTCCCCATCAATTGGTAGGCCAGTGCCTGCAAGGCCTGGAAGCCTACGTAGGCCGACTTTTCCTTCTGCGTGACCCAGATGATGGCCGCCACTGGCAGGCCCATCATCCCGCCGATAATGGAGCCGTGGGCGATAGCGGCCATGATCTTTTCTTCGGACTTGGGTTGTGTTCTCACTGCCTCATTCATAGTCGAACCTCCTTTGTACCTATGAGCCTGGGGGGATGGCTTGCCTATCTGCAAATGTCTGTTCCGCGCGCTGGCTGGCCCGCAGAATAGCCACGCTGCCCAGCGACAGCACCGCCAGTGATGCCTCGGCAGCCACAGCGCCCCAGGTGACGTTGACATAAACGGCGACGGCATTCACCAGGGCATGCCAGCCTATCGCCGCCCAGAGCGGCCACAGTCGCTGCCGCAGAAAGGTCTGCATTACCAGTGCTGCCAGCGACAGGTGTAGCAAGAGGGCCATCAACCGCTCGGCAGCGGCCAGCAGCGGCATGTAAGCCGGCATGGCCCAGAACTCGGTCACCTGGCGAGCGGCCTCGGTTGCCTGGTCGGCGGCAAGGCCCATTTCTGTCACGTCTACGCCGCGCAGGGCAACCATGCTGAGCAGCGTGACCCCCACCAGCAGTCCGGTGATGGCCGATTCGACGCCACCGTGACCCGCGCCGAACATGAGCGCCTGCCGCCAGGTGCGGGCGTCCTTTTGCCAGAAGAGATAGACCAGGTAGCGTGCCGTCTCCTCGCACAGCCCGGCTGTCAGGCCCAGCACGACGGCATTGAAGGGTAGTTGCCACGTCTCAGGCGGCTTGGGCATCCAGTCAAGCCGGAACAGCGCCGTCAGTCCATAGTTGAGCGGCAGGTGCACCACCTGCGACGCGATGAACGTCACTGCTCCGGCGAAAAAGAGCATCCAGGGCAGGCGAGATCGCCGTCGGAGAAACAGCCCCAATGCCACCGGCGCGCCGAGCATGATGACGATTTCGATGAGGAAAAAGAAGATTAGCACGGTTTGCTTCTTTCTTTCACTTCCAGCGTGTCAAGATCGTCTCCCGCTGGAACAGCTTGACCGCCACCCACAGCACACCCACGTTTACCAGAGCCACAATCGCCGTTGTCCACAGCATGACCTGCACGTTCATAAAGATCTTGCCCGCCAGTACGGCGATGCTGATGCCAATGACCGGCACGATAAAGACGGCCGTCACTTGCTGCGCGGCGCGCGGATCGTTGAGTCGGGACGAGGCGATGACGCCACTCGACGTGGAAAGGAGTGCAAACAGCGGGCTGAGCAGCAACATGCCCAGCGTCCACACCGGACGCACCAACTGGGCGAACACGACCCGGCTGGCAATAAAGTACATGCCAGCAGCTGTCAGGACAAAACTGAGCCATGCCAGGATCACCGCCGGAGTAGCGGCGGCGATGGTCTTGCCCACCAGCAGTTCTGCTGTAGTGATGGGCGTCGCCAGCAGCGGTTCCAGGCTGCGCGTCTCTTTTTCGCCGATGATACTGTAAGCGGCGATGTAAACCGGCAGCGCCATCGGGATGAGCAGCAGGTAAAACATGTACTGGTCGTTCATCAGCACGATAAAGCCATCCTTTTCGCCCAGTGCCGCCAGTTCGGGTGGCAGTCCAAAAGACCCACTGCCGGTGTTCGTGTTCCACTCGTCTGCCGGAGTGCGCTGCATAAAGAACGTCGTGCCCAGGATCATACCGACCATCAAGATGGGCAACAGGGCCATCATGATAATCACCATTTTGTTCTTGCGCATGTCGAGCCATTCTTTCTCCACAATGGCCCGGATTCGCCTTGCGTTCATGCTTCCTCCAGGTTTATGTCCGTTCGAAACTCTCCAGGTGGCGAGCGGCTGCCTTCCACAACGCCCTCGTGCCAACCCAAAACGCCACCTGTGCGCCCGCCAGCGCCAGCGGCAGCCACAGGCTATCGCTGAACCACCATCCTATCACTGCGTAACCTCCCACAGCCTGGCGGGCGGGTGCGACCAGCGTGCTTTCCGAGTACAAGTGGATCACAAGCCAGGCGGTGCTCAGCAGTGCCAGCAATAGAAACAGTCCGCCGGTAATAGTTCCCAGGTAGCCCATCGGTCCGGTCACGCCACGGCGCGGGTCGTCGGCGGCAAAGTCGGCCCCCAGCGTGCCGAGAGCCACCGCTGCCGCACATGCCCCGGCAAGTCCCCAGGCCAGCGCCCCTACCAGCCAGGCGATCTGCCACAGGGGCAGGCGGGTCAGCCCGCCAAGCACGGCGCTGGTCAGCCCCCACACCAATACCATCGGCGGCCAGACCGCCCAAAACTTGGCGCTCAGAACGGCCCGCATCGAGAGTGGCGCGCTGCGCAAGAGGGCGATGTTGCGCCCTTCCCATCCCACGGCAGGCAGGGCGAGCGCCTGCGTAGAGAGCGTGGCGAACATGCCCCCGTAGAACAGCAGAAACCAGAAAACCAGGACGTGGTAAGGATTCCCGGCACCGAGGCAGGGAAAGAGCATCACGCCCATCATCAGGGGCATCAGAATCAAACTCACCAGGCGAAGCGGTTCGCGGGCCAGGGTGCGCGACTCCTTGATCACGAGGAAACGCTGCGGGGCAGGCAGAAGGCGCGCCAATCGCTCAAGCCGCCCCTGTCGGCGGGCTGCTCTTGGGGCCGCTGTCCGCCGGGTGGGCACTTGCTGAAAGCTGTTCCAGCCGCCGTAGAACGCCCGCCCAAAAAGCCACCCGACGGCCAGCACGCTCGCAGCAGCCAGCGCAGTCAAGCTCGCCGCCACAGCCGCCAGCCGGCTCATATCGAGCAGGGCGGTGGTCAGAAAAACCATCGCCTCGGCCCAGTTGGAAAACCGTCGCATCAGTGCCTGCTGCCCGATGAGAAAGACCACGCTCGCCAGCGCGATGGCTGCCGGAATCCACTGCTGCATCCAGCGCGGTGGGATAATCCGCGCCAGCAGGATCGCCAGTCCCATGCCCAACGCCGTCACCCAGGCAATTGTCGCCAGCAGCATGATCGCAGCGAGCGGGAAGTAGAGTGCGGGCGCATCCTGGGCATCTCCCAGTGCCAGCAGGGCAAACGCCAGAATCGCGCTCTGCAGCCATACCATTTGACTGCATTCGAGCAACTTGGCGGCAAAGATAGCCCAGTGGGAGAGGGGTGCGGCCAGCAGTAGCTCTAAATCGGAGGCTAGGTAGAGGCGGCGCAGCGTATCGCCCAACCCCACCACGGTGAAAAAAAGCAGCAACACCAGCCCCATGAGCATCAGCGGAGCGGACATCATCAGCCCTTGCTCGGTGCTCAGGGCATCGACCAGCTTGCCATAGGCCCACCCACCGCCGACAAAGAGACACCCCACCAGCCCGATAGAGACTGCCCTCCCACCGGACGACGACAGCCGCAACCGCCGATCCAGCATCCAGAACTGCGCGCGCAGAATCCGCCAGGTGGTCATGCTACACCACCCCTTCCAGCATGGCCGCCACCTCGGCCACCTCCTGGCCGCCGGTTAGCCGCAGGAAGAGATCTTCCAGTGTGTCGCCGTCGGAAGAATGGGCCTGAACGCGCAACTCATCCATCGTCCCCACGGCGATCAGCCGCCCCCGGTCCAGAATCCCTACCCGGTCGCACATCCGCTCGGCGATTTCCAGGACGTGGGTGGACAGGAACACGGTGGCGCCGCGCCGGCACAACTCGCGCAACACCTCTTTCATCCGCCGTGCGCTGTGCGGATCGAGGCCCGTGAGGGGTTCATCGAGCAGCAGCACGCGCGGCTCGTGAAGCAGCACGCCAGATAGCGCCATCTTTTGGCGCATGCCTCGCGAGTAGCTCTCAATGAGCTGATCGCCCTTTTCCGTGAGGTCAAAGAGGGTCAGCAGTTGGTCGGCGCGGGCGTCGCTCTTCTCGTCGGCGAGGCCGTAAAGCCCGCCGACGAAACGCAGGAACTCTCGCCCGGTCAGCTTGCCGTACAGATAGGGCACCTCGGCCAGGTAGCCCACAGCCCGCTTGACGGCCAGTGGTTCCTGCTGCACGTCGTGCCCGGCGACGATGGCCGTGCCAGCCGTGGGTTGCAGCAGCCCGATGAGCAAGCGAATGGTGGTGGTCTTGCCCGCGCCGTTGGGCCCCAGAAAGCCGAACAACTCACCGGCTTTTACCTTCAGGTTCAAATCCTTGACCGCAACCAAAGGCCCGAATTTCCTGGTCAGGTTGATGGTTTCAATCATATCCCTGCCTCAGCCCTGCGATGTCTCCATCAGGTCGAACTACGTTTTCTCCAGCGCGTGCCGAATGGCCTGGACCTCGGTCAAAATCGCGCTCAGGGCATCGGGCGAGGCTGCGACCGCTTCGCCTTCCACGTCAGCCGCCGTCGGGGCCATGCTGCCCCGGAAGCGTCGCAACTCTGTGGCGACAATGTCGTACACCTCTTGAACGTTGTCCAGGCCCTCCAGGCTCTCCTCGGCGCCGGTCGTGCCGCTCATCCCGGCCGTCTGGATGTTCAGCGTACCGATGCCAAACAGACGATCCAGGATGCCCCGCTTGACGGTCAGGTTGGTCACCGTGCGATAGGGCACGTGCTTGACCGATTTGGTCCAGATGCCCACACGCATGATGACTTCGTCATCTTGAATCTCGTAGCTCAGGCTGCGATAGTAGGGGTCGGTCAGGAACATTGCCGGTGCCCACCAAATTACATCTATGGCGGCGACGATAACGATGGCCAACATGCCCCCACCTATGCCTATTGATCTATCAGACATCATAAGCAAGCCGAGCAGGAAGCCGCCAGCCAGAATCAGCCCCGCCACGATTGTGATGATCAGGCGCAGCTTGGTCAAATACTTGGGACTGGGCTTGAAGGTTCTTGTTTGCATTTTTTGTATCCTCCTTATCAGTAGTCGCGCTTTCCATAGCGCGCCAGGCCCGCGAGGTATGGAAACCTCGTTTACTTTTGTGATTCTCGCATCAGATCAAAGTAAATCTGCTCTAACGAGTGTTCTTCTTCCTCGACAAACTGCACCGCGCCACCGGCCTCCACCAGCGCTCGCACCACGGCGGGATTCTGCGTCTCCGGGTCATCCAGCGCCACGCGCAGCTGGCTGTCAACCTGGGAGATGCTCTTGATAAAAGGCAGCGCCTCCACGGCGGCGATCAGCTCCGGCGTCACCTCTTGCAGCCGGATGAGTACCGACTGCCCGTACAGTCCGCGCCGCAGCGCCTCCGGCGTGTCCACGCGGATGAGCTGTTGTTTGATGACGCCGATGCGGTCGCAGAGGCGGTCGGCCTCGTCCAGGTTGTGGGTGCAGACAAAGATCGTGCGCCCCTGGCCGCTCAGTTCTTCGATAAAGTCGCGCACCACGCGGGCCGCCTCTGGGTCGAGGGCCGAGGTCGGTTCGTCCAGGAACAGCACCGGTGGCTCGTGGAGTAGCGCGCGGGCGATGGCCAGTTTTTGCCGCATGCCTTTGGAAAAGCCGCCCACCGGCTCGTCCCGCCGCTCCCACAGGCCCAGCATGGTCAGATATTTTTTTACCTGACCGTGAACATCTTCCACGCCGTAGAGCTTGGCAAAGAGACGCAGGTTCTCTTGGGCGTTCAGGCGGGGGTAGAGGCCCGGCGTCTCGGTGAGGATGCCGACACTGGCGCGCACTGCGTCATCCTCCACGCCAATTTGATGGCCGTTGACCCAGGCGCTGCCCGCCGTCGGCGCGATGAGCGAAGTCAGCAGTCGCACCGTCGTCGTCTTGCCCGCGCCGTTAGGCCCCAGGAAGCCAAAGACTTTGCCCTGGCGCACCTCCAACGTCAGGCCGTCCACGGCCAGGGTGCCGTTGAAACGTTTGGTCAAACCTTCTATTTGAATCACGATCGCCTCCGGCTTGCGAAATTGGGCGTATATAGCACAGTCTACTGGACCGGGGATGATCAGAACCACACACGCATCACCCATCACGTGTCTACGGTTGGTCGCTGTCCTTATCCGGGAGGATCTGAGGGGCCATCCCCGCCAGTGACGTTACCCCGGCCAGCCCGCCCAGGTTCATCGTATCCACCGCGCTGCTGGGCACGATGATCAGCGCGCCGCGCTCCTGTAAACCCTCAAAGAGCATGTTCATGGTAGCGCCACCGGGTTGTCCACGTAGGCCAGCGACGCCTGCCGAAAGCTCTCGGCGATTGGCTCCTCACTCTCGCCCAGGATAACCCGTGCCTGGCGTTCCCGCTCGGCCTGGGCCTGGCGGCTCATGGCGTCTTCTAATGCTTCAGGAATGACAACATCTCTGATTTCGATTCATTAGAAATGCCTTGTACCGGCTGACGTTTACCTGGCCCCTGACCAGGCCAGCGACGATTGGGGCGCAAAGGTGATTTTACACCAAAAGCCGACTAGAGGCAAGTAAAGGAGATGGAGGGCATTAGTTTCCCATTGACATAAAGTCATCCATTTGTTCCAGTTGCAGGTAACAGAAAGCAGGTAAGCCGTAATCGTCCAGCAAGGTCGGCGAGAGTTCAACGACGGTTTCTCCTCTGGAGGTCCACTATACTATGTCAATGGAAAAGTCCTGGTGAGATATGCTTTGTACACACAAGAGCCCAGAACTCTGTTCTGGGCTCTTGATAAATGCCTCTGGCTGCCCGTATCCAGGCGTAGAAACCTGGAATGGTGTGCTGCTCACGGTCGGTGCACGACTCGCGATCACAACGTCCGGAGTCAGAGGACTCTGGACGTTGGAATGCGCACCGCTGACGGCTTCAAATCCGCCCCCGGCAACAGGAATGTTATCATTGGCTTTCATTACCATGGGTGAGAATTGAGCTGTGATGGCTTTGGCCCTGATCAAAGTAGTATCCTAGCCCACGTTTTCCCAGGATATACGGTGGGCGATGGGGCTCTCTTTCAATCTTTCTGATTCTAACGGATTCTGTGGTTTTTGATTTGCCCGTGCTTCTTGCTGACG
>CAYVPU010000134.1:6470-8992 GCA_964453885.1 uncultured Anaerolineae bacterium | reverse complement strand
CTACGGAACCACTCTCACCCTGGGCTGTCAGTACAATGGCGACAGCGTGCTGCTCGCACACACTTGAGCTATTTGTCCCTTCGTGGTATAATTCCCAAGTTCGTATGGGGAGAGGTTGCATAGTCCGGCCGAATGCGCGCGCCTGGAGAGCGCGTGAGGAGCGATCCTCCGTGGGTTCGAATCCCACCCTCTCCGCCATTGAGGGTCCCCACCCATCGAGGTGGGGATTTGACTTTTTCCCCCTGTTAGGGTAACATATCCCTGGTCGTGCTAGACGGGGAGCTAGCGGTGCCCTGTACCCGAAATCCGCTTATGCGGGGTCGAATTCCCCCTTAGAGGGCCGGCGCTCCCTGGGACTGCCAGGATTAAGTAGCGTGGAAGATTGGGTCCTGCGCGGCAGGAGCCCGTGAACCCCGTCAGGTCCGAGAGGAAGCAGCGGTAAGCGGTCCCTCCTGGGTGCCGCAGGGGCGCCTGGTCGGAGCTGGCTGGTTCTGGTAAGCCAGCGGGTCCGGTTCGAAAGGGGGTGCACGACCGCTTTGTCCATTCCAGGGGCGGGCCCATCACACGATAGGCCGCCCCTTTGATCGTTTTTGTACTGGGCAGCGTGATCCGTGTTCGGTAGTGCGTAACGGAACACGCAATACGCAATACGTCATACGTTGTATGGGGAGAACAGCGTGTTACGAGGATCCATGTCACCCTTGGGCGGTCTCCGCAACCTGTTGTGGAGCGCCTTTCGCTGGCGACCAGGGGCCTGGCTCCTGGGTCTGCTGCTGGCCCTGGCGTTGGGCCGGGGGCTCATGGAAGGCTACCTGGACACGCGCGCCGAATTGTACATCTATGACAGCGGACGGCGGATTACCTGGCAAACGCACCAAAAGACAGTGGCAGCCGTCCTGCGCGAGGCGAGAGTTGAACTGGGCCCCGAGAGCATCATCTCACCGGGACTGGCGTCTCCGGTACACGATGGTGACGTCATCCGTGTGCTTTGCGCCCGTCAGGCCACCGTGATTGCCGACGGACGAGTGATACGTCTCCAGACGCACGCCGAGTCGGTAGGAAACCTGCTCCGCGAGGTGGACCTGCAACTGGCAGCCCGAGACTGGCTGACTCTTAACAGGGAGAAAGCAAGCCTGGACACGCCACTCTATGGCCTGGGAGAGTCGCCGCGCTCAGTGTCTGGCCGTAGCCGGTCGTCGCCTCCGTTGGCCGCCAGCGCGCCGATAGAACTTGCCATCCATCGGGCCGTTGCCATCCATGTGAACGATGACGGAGAGTTGCGCCTGATCCACACTACCCATCAGACCGTTGGCCAGGCACTGCTGGCGGAAGGCATTGCCCTCTATCTGGGCGATGAAATCTCACCGGCCTTGGACGCTCCCGTGCTGTCCGGCACAGAGATCGCCATTCGCCGTTCTCAGCCAGTAGAGATTGCTGCCGATGGAAAGCGGATCCGCACTCGCACCCAGACGACCACCGTGGGCCAGGTGCTGGCCCAGGAAGGCGTGACCCTGATCGGGCTGGACTACGCCGTGCCGCCTGAGGATGCTCCTCTGCCTGAGGACCGGCCCATTCGTATCGTTCGGATGCAGCGGGCTTTTGTCGTCGAACAGGAACCCATTCCATACGAGACGGTGTGGCTGCCAGATTCTGAGTTGGACCTGGACCACCAGCGATTGGAGCAAGAAGGGCACGAGGGCGTGCATCGCTGGCGCTACGGCCTGATCTATGAGAATGACCAGGAAGTGACTCGCAACCTGGAGGACGAGTGGCTGGCCCGCGAGCCGACGAACAAGGCCATCGCCTATGGCACCAAGATCACGATCCATGACTTGGAGACGACAGGGGGCGCCATTCAGTATTGGCGACGCATTCGGATGATGGCCACCTCCTACACCGCCGCCACCAGTGGCAAGGAACGGGACCACCCCCTGTATGGCATCACTCGACTGGGCTGGCAGATGCGGCACGGCATTGTGGCTGTAGATCCCAATGTCATCGAGCTAGGTAGCCAGGTCTACGTGTCAGGCTATGGCAAGGGAGACGTTGCAGACACAGGCGGCGCCATCAGAGGGCGGCGCATTGACCTGGGATACGACGAGGACAATCTGGTGTATTGGCTCAAGTGGGTGGACGTCTACGTGCTGACACCGGTGCCTCCGTCGAATCAGATTCGTTACGTGCTGCCTAACTGGCCGCAGCAGCCATAGAGGCAACAAGGTAGCCGAGGTTTCCATACCTAGCGACCCTGGTGCGCCATGGAAAGCGCGGCTGCCCAGGCGAGCCGTAGGATCATGGGGAGAGGCGGCAAGGTAGCCGAGGTTTCCATACCTCGCGACCCTGGCGCGCTATGGAAAGCGCGGCTACCCAGGCGGGCCATGGGGGCATGGGGAGAGGCGGCAAGGTAGCCGAGGTTTCCATACCTCGCGACCCTGGTGCGCCATGGAAAGCGCGGCTGCCCAGGCGAGCCGTAGGATCATGGGGAGAGGCGGCAAGGTAGCCGAGGTTTCCATACCTCGCGA
>CAYVPU010000134.1:4147-6370 GCA_964453885.1 uncultured Anaerolineae bacterium | reverse complement strand
ATGGGGAGAGGCGGCAAGGTAGCCGAGGTTTCCATACCTCGCGACCCTGGCGCGCCATGGAAAGCGCGGCTGCCCAGGCGGGCCGTAGGATCATGGGGAGAGGCGGCAAGGTAGCCGAGGTTTCCATACCTCGCGACCCTGGCGCGCTATGGAAAGCGCGGCTACCCAGGCGGGCCATGGGGGCATGGGGAGAGGCGGCAAGGTAGCCGAGGTTTCCATACCTCGCGACCCTGGTGCGCCATGGAAAGCGCGGCTACCCAGGCGGGCCGTGGGGACATGGGGAGAGACGAATGAGCGCTCGTAGGCTGCTGGCGCGATACGGGCTTCAGCCCAAAAAGAGCCTGGGCCAAAACTTTTTGACCAGCGAAAGCGCGCTGGTCAAAATCGTCGCCGCCGCACAACTGACGCCAGATGACGTGGTGCTAGAAGTGGGTCCTGGCCTGGGACATCTGACCCGCTTGCTGGCCCAACAAGCCGGGCGCGTCATCGCCATCGAACTGGACGGCCGGCTCATGCCGATCCTGCGCGATCAACTGGTCAACTGCGACAACGTAGAACTGATCAAGGGCGATATCTTGAAACTCCCGCTCCACTCTCTCCTCTCCCCTTCTCTCTCGGATTACAAGGTCGTCGCCAACCTGCCTTTTTACATCACCTCGGCGGTGCTGCGACATTTTCTGGAAAGCGAACCACCGCCAGCGCGTATGGTCGTCACCGTGCAACGCGAGGTGGCCCAACGGATCGTCGCACAGCCAGGCGACATGAGCCTGCTGGCTGTCAGTGTGCAGTTCTACGGCCAGCCACAGATCGTAGCCCGCTTCAAGGCCGGTGCTTTCTATCCCCGGCCTGAGGTTGACTCGGCGGTCGTGCGCATTGATCGCCATCCCGCGCCGCCGGTAAAAGTGCCAGATACAGCAGCGTTCTTTGCCATCGTGAAGGCCGGTTTTGCCCAGCGACGTAAACAGTTGCGCAACAGTCTGGCGGCTGGCCTGCACCGTTCCCGAGCCGAGGTCGCCGCTGCACTGAAAGTCGCCAACGTAGACCCCCGCCGCCGTCCCGAGACGCTCTCTCTGCCGGAATGGGCCGCTATCACTCACCAATTGAGATTAGAGATTAGAGATTAGAGAATTGAGATTTGAGATTTGCAAATTGCGAATTGGAATAATCATCATCCTCGTATTGTACTTGCTTCTGGCCTTCACCTACTCCATTGTCACGCCCCTCTTTGAGGCCTCCGACGAGTTGTGGCACTATCCGATGGTCAAATACATCGCCGACCACTGGTCGCTGCCGGTGCAGAACCCGGAGGCCACCGACGCGGAGCAACCGTGGCGACAGGAAGGCAGCCAGCCGCCGTTGTACTATGCCCTGGGCGCGGCGCTCACTTTTTGGATTGACACCGACGACATGCCCCAGGTGCGCTGGCTGAATCCCCACGCGGACAATGGCATCATCACTCAAGACGGCAACATCAACCTGGTCATCCACACCGCACGAGAAGCGTTTCCCTGGCGCGGGACGGCCCTGGCCGTGCACCTGGTACGCTTTGCCTCGGTATTGATGGGTGCGGGCACGGTGTTGTTCACCTACCTCATTGCTCGGCAGGTGTTGCCCGGCCGCGAGGAGATTGCCCTCGGCGCAGCGGCGCTCAACGCCTTCCTGCCCATGTTCCTGTTCATCAGCGGTGCGGTCAACAACGACAATCTGGCCTGGTTACTCTGCTCCGCCACCCTGTGGCAACTCCTAAGAATGATAAATGACCCAATGACAAATAAGACGGAACGCCAGTCAAGATCATTTAGCCATTTGCCATTTATCATTTTGGGTTTGACTTTGGCCGCCGGTGTCCTCACCAAAGAGAGCGCCCTGGGCCTGCTGCCGCTCACCGCGCTGACTATTGGCTACGTGGCCTGGCGACGGCACTCGTGGCGCTTTTTTGTCGAAGGCGGCGTCATCACCGCCGGGCTGGTGGTTGCCATCTCTGGCTGGTGGTACTGGCGCAACCTGCAACTCTATGGCGATTGGCTGGGCCTTGAGATGTTCTACCAGGTGCTGGGCACGCGCGCCAACACCGCTTCACTACGCCAGCTCTGGGGCGAGCGTTTCGGCTTCGCCATGGCCGGCTGGGGCCTCTTTGGCGGCCTCAACGTGCCCATGGATGACTGGATCTATAATTTGCTCAACTGGGTCGCAGTTGTCTCGGTCGCCGGCCTGCTCCTGGCA
>CAYVPU010000134.1:0-4047 GCA_964453885.1 uncultured Anaerolineae bacterium | reverse complement strand
GATATGAGACACGCCATCCTCCTCCTCTGGCCTCTCATCGTCCTCATCTCCTGGAGCCAATGGGCGCGCGTGACGTGGTCGTCGCAGGGACGGCTGGTCTTTTCGGCGCTGTCGGCCTTTTGCGTGCTGATCTTTTACGGCCTGAGCCAGCTCGTGCCCCGGCGCTTTGTCCGCTGGCTGGGGGTGACTTGGGGTGGGTTCTTGCTGGTCGTCGCCATGGCTGCGCCGTTCGCCTATATCGCCCCGGCCTACGCCCGACCTGCCACACTGACCGAAGCCGAGATAACAGCCATCCCCCACCGCCTGGACGTGACCTTTGGCCACCGGATGCGCCTGCTGGGCTACGACCTGGAGGCAATTGAGACCCGACCCGGTGGCACCCTGGCCCTGACACTCTACTGGCAATCTACCGCCCCCATGAACCGTGACTGGAGCGTCTTTGTCCACCTCCTTGACCAGAACGACGCCATGGTCGCTCAGCGCGATGTGTACCCCGGCCAGGGACTCTATCCCACCAGCCTGTGGCTCGTCGGCGAGACCATCGCCAGCCACTACGTCCTTCAGTTGGATGAGACGGCTTATGCGCCCGACGTCGCCAGGCTGGAGGTGGGATTGTTCGATTATGCCTCCAGTTTCCCCTGGGAGCGCCTGCTGGCCAGCACCGGTGGCGACAACGTGCGCTTTGGCGAAATCGCCATCGTCCCAAAACCTGGAGACGTACCCAACCCTGTACGCTTTAACTTTGGCGACAAGATCGCCCTGGTGGGCTACGAAATGGATACCCGCGCCGTGCGGCCAGGCGAGACACTGACGCTTACCCTCTACTGGGAAGGACTGGCCGACATGGAGAAGGACTATTCGATCTTTGCCTACATTCAAGGTGAGGACACGGAAATCTGGGCGCGAACAGACGACTGGCCATTGAAAGGCAAAGCGCCCACGGCTGCCTGGAAAGTGGGCCAGCGAGTGACAGACCCCTACGCACTGACGCTGGACCCCAACACGCCTCCCGGCGTCTACGACGTAGAGATCGGCATCTATCTGGCCGAGACTTTAGAACGCCTGCGCCTCATCACCCCCGACGGACGCCTGACAGACGATTATGTCTCTCTGGCCAAGGTGCGCGTGCTGCCATGAGTTGTCGGGCACACGTAAAAGGAGCGAAAGCATGGAGTATCTTGTTCCAATTCAAATCGAACCCCTTGAAGAGGGCGGATACCTGGCAACCAGTGAGGTTTTCCCTGACCTATTGGCCCAGGGCCGCACCATCGCTGAGACGATAGAGATTGCCCAAGACGTGGCCCGCAAGCTCATTGAGTCCTACATAGAGCATGGAGACCCCCTACCGCAGGCTTTGCGGGGCTACCTGGCGGGTAAAATGCCCGTTGAGATGCGGATCCCAGTGCCAGAGGTCGCATGAATCCACGCTTGCCTGCCCTCACCGCTCGATGCGTCTTGCGAAAACTACGCCGCGCCGGTTTCGTTTTTGACCGCCAGGCCAAAGGGAGTCACGAGATCTGGAGACATCCCGATACAGGTCGCCGGGTCGTTGTGCCAAACCATCCTGACGATCTGCCACGTGGGACGTTGCGGGCCATCATTCGGCAGACCGGATTGCCAATTGAGGAGTTCCTACAACTGTGAGCAGCCACTTGGTCAAGACAAGATGCCTGGATTGAAACAGCGAACACTGGCCAGCCCAACGCGCTGTACCGTGTCCAGCACGGTGTCCAATCTACCAACCCGTCCCCATTGGCCCTTGTTCTTCGTCCTTGCCGCCTTCTTTATCCTCGCCACCGCCTACAACGTCGCCGTGCCGCTGTTGGAAAAGCCGGACGAAAAATGGCATTATCCCTACATTCAAAACGTCGCCGACGGCAAAGGATTGCCCGTCTACGGCCAGGGCGCGTGGAATCAGGAGGGCGGTCAGGGGCCGCTGTACTATGCCCTGGCCGCTGCTGCCACCTTTTGGGTGGACGACAGCGACTTTGATGTCCTGGCCCGTTGGAACCCGTTCTACACACCATTGGAAGACCGCCCCCGAGACGACAATCCCAACCTCTTTGTCCACACCGACCGGGAAGCCTGGCCCTATCGCGGCGCGACACTGGCCCTCCACCTGGCCCGGCAGGTGTCGGTGCTGATGGGCTTGGTGGCGGTGTTGGGCACATATCTCATCGTGTGGGAAATATTCCCTGGCCGCCAGGCCCCGTCCCAGGGTCGGTACGGGACTGGGGCACTGGCGACGGGCGCCGCTGCCGTCGTCGCTTTCAACCCGATGTTCCTGTTCATGGCCAGCACCGTCAGCAACGACGTCACAGTGGCAGCCACGGCGTCCCTCGCTGCCTGGGCTGCGCTCCGGCTGGCCCTGCGCGACGGCCCCCTGGTCCGACAGGCGGCGCTGACGGGCCTTCTCCTGGGGCTGGCGCTACTCTCCAAGACCAGCGCCGTCGCCCTGGGACCGCTCGTCGGAGGAGCGCTGGTCTACCGCGCCTGGCGGGAGCGTGCCCCAGTCCCGTACCGATCTTGGGACGGGGCCTGGCGGAAGCTAGTAATCGGTGGGCTGGTCGTCGCCGTCGTCACACTGGCCGTCACCGGCTGGTGGTACGCCCGCAACTGGCAGCTCTATGGCGATCCGCTGGGCATGGGAGTGTGGCTCCAGCACTTTGGCGTCCGCGATCCCGAACCAACGTTGCTGGACCTGCTGCCCGAGTTCGATGGCCTGGAGATGTCCTACTGGGCCGTCTTTGGCTGGCGAGACATGGTGGTGGATCGCTGGATCTATAATTTGTTCTTTGTCACCGACCGGCTGGCGCTGGCCGGGTGGCTGGTGGGATTGGCACGCGTCGTCTGGCGGCGCTGGCGAAATCGCGCGAGCATCGTGAGATGGTCAAAGGGTGACTCGCTCTCAAAGATCATCGGCCTGGGACTCGTCTGGTTCTGGCTGGGGGCGGCCTTTGTCGCGCTACTGCGCTACATGCAGTTGATCTGGGCCAACCACGGGCGGTTGCTCTTCCCAGCAGCGGCAGCGGTGGGCATTGTGCTCTTTCTCGGGTGGCGGCTGTGGCTGCCCCGGCGGGCCACGCCCTGGCTGGCCGCGCTGACCGGCGGTGGGCTGGTCGCACTCTCGGTCCTCTGCCTGGGGGGCTACATCATCCCGACCTATGCGCCGCCGACACATCTCACTGAGGCGCAGGTCGAGGCCATCCCGCACCGCCTCGATGTCGAGTTCGGCGGGGTGGCCCGTCTGCTGGGCTACGACCTGCCCGACGATGCCGTCCAGCCGGGCGACGTTCTGGAGGTGACACTTTACTGGCAGGCCATCGCAGCCACCGAGCAGGACTATGCTGTCTTTGTTCACTTGCTGGACAAACACGACCTGATGGCGGCCCAAAAGGACACCCACCCCGGCCTGGGCCGCTATCCTACCAGCCGCTGGCGAGCCGGCGAGGCCATCGCCGATACCTACCGCCTGCCGGTGTCGGAGACAACTTACGCGCCCAGCGCTGGCCCGCTGGAGGTGGGCCTCTACCTACCGGAGAGCGGACAGCGGCTGCTGACGACCGACGGCGCGGACAACCTGCGTTTTGCGTCCGTGGCCGTGCGGCCGCACGAGGGCCCCCTGCCCAACCCAACCTCCTTTAACTTTGGCGACAAGATCGCGCTGCTGGGCTACGACTTTGACCGGCGCACCGCTGCTCCCGGCGAGACGCTGTGCCTGACGCTATACTGGGAAGCTCTGGCTCCCTTGGAAGAAAGCTACACCGTCTTTGTCCACGTGCTGGGTGAGAAGGCGCAAATGTGGGCCATCGGCGACGGCGTGCCAGTAAAGGGGCAAGCCCCCACATTTACCTGGCAACCAGGCCAGACTGTGACAGATTCGCACGATCTGACCCTGGATCAGAACACGCCGCCCGGCGTCTACGACGTCGAGGTAGGGCTCTATCTGCTCGAAACCAATGAGCGGCTGCGTCTGCTGGCCGACGATGGCTTTCCCCTTGACACCCGCGTCTTTTTGAGTAAGATACGGGTCATACCATGACAAAG
>CAYVPU010000133.1:0-8999 GCA_964453885.1 uncultured Anaerolineae bacterium | reverse complement strand
CTGGGCATCGTGGCCGATGTGGCCGCACAGGTGGCCGACGTGCGCTACTTGTTGCAACGTGGCCTGGGTGTGCTGCGTCGCACCGAGCGCCTGGGCCTGCGAGAGTTGATGCGCGTCGCTGGCGTCCTGCCGGCGGGCGTGACCGAGGAACAGATCGGTTTTGTACTGGCCCCACGCCTCAACGCCTTGGGCCGCCTGGCCGACGCCAACGTCGCCGTGGAACTTTTCACCACCACGGACCCGACCCGCGCCCGGACGCTGGCCCACGAGTTAGAGGGTCTCAACGCCCGTCGCCGCCTGCTGACCCACCAGGTGCTCCAGGGCGCGCTGGCCCAGATCAAGCAGGCTCCTTCGCTGCTGGATCAGGCCGTGCTGGTGCTGGCGCATCCCAGTTGGCCAGCCGGTGTCATTGGCATCGTGGCCGGGCGGCTGGCGGAACGGTATCGGCGGCCCGCGATCTTGATCGCTGCGCCGCCAGGCCAGCCAGCACGCGGTTCGGCGCGGTCGGTACCGGGAGTGGACATTAGCGCTGCGATTGCCGCCCACGGCGATATGCTTCACAGCTTTGGCGGGCACCCCATGGCCGCCGGGCTCTCTCTGGACCCCGAGCAGGTTCCCGCCTTCCGCCGTGCGATCTCGCGAACCACAGCCCGCATGACCGCAGAGACTCCCGCGCTGCCGAGCGTCGTTGTGGATGCCTACTTGCCTTTGACCGAACTCTCCCTCGACCTGGTAGCCGAATTGGAGCGGCTGGCTCCCTTTGGCAACGGCAACCCGCTACTCACATTGGCAGCCCGCAACCTGCGGCTGGCCGGCGACGCCAGGATCGGTCGCCACAAGGAGCATCGCCGGGTCACCGTGCGGGACGAAGCGGGCCAGACCTACGAAGTCTTTTGGTGGCAGAGCGCCGACCGGAGACTGCCCAAAGGCCCCTTTGACCTGGCCTATACCGTCCGCGCCAGCGATTATCTTGGTCAGCGTAGTGTGCAGATCGGGTGGGTGGCCGCCCGCGAAAGAAAGCCGGAGCTCGCTGCGGTCGTCACCAAACTGGCGCTCCAGGTACAGGACTACCGTCACATCTCCAACCCCCGCGAGGTGCTGGCCGGGCTGGTCAAACGCGGAGGCGTCCAGGTGTGGGCCGAGGGGGAAACAGCCGTCGTTCCTCCACTAAAGGGCCGAGGGCGGCATCAATTGACGTCGGGGTCCGCGCTGGCAGTCTGGACGATCCCACCCGGCCCAGCGGAACTAGAGGCCGTTCTGGAGTGCGTGTCGCCGCAAACAGTCTACCTCTTTGGTCAACTGCCCGTCGGAGACGACCTGCGAAGCTTTCTGCGGCGGCTGGCTGGACTGGTCAAGCACATCATGAAGGAAAAGGACGGTCGGGCCAGCCTTGTCGCACTGGCGGCGGCGACTGCTCAGCGGGAGACGACGGTTCAGGCCGGCCTGGAATGGCTGGCAGCCAGGGGGCAGGTGTGCCCTTTGGTTCCGCTCAGGGCAGGCCTCAGCGAAGCGTCCGGCGATGCGCTGGAGCTGACCCCCGGCGATGGCCGTCCCCGTCCCGAGGCGCGCCAGCTCCAGGCCCGGCTCAAGGCGCTACTGGAAGAGACGGCAGCCTATCGCAGCTTTTTCCTGCGCGCTGACCTTGACCGGCTGACGTGAATAGCGAGTATCCGCCGGTTGAGCACTTGTCCTGTACGACAAGTACAGGGTAGCGTTATTTCTCGATATTTGCGTCTTTTGTGGAGAAAGGAGAAACGATCGAGATGGATGAAATGAAAGAACAAGTCGCCTTGATCACAGGCGCCAGCAGTGGCATCGGTAGAGCGACGGCCTTCAAGTTCGCCTCGGAGCGGGCCAGGGTGGCTTTGGTCGCCCGCAGCGGCGACAAACTGGCCGAGATCGCAGAAGCGATCGAGGCCGATGGTGGAGAGGTCAAAGCGATTGCCGCCGATGTGACCAAAGAAGCGGAGGTCGAGCGCGTGGTCCGGGAAACGGTCGAGGCGTTCGGCGGGATTGACGTGCTCGTCAACGCAGCGGGCATCATCGCCACGGGCACCATCGAGACCACCCGCCTCGAAGACTGGGACTATATGATGAACGTGAATGTGCGTGCCCCGTTTTACCTGATCCAGTGCGCCATGCCCTATCTGATCGAGCGCCAGGGAAACGTCGTGAATGTGTCCAGTGTGACGGGTATACGCGCTTTTCCTGGCGTCCTGTCCTACTGCGCCAGCAAGGCCGCCGTGGATCAACTCACTCACTGCGTCGCGCTGGAGGTGGCGAGCAAGGGCGTGCGGGTGAACGCCGTCAACCCCGGCGTCGTCGTGACCAGGCTGCATCGCACCGGCGGGATGGACGAAGAAGCGTACGCCGCGTTCCTGGAACACAGCACAACCACGCATCCCCTGGGCCGCGTGGGCCAGCCGGAGGAGGTGG
The DNA here is from genome assembly GCA_964453885.1 of uncultured Anaerolineae bacterium. Lineage (GTDB taxonomy): Bacteria > Chloroflexota > Anaerolineae > CAYNKW01 > CAYNKW01 > CAYNKW01. The sequence continues at coordinate 6,563 of CAYVPU010000133.1, read as the reverse complement.
CCGCTCTCATTTATTTCCTGGCTTCTCCAAAAGCGGGGTGGATCACTGGTGTTTCCTGCCCCATTGACGGCGGCCGCGCCCAGACGTGCGCCCGGTAGGCCCGCTACAGACCAGGCGAGCTAAGCCTGGCGAAGGTTCTTCCAGTTGAGCGATGCAGACCGGTGGAAGCAAGTGACTACAGTTGCCAACGACTCCGAAGTATGGTATATTCCAATGGTTGGCTTGTAGAGCAGAGAAGTGATTGGAGGAATACAACCATGCACCTGCCGGTTCAACTTACCCGCGAGAACGGCTCATGGATGGCGCGTTGCCCGGATGTGCAAGGACTTTTAGTGGTGGGCGACACAATTGACAGAGTTCTTGACGAACTCCCTGCTGTGGCAGAGGCGCTTTACGAGGCGTGCCAGGAGAAAGGATGGGCTTTCGTTACTGCCCGTCCCAGTGTCCGGCTGGAGGATATTGTTTGGGTGTTAGAGTTTCCTCAGCCAGCGCGGGTGGCAGCCTGATGCGTTACCGTGAACTCGTCCGGCGGTTGCGCAAGCTGGGATGTGAGCGTCTGCGCCAGGCTGGAGGAAGTCACGAAATCTGGTGGCGACCAGATACCGACCGGCGTACCGTCGTTCCCTGCCATCCCAGCCGCGATATTCCGACGGGGACATTGCACAGTATTCTTCGAGACCTCGGGTTTACCACGAAGGATTTGCCTAAGAAGTGACGTGTGTGGCTGCAGGCAGCGCGTCGCTTTCACATGAGGAGGTCCGGTTTGAATCTGGGTCGTCTCCTGGTTCCCGATACGCTGTTGGGCCGTGTCGCCCGCTGGTTGCGCGAGGAGGGCGTAGAAGCTTATCTCGTGGGCGGATCGGTGCGCGATGCGCTGCTGGGGCGTGCGGCCCACGCTTTCCACGACCTGGATTTTGCTGTGCCAGTGGGTGGCCTGGCTCTAGCCCGCCGCCTGGCCAACCGGCTGGGCGGTGCTTTCTTTCCCCTGGATGCCGAGCGAGACACTGGGCGGGTAGTGTTGGCCGAACCGGATGGCCGCCGCTTTTACCTGGACTTTGCCCTGTGGCGGGGCGATTCCCTGAAGGCCGACCTGGCGGATCGCGATTTTACCATCAATGCGATGGCCATTGACATGGTGCAGGAGGAGGGGCGCGCGGCTTTGATTGACCCCTTTGATGGGCAGGCCGACCTGGCAGCAGGCGTGGTGCGGGCTGTGACCGATCGGTCCTTTGCGGACGATCCGGCGCGCACATTGCGCGCCGTTCGCATGGAGGCAGAGTTTGGCTTCCGCATGGATCTGCACACTGAGGCTATGCTGCGGCAGGCTGTTCCCTGGCTGCGTCGCATCTCCCGCGAGCGGGTGCGCGACGAATTGGATCGCATCCTTGCCCTGCCAGGGGCAGCAGACCACGTCCGGCGGTTGGATGACCTGGGCCTGCTGTCGGCAGTTCTGCCCGAGGTGGTCGCGCTGAAAGGCGTAACGCAGTCCCTGCCGCATCGCGCCGACGTCTTTACGCACACATTGCAGGTTCTGGAAGCGTTGGAAGGGCTGTTCGCCTGGCTCTGGCCTGATGCTGGATACGTGCCTTTGGCTGGGGATGCGGCGAGCGCGGCGGACTTTTTATCACCGTGGTGCGACGCGCTGCGGGCGCACTTTTCCCGACTCACCTCCGGAGATCGCGTGCGCGCCACGCTGCTCAAGCTGGCTGCGCTGTTGCACGACATCGGTAAACCAGAGACCCGCAGCAGAGACGAAACCTGCCGTATCCGCTTCCTTGGCCACGAGCAAAAGGGCGCGGCGATAGCCGCCCGCGCCCTCCGGCGTTTGCGCTTCAGCGGTGAGGAGGCGGCTGTGGTTCGGACGACGGTGGCCCATCACCTGCGCCCTTTACATTTGAGCAAGGCAGGAGCAGTGACGCGCCGGGCAGTTTATCGTTTCTTTCGCGATGCCGGGGTCGCTGGCGTAGACGTGGCCTTGCTGGGCCTGGCCGATTGCCTGGGAACTCACGGCGATGCCCTTGACCTGGGGGAGTGGCAACGCGCGTTGGACGTAGCGGTGACCTTGTTGGAGGGCTACTTCCGTCGCCGCCAGGAAGTGGTCTCTCCGCCAAAGCTAGTCGGTGGCCAGGATCTGATGACCGAGTTCGACCTATCGCCGGGGCCGCGCGTGGGCGAGTTGCTGGAGCGCGTGCGCGAAGCGCAGGCCGAGGGACGGGTTTCTACCCGTGAGGAGGCACTGGCGCTGGTGCGAGTGATCCTCGGTGAAGGGGGTTGATCTCTACTAATCTCCGCGCTTTGGTCTCAGAAATAGCAGACGTTCGATGAGCCACCAGAAGGCACTGAGGGCGCGGCGACGAACAGCGGCCCAGCGGTAGCGCGTCCAGCGGACGGCCACCCGCCATCGTGGTGGCGTGGCCACCGGCAGCGGCACACTCCAGCAAACGGCCGCCGCCGCCCAGGTGAGGCCCGCGCCAAAGCCCACCAGCACCAGCGTGTCGCCTCGTCTTACCCGGCCAGCCTCCACCGCCTCGCAAAGGGCGATGGGGACGGAGGCCGACGAGGTATTGCCGTAGCGGTCGAGGTTGACAAACACTTGGCCGTCCTCCAGCTTTAGGCCCCGCATCGCTGAGTCTATGATGCGTTGGTTGGCCTGGTGAGGAATGAGTAGCGACAGGTCTTCAGACGACAGGCCCGCCTTCTTCAGCGCCTGCCTGGTGGCGCGGGCCATGATCCTTGTGGCAAAGCGGTAGACCCGCCTGCCGTCCATGTGCAGGTAGTGCAGGCCATTGGTCACGCTTTCCAGCGTGGGCGGGAAATGGCTGCCGCCGCCGGGCAGCATCAGTAATTCGCCACCAGAACCATCGGCGCCGAGAGTGGAGGAGAGAACGCCGCCATGATGCTCGCTGGCCTGCAACACCACTGCTCCTGCACCGTCGCCAAAGAGGATGCAGGTGTGGCGGTCAGTCCAGTCAATGATGCGGCTCAAAGTCTCTGCGCCGATGACCAGAGCCAGCTGGTAGGCCCCAGCCTCGATGGCGTGGCTGGCGATGCTGAGGGCATACACAAAGCCAGTGCAACCAGCGCTCAGATCAAAGGCGGCCGCCTGGCGAGCGCCCAGCGCGTCTTGCACCAGACACGCTGTCGAGGGGAAAAAGTACTCTGGCGTGATCGTCCCCACAATGATGAGGTCTATCTTGGCCGGATCGGCATCGGCCACGCGGAGGGCCTCCCGCGCGGCGGCGATGCTCATGCTGGCCGTCGTCTCTTGATCCGACGCGATGTGCCGCTCCCGGATGCCGGTGCGGGTGCGGATCCATTCATCGGAGGTGTCCACCATCTGGCTCAGATCGTCGTTGGTCACCACTTTCTCGGGCACGTATTTGCCCCAGCCCACAATATGCGCGTGACGCCTCATATCAAGCCCCAATTCTTTATGCCCAATTCCCAGTCACTCGAACTTTTGGAGGATAATGGAGGCATTGTGGCCGCCAAAGCCAAAAGAGTTGGACATGGCCGTGCGAATGGGCGCCGAGCGCGCCACGTTGGGCACATAGTCCAGGTCACATTCGGGGTCGGGGTGCTGATAATTGATGGTTGGGGGAAGCAGCCCTTCGTTCAGGGCTTTGAGGCAGACAATCGCTTCCACTGCGCCCCCAGCACCCAGTAGATGGCCCATCATGGACTTGGTGGAGCTGATTGGCAGGCGATGGGCGTATTCCCCAAAGATGGTTTTGATGGCCAGAGTCTCGGTTTTATCGTTGAGGGGCGTGCTGGTGCCATGGGCGTTGATATAGTCCACTTTGGCGGGCAAAATGCCAGCGTTGTCCAGCGCCATTTGCATGGCTTGAGCAGCGCCACGACCATCCTTTGCTGGGGCGGCCATGTGGAAGGCATCGGCCGTGGAACCATAGCCGGCGATCTCGCCATAGATGTGCGCGTCGCGGGCCAGGGCGTGCTCCAGGCGCTCCAGCACCAGGATGCCGGACCCCTCGCCCATGACAAAGCCGTTGCGGGTGGCGTCGAAGGGGCGGCTGGCGCGGGTGGGATTCTCGTTGTCCGTGGAGACAGCGCCCATAACGTTAAAGGCTGCCAGGGCCACGCCAGTGATGCCTGCCTCGCTGCCGCCGGCCACCATGGCGTCCACCCAGCCCCGCCGGATCACCTCGGTGGCCTCGCCAATGGCGCTGGTGCCGGTGGCGCAAGCGGTGACTACGGCCATATTCGGCCCGCGAATGTCAAAGGTGATGGCCACCTGGCCGGCAGCCGAGCTGGTCAGCATATTGGGAACAAGGAAGGGGCTGATTCGGCGGGGACCCTGGTTGGCATAGATTTCAGCCGCCTTTAGAATAGTGGCAATGCCGCCGACGCCGCTGCCGATGACCACTCCGGTGCGCTCTGAAACACCGTTGTCGAAGGTCAAGCCGCTGTCAGCAATAGCTTGTCCGGTGGCTACCAGCGCAAACTGAATAAAGCGGTCGTAGCGGCGTGCCCCTCGCCGCCCAAAGCGGGCTACCGGGTCAAAGTCTTTGACTTCGGCGGCAATTTGTGTCCGCAACTGAGATGCGTCGAACAAGGTGATGGGACCAACTCCCGACTCGCCCCGGCGCAGCCCCGCCCATGTGCTTGCCACGTCGTGGCCCAGAGGTGTTATGGCGCCCATGCCGGTGACGACGACTCGTATCCTGTGTTGTTTCATACCTGCACCCCCTGTTGAGTGAAACTTGTTGGCAAAAAATCACCGCACAGATGGCTTACTTTTCTTCCCATCTCTGCGGTGAGCCGGAATCCTCTTGTCTGCAGGCCCCGGAGACGCGGTTGTCCGTTATTCGGGCCTATCAAAAAGAACACTCAACCCTTCGAAAAGATGCGCCCTTGCCATGAAACAAGCCCTGTGGTATACTGACCATTGTGAATCGAGTATTGAGAATTGTAACCGGAGGCTTCATGTCGCAAACAGCTAGCGCCTGGTTGGAGATCATTGAGCAAATCCTGGGGGGATTTCACGCGGTGGACAATGCCACACCCGACTGGCTGGTGGACGAGGAGACAGGCCGTCGCCTCAAGGTGGACAAGCTTTACCCTGAACTGGGCATTGCCGTCCGGTTCAAGGGCTCGCTGAGTGCGCCACGATCGGCGGATCTGGACGAGATGGATCTGATGGAGGATGCAGCCCGCGACGAGATTCGTGCCCGCCTCTGTCGCGAGGCGGGCATCGCGCTGGTGGTTATTGACGCCGACAGCGATGCCCCTGGCAGAGCTTTGGCCAGGATGCACGTCGCCCTGAGTGCCGCCACACGGCGCGTTGCCCAGCGGCGGGTGGCGCAGGAGGCCAAGTCCTCTTTCCTGCCCCGCATCGCCTCGGGCAAGGCGACGTGCCGACGGATCATGAACGCTGTGTCATCGCCGGAGGATCTGCTCCCTTTTGCCAAAGCGTGGGAAGACAGACAATTCGGCGGCGGGGATGGCGGCGCGCTGGCCAACTGTCAACCGGGCATGGCAGTGAGTCATTCAGAACACGGCAAGGGACTGGTGTTGCGTGTGGTGCCTGGAAAGGAAAAAGATGATGCCGAGATCGCCGTGCAGTTCTCCGACGGTTCGCTGCACACCTTTTCACCGGGCCAGGCGAGTCGCGAGCTCTGGGTCAGCGAGTAGGCCAGAAACCCGGTTTTTGGCGCTCCCCAGGCAAAGTAGTGCTGGCTTCAGGCGCTTTTCGGGAATCAAGGGGGGCTCTTGCGGAAAAAAACCGGGTTTCTTTGCTCGCCGGTGAACGTTTACCTTGTGGATCGTGCAGGCGGGGAAAAAAGCCCATGCGAGTCATCAGCGGGTCAGCCAAAGGGCGCAGGTTGCGCGCTGTACCGGGAACCAGTACCCGTCCTATCACCGGCCGGGTGAAACAAGCCCTCTTTGACATCCTGGGCGGCGACGTGGTCGGTGCGCATTTCCTGGACCTCTTTGCTGGCACCGGCAGCGTGGGTATCGAGGCTCTCAGCCGGGGTGCAGATCGGGCCGTTTTCGTGGAGCAGAGTGCTGCCGCCTTGCGGGTCATCCGCCACAACCTGGAGGCGACGCAACTGGCCGACCGGGCCAGGATCGTCCGGGCCGACGTCTTTGCCTTCCTGTCGCGCCCCCGGGTTGAAGAAGCGCCGTTTGATTTTGTCTACGTCGCACCGCCTCAATATCAGGGCCTGTGGGCCGATACGTTGCTGGCTCTGGACGCTGAAAATAACCCTCTGTTGTCGGACGAGTCGCTGGTCATTGTCCAGATTTTTCCCAAAGAGTACACCCTGTTGCCGCTGACCAACCTGGCGTTGACGGACCAGCGGAATTATGGTAGTAGCACTCTGCTGTGTTTTTACGAGCCCCTGGCCAATGGCTAAGCCCGCCGCGTAGAAAGCGCGGCGGGCTGTTTTGTCTCCCTGTGACTACCTTGACAATGTCAAAGTGGTGCTCGTAGTGCGCTACGAAGCGCAGCGAAGTAGCGCAGAACCTCACTCCGCTACACTTCGACAGAGCCAACCAACCATAATAATTATGACAAATTAACTTTACTCCCCCTCGGAGAA
>CAYVPU010000132.1:0-9066 GCA_964453885.1 uncultured Anaerolineae bacterium | reverse complement strand
GGCTGTATAGTGCAGGGTGTTGCACAAGTGAATCTCGGACTTGTTCGGTGTGCTCTGACTGACCGAGAGTTGGCTTGTCCGGGCCATCTCGCAACAAGTTGCGTACTGTAGAGTGATTTGGGCGAAGAGGAAAAGACCCTCAAAACACCTATGTCAAAGTCAACGGTTCCGCAAAGCGGGGCGAGCGCACCCGATCGCTCGGACGCGTCCGGTTACCTGGCAGTGGTGGCGGCCACCGTGTGTTGGGGAACTTCGGGGGTATTTGTCAAGTTCATCGTCGCCGATACCGGCATCTCGGCGTTGAGCATGGCTTTCTGGCGCGACATGTTCACGTTCGCTACCCTTTTGGCTGGGGTGGGCTTGCTGTCCCCGGCTTGGCTGCGCGTGCAGCGGCGCGATCTCGTTTGGATGGCGGCCCTGGGCAGCATCAGCGTGGGCACGTTTCACGTTCTGTGGAACCTGGGTGTGCTGCTCAACGGTGTGGCTGTGTCCACCGTGCAGCAGGCTGTTATGCCGGTCGTCGTCACTGTTGCAGCCTGGTTGATCTGGCGCGAACCGCTGACCCGCCGCAAGATAGTGGCTATCGTCTTGACTTTTTTCGGCACGCTGTTAATTTCTGGCCTGGAGGTTTTGGGGAGTGCCCAACTGAATGTGCCGGGGCTGCTGCTGGGACTAGGCATCCCCGTGACTTATGCGACGTTCAGCCTGTTCGGCAAGCAGATAGCCGGGCGCTATCGCTCCCTGACTATCCTGACCTATGGTTTTGGCTTTGGGGCTCTGACCCTGTTGCCTTTTCAATTCTTCACGCCGCAGCCCTGGCCTGTGCCGGGGTCGAGTTGGCTCTGGCTCGCCGCCCTGGTAGGCTTTTCCACCATTCTTCCCTTTTCCCTCTACACGTTCGGCTTGGGACGGCTGCCGGCAAGCGTGGCTGCCATCCTGGCCATGACCGAGATACCATTAGCTTACCTGTACGCTTACTTTCTCCTGGGCGAGCGTTTGACAGTCGTGCAGTTTGCGGGGGCGGTTCTGGTCGTTGGTGGCGTGTTGTTGCTTTCCTGGCATAGATGGCGGAGCGATGCCGAATAGCACTAGCACATTGCTGCCGCGCGATGCCATCCCCGCCATCTGGGATCCACAACCTCTGTGGGCTACCATCAAAGAGGCAGAACAGAACGGTGACATCACCGACGAGATTGACGTCATCGGCGTGGCCGTGGGCAGTGAAGCGCGGGCTTATCCTATCCCCTTCCTCAGCGCCCACGAGATCGTCAACGACAACGTCGGTGGGACGGCCATCGCTGTGACGTGGTGACCGCTATGCTACACGGGCATCGTGTATGCCCGCCTCATTGATGGCATCGAGTACAGGTTCGGCGTTTCCGGCAAGCTCTATCGCAATGGCCTCATTATGTACGACGACGTGACCGGTTCGCTGTGGAGTCACGTCGCCGGGCGGGCCGTCGTCGGCGATTTGGCCGGTACCGAGTTGGAGTTGATGTCTGCCATCCACACCGATTGGCACTGGGTCCGTTGGGTGGGATTGTCTTACCAGCAGACAAAAGCTAGCCCTTTGATCACTCATCAGGCGGTTTTGGCCGGTTGAGACGTCCCTTTATGGCCCTTTTAGCGTTCTTTGACGACTTGTAGTTGGAATCCCATTGAACGGACCCAGTGCCCACCGATTGGGCCACCTGGAAAGCCCTTCACCCCGATACGCTGGTCATCGCCAAATCCAAAAGCTCTTACCGGCAGGACGCTTCCGGGCGCGATCCCTACGAGGGCTATTACCGGGATCAGAGTGCGGGGGTGCTGGGCCGGGCCAATCAAGATGAGCGACTGCCGGTCAAGCAACACGTCCTCGGTCTGCGCATCGGTGACCAGGCCAAGGCTTATCCTTTCTCGGTCTTGAATGATGAGCCGGTCGTCAACGACGAGTTTGCCGGGACGCCGGTGGCGGTCTTTTTTCACCGCTGGTCGGCGGTGGGCGCCGTCTTTGACCGGCGGCTGGGCGACCGCACGCTCACCTTTCGCCTGGTGGACAACGCACATACTGCCAATTTTGTCGTGGTGGACGAGGAGACCGGCACGCGCTGGCAAGCCTTGATCGGCGAGGCTATCGAAGGCCCTTTAGTCGGCGAGCATCTGACGTCCGTCCCGGTCACAGAGGTTTTCTGGTTCGGCTGGGTAGATTATTACCCGCAGACATTGGTCTACGGCCAAGCGAACTAGTGCATTATGATCAAAATCAATCCCTCTCGAAACAAGATGGAAAAATCATAGGAGAGATTTGACGTGATATTCTGCACCCAAGATGGCGTAGCAGTGCCAGCCATAACTGCCGAACAGATGCGAGAGGTAGACCGCATCGCCGTGGAGGAATTCGGCCTGGGTATTTTGCAAATGATGGAGAACGCCGGGCGAAACCTGGCCGAGAACGTGCTGGACATGCTTGGCCAAGCTACAGGCCGCGTGACCATCCTGGCCGGGGCAGGGGGCAATGGCGGCGGCGGCCTCTGTTGCGCGCGTCATCTGCACAACCGGGGCTTTGAGGTCTGGATTGTGCTCAGCAAAGACGCCTCGGCGCTGGTGGGCGCGGCGCGGGAGCAACTCCTCGTCCTTCAAGCGGCGGGCGTACAGCCGGTGCCCCCTTACCAGGCCAAAGATGCGATCCGCCGGGCTCAGGTCGTCGTGGATGCCCTCATTGGCTACAGCCTGCGCGGCGCGCCTCGTAGTCGGGTCGCCGCTCTGATTGACCTGTGCAACCAGCACGCCGCCCGCGTCCTCTCGCTAGACGTTCCGTCGGGCCTCGACGCCACCACTGGCGAAACACCAGGGTTGGCCGTGCATCCCGAACGTACATTGACCCTGGCTCTGCCCAAGACCGGGCTGCGGGATGTGCCTGGAGACCTCTACCTGGCCGATATTGGCATCCCGCTGGAGGTTTACGACCGGTTTGGGCTGTCTGTCGAACCGTTCTTCGGGAAGCGCTATTGGACACGCTTAGAAAGAGGTGCCATCCATGATCTCAATCAACCTAAACACTGAACCCACCATTGTCATCTTTGGCGCATCGGGCGATCTGACACGGCGCAAATTGGTGCCGTCACTGTACAACTTGTATCGTCGGGGACACCTGCCCGCCGGCACGCGCATCGTCGGCTTTGCCCGCCGCCCCTACAGCGACGAGGATTTCCGCGCCCGGCTCCGCGACGGTGTGCAACAATTCGCCGGTGGAACCTTCGAGGCCGATGCCTGGGCGTCTTTTGCCGTCATGCTAAAGTATTTCCAGGGCAACCTGGATGTGCCACAAGACTATGAGAGATTGCAGGCCTTTCTGCGAGAACTCGAAGGCGGCCCGTCGGATCGCCTCTACCACCTGGCCACCTCGCCCACCTTTTACGCCCCGGCCGTCGCCCACCTGGGCGCAGCGGGCATGGCGGCGCAAGAGGAGGGCTGGCGCAACATCATCATCGAAAAGCCCTTTGGCCGCGATCTGACCTCGGCGCAGGCGCTCAACCGCGCGGTTCACGCCGTCTTTGACGAAAGCCAGGTCTACCGCATAGACCACTACCTGGGCAAAGAGACGGCTCAGAACCTCCTCTTTTTCCGCTTTGCCAACACCATCTTTGAGCCGGTGTGGAACCGTCGCTACGTGGACAATGTGCAAATCACCGTCGCCGAGAGCGTGGACGTGGGCCATCGCGCCGGTTACTATGACACCGCCGGCGTGCTGCGCGATATGTTCCAGAACCACCTGTTGCAGCTCCTGACGCTGATAGCCATGGAAGCGCCCGCCTCGTTCAATGCCACAGCCTTGCGCAACGAAAAGGTCAAGGTTTTGAGCGCCACCCGGCCCATCGTCCTGACCGATACCGTGCGCGCCCAGTACCAGGGCTATTGTGAAGCGCCCGGCGTCGCGCCCGGTTCGCAGACGCCCACCTACGCCGCGCTCAAATTGTTCGTGGATAACTGGCGCTGGAAGGGGGTGCCCTTTTACCTGCGCTCTGGCAAGGCTCTGACCAGGAAAACCACAGAGGTCACTGTTGAGTTTCAGTGCCCGCCCCACGTGATGTTTGATTTGCCGCCAGGCTACGACTTTACCCCCAACATCCTCTCAATGTGCATCCAGCCCGATGAAGGCATTCACCTCAGGTTCGAGGCCAAAGTGCCCGGCTCGGCCCAGGAGATGCGCTCGGTGGACATGGAATTTCACTATCGATCTTCCTTCGACGGCACCGTGTTGCCGGATGCCTACGAGCGGCTGCTGTTGGATGCGTTGCAGGGCGACGCGGCGCTTTTTGCCCGCAGCGACGAGATCGAACTGGCCTGGGGCTTGATCGATCCCCTTGTGCAGGGTTGGGGCTCGTCAGGCGCGCCGTCACTGGCGGCTTATGCGCCAGGCAGTTGGGGACCGAGCGAAGCGGATGAGTTACTGTCCCTAAATGGCCGCGTCTGGCGGCTGGGCTGTGAACACGAGGGCAATCGTGGCTGAGTCGGTAGTTGCCGTTTACGTCGAACGGTTGAACGTCTGGCGCGTCACGCTGACGCTGCCGACTATCAACGCTGCCCGTCGCGTGCTGTTCCTGGTCACCGGCGCTGCAAAAGCGGGTCTAGTGCTCAAAGGCCCCAAGGGGCAGTTCCCGGCCCAGCAAATCCGGCCCACGTCAGGGCAACTCACCTGTCTGTTAGACACTGCGTCTGCCAGCCAGCTAAGACATGAAACGTGAAAGGATGTATGAAGCGGTGTCAAGCCTGACCGATGCAAATAGACGAACTCGGCTAATTGTGGCCATAGCTGCGTGCTTTGCGGCACTTGCAGCGATTCTTTTTGGTTCGACGTTTCTCAGTTCGTTGAAGGAGAAGGAAACAATGGATTTGCCAAAGAACGGCGCAGTTCCTCGGACTGCGATACCATCCATAGACGCCGCCGCACCCACCAACACGGAAACGGCGACGTTTGCGTTAGGCTGATTTTGGGGTCCAGACTCCCGGTTCGGGAGCATTGCTGGCGTGGTTCGTACCCGTGTCGGATACGCCGGAGGCACGACCAAGAACCCCACCTATCACCAGTTGGGAGATCACAGCGAGACGGTCCAGATCGACTACGACCCGACACAAATCTCGTACCAGGAACTATTGGACATTTTCTGGGACAGCCACAATCCCACGAGGCCAGCCCGACTGCGGCAATACATGTCCATCATATTCTTCCACAATGACGAGCAGAAAAAGCTGGCCATAGAAACTAGGGACCACGAAGCGGCCCGGGTCAACGGTCAGATCTACACCGAGATCGTGTCCGCCACCGAGTTTTACTTGGCCGAAGCCTACCATCAGAAGTATCGGCTACGGCAGGTGCCGGATCTTGTGAGGGAATTCAGCGCTATGTATCCTGCCACCGATGACTTTGTGAATTCCACAGCTGCGGCGCGCGTGAACGGGTACCTCGGCGGATACGGCACGTTCGCCGATTTGCAGGCAGAGGTGAGCGACTTTGGCTTGTCTCCGGCAGGAAGTGAGAAGCTGCTGGACATTGTGTTGCGTTGAACCAGTCGAACAATTCTAAACGAGGCTGGCGATGTGCGGGCTAGCAGCACCAGGCAGATTGAATGGCGGCAAAATACTTGACAAAATTACTCAACTATGATACAATAGCTTACACAAATCACTCCTTGCTGGCAGCACGCCTGAACCTGGCCGAGGCGTTGCGGAGGGGTAATGGTGGGAGCTTTATAGGAGAATGGCATGATAAGGATTTCGACGCGCGGGCGGTACGCGCTGCGAGCCATGGTTGACCTGGCCCAGCGCGCCGACGAGGGGACGGTTTTGCGTCAGGAGCTTGCCGAGCGACAGGAACTCTCGGCCGACTATGTGGCTCAACTGTTCCGGCGGCTTGGTGCAGCAGGCTTGGTGGATGGAGTGAAGGGGCCGGGCGGCGGATACCGGCTGGCCCGTGGGGCCGAGACGATCAGTGCCAGAGATGTGGTGCGGGCAGTGGAAGGGCCTATCGCCGTGGTACACTGCATCGAGCCGAGTGATGAGCCGGCCTGCAATCGCGTGGATCGCTGCGTGGCCCGTCTACTCTGGAAGCGGCTATCGGAAGTTATGACCGGGTTTTTGGACTCGGTCACGCTGCAGGATTTGTGCGACCAAGCACGACAACTTCATCGAGAGGAGGTGAGTGACAATGGCTAAAGACATAGTGTGCGGCATGGAGGTCGATCCAAAGACTGCTGCTGCCAAGACAGAGTACGAGGGCAAGACCTACTACCCTTCGACAGGACATCTCAGGACACCGCTTTTGCGCCCCGGGCTGCAGGGTAGCCTTTGAGAAGAACCCGGAGAAATATCTCAAGGGCGAAGGCGAGCACGCACACTGAGTGCAGCGTGACATAAGATGGCGGGTCGCCGCCACCCTGTATGCGCTCAATATGATGGAAGCAATGAGTACTGCTCGGACAGAGGTTAATCTCTGGCATCGTAGCAGTGGTGATGTTATTTGCTGATATAGATTAAATTGGAGGACCTGTTCAAATGTTTGCAGCTTTGTTGATTACGTTACGTGAAGGGTTGGATTATCCTATTTCGGTACCACCTCGGAGCAACTGGGAATCTTTATCAGTCGCCGCACGGCGACGATCAAGTTGGGCCCCTCTCTGTTGTTTCTAGTCTTGGCCGGGTGGCTGATTTACACTTTGGTTTAGCTTCTTGAGGAGGATATAGATGAACAAATGGTTACAGATGATTGCTTTAGCTGGGCTGGTTGTGCTGCTGGTCGGTTGCGGTACAGTTGATACCGAGACCGTGCAAACCGAGCAGGTTGTTCAAGTCTCGCCGACGTTCACCGCCAAGGGGCCAGCACCTACTGACACTTCGCCCCCGGCAACGTTCACCGCTCCGCCGCCGACGGTTGCCCCCTCGGCGACGCCGCTGGTCGTTCGCAGCGCCGCCGATGTGCAGCCCATCACCCCGGCCGAGGCCAAGACGCTCCTTGATGGGGGCCAGGCTGTGCTCTACGATGTGCGGTCGGCGGGATCGTATCATACCCAACACGCGGCCGGCGCGGTCTCGTTTCCCGAGGCCGACGTGTCTGCGCGCTCTAGCGAATTGCCGACCGACCAGTCGCTCATCTTTTATTGAACTTGACCGGCGGAACAGCAAAGCGTCCGTGTGGCGCTGCACGTGATCAAGTTGGGGATGGCTCCGGAAAAGGTGTATGTCTTGCTGGGCGGGTTGAGGGCCTGGCAGTCGGCCGGCTACGCGATGGCATCTGGCGGCAATTGACTGCTATGGCTCCGTCAGTCATGGAGCAACAGAGAGGTAAATCTTGAATGAGTGATACAACGAGAAAAGTCTATTTCGACCACGCCGCTACCACTCCTGCCCATCCAAAAGTGGTAGAGGCGATGCTGCCTTATCTGCAGGAGCAATTCGGCAATCCAATGAGCCTGCATAGCTTTGGTGAAGGCCCTCGGCAGGCGATGGAGGAAGCCCGCGCATCGGTCGCCGCTCTGATCGGCGCCAGGCCCAACGAGGTTTATTTTACCGCCAGTGGCAGCGAGGCCAACAACATGGCCGTCAAGGGCATCGCCCTGATGAACCGCCAAAAGGGCGGGCACGTGGTCGTCTCGGCCATTGAGCATCAATCGGTGCTCAACGCCGTTCAGACTCTGGAAAAGCTGGGCTTTGAGGTCACGCGGGTGCCCGTGGATCAGCACGGCCTGGTGAAGGCCGATGACGTGGCAGCCGCGGTACGCGATGACACCACCCTGGTATCGGTGATGCAGGCCAACAGCGAAATCGGCACCATAGAGCCCGTGGCCGATATCGCTCGGGCTGTCAAGGAAAAGAGAAAGGAAATCGTCTTCCACACCGATGCCGTGGCGACGGTGGGCACACTGCCCGTGGACGTGAAGGAATTGGGCGTGGACTTGTTGAGCCTGGCGGGAAGCCAATTCTACGGCCCCAAGGGGGCGGGTGCGCTGTTCATCAGACCGGGAGTTCGTCTCATGCCCCTCATTGACGGCGGCATCCAGGAGCGTGGCCGCCGCGCCGGCACGGAGAACGTGCCGGCCATCGTGGGTTTGGGCGTGGCCGCCGCGCTGGCGAAAGAGAGCCTGGCCGAGCGGGCGGAGAGGTTGATTCCCTTGCGCGATCGTTTGATAGAGCGCCTGACCTCAGAGATCGATCATGTCTACCTGACCGGTCATCCCACGGCGCGCCTGCCTGGCCACGTGAGCATCTGTGTCGAGTTTATCGAGGGCGAATCCATGCTGCTCATGATGGATATGCAGGGCATTGCCGCCTCCAGCGGCTCCACGTGCACCTCGCGCGCTCTCAAGGCGTCTCATGTTTTGATGTCCATTGGGATAGAGACCGCTCTGGCGCAAGGCTCGCTGGTCTTTACCCTGGGCGAAAGCAGCACCCTGGAAGATACGGATTATGTCGCGGACGTTCTGCCGCTCATCATCGAGAGGTTGCGGCAGATGTCACCCTTGTACAAAGGGGACTAGAATCAGGAGGAACGCAATGCCGACATACAGTGACAAAGTGATGGATCATTTTTTTAATCCGCGCAACGTGGGCGAGATACCCGACGCCGATGGGGTAGGCACGGTGGGCAACCCCGTGTGCGGCGACATGATGGCCTTTTACATCAGGGTAGACGATGAGGAACATCGCCTGGCCGACGTCAAGTTCAAGACTTTTGGCTGCGGCGCAGCCATCGCCGTCTCCAGCATGGTCAGTGAGATGGCCACGGGGATGACGCTGGAGGAGGCCAAGAAGCTGACCAACAGGGACGTGGCCAACGAGTTGGACGGGCTACCCCCCAACAAGATGCACTGTTCCAACCTGGGGGCCGATGCGTTGCACAAGGCCATCGAGGATTACGAATCCAGGGGCCGGGGGCCTCGAGAACCGGTAGAGCTAGATAAAAGGGAGCACGTGGACGAGGAAGGGCACTGCGTGTGCCCCTACTGTGATAGCTCTGTGCACGAAGGCGATCCTATCTGCCGGGTTTGCGAAGCCAAATTGGATTGGAAAACCGAATAACGTTGTGGAGAA
>CAYVPU010000131.1:0-9073 GCA_964453885.1 uncultured Anaerolineae bacterium | reverse complement strand
CATAGTATACCTCGTTCGCCAAAATGCGTCAACCCAGTCACTTGCCGAGAACGATGCGCCTATCGTAGGCCAATCGTAGGTTTTCCGTCCAGCAAAACGTTCGACAATGTCGTATACTATATACAGTTTCTTTTCTCCTCCTTTTCACATAGAGAGCCGAGGGTGTGGGGCACCCCTCGGCTCTCACGCTTTTCAACCAGCACCTCGAATCTGCCGGCCTTTCTCTGTTGCTTTTCAGATCACTTTGCTATTGTGACTCCAAAAAGATTTCCATGGGCAGCTCTTCAGCCAGTTCTTCGATGAGGATACCGTCTCCACCGATCGACTCATAGCCCTTGGCTGCCACGAGGATGCTGAATTCACCCTCTGGGTCCAGGGGATCCTCCAGCTCAAAGTATCCACTGCGATCGGTCTCGGCCAGCGTGAGCACCTGGCTTTCGTCCCAATCGAAATCGCGGAGCAGGACATCAGGTTTCAGGACGATGAACAGTGCGCCCAGGATACCCCTCTTGGTGCTGGCATCCTTGACATAGCCCTCCAGAATGATACCCTCTGGCTCATCCTTCTTGGGTGGTTTGGTCTGACGGCCTTCGCCCATGGTCATCTCGCCAGATCGGAGTACCTGCCCTTCGACGGTCAACTCGACCTTGTACACGCCATCGGGCAGAGCGCCGGCACTGGAGTAGATAAAATCGTAAAAGGTCCCTTCGTCACCCCACTCCCACTCGTAGGGCATTTCCAGCACCTTTACGTCGTCAATGTACCACACCTCGTTAAAGTCCAGCCCATCCTGCATCCCCTCATAGTCGGAAAAGATGTGCACTTCTTCCGCGCCGGACGGAAACTCGTCGGTCTCGTCTACCGGGTCGCCCCGGCGGGTGACGCCTTCGGCAAAGACGATCTGGCCAAAGGACGCGCCGTCGGTCTTGCCGCCAGTCTCGCCCACCACCCAAAAGTCAGACGTCGCCATTGGTTCGTCTTCGATATACAGTTCCAGGCGGTAACGACCCGGCTCCAACCCCGATTTGTTGATGATGCTGATCCAGAAACGACCTTCTCCTGCCTCAGACCAACGATCACTCTTTGAGAACACTTCCTCGCCATCCATGTACCAAATTTGGGTCCATTCGTCCCGCTCGTCCATGTTTTCATAGTCAAAGAACGCATAGACCTCAGTAGCGCCGGCGGGCAGCAAATAACCAGGATTGGTGGGCTCGTCTTTTGTAGTGACGCCATCGGAAAAGACAATGTTGCGTAAAGCAGGGTCACTGGAGGCCCGGCCGCCGATCCTGATGGAAGCCTCGCCCAGCTTCTTTTCCTCGACATAGACTTCGAGGTCATAGTCAGCATCCTCAAAGTCGGCCTCGCTCCAGCCGATCCACCACATGCCGGTCTCGCCACCGCTCCAGACCGTGGGCGACAGGCCCCAGTCCTCCGCATATTGGCCGTCAATGTAGGTCTTCATGGAATAGATCACGCCGTCAACCATGCCCTCGTAATCGAAAAAGAGATAGAGGCCCTGGGAACCAGAGGGCAGGCTGGTGACCACATCCACCGGCAGGCCGATGTCATTGATCTCGGAAGCGAAGAATAGACGACTGAGGGTGGCGTCGCCTTCGTAGGCTTCCCTGTCCGGCGCATCCCGCTCGACGACGACGCCAGACCGGGCCTGCTCGATGAGTGACAAAGCCAGGTTGACCGGCCGCAGGGCATTGATAAAACCGCCAATGGGCACCGCCGAGTCGCGGTCATCAATGACGCCGTCGCCGTTGGTGTCGGCCACCGGCCGGGCGTCAACGATCTGGTCTGTGACGCCACCCTGGGTAGGCACGCCGATCAGCAACCCGTCTTCGTCCACCGCTGTGCCTCCGCTGTTGCCGCCGGCGATGGTGGCATCGGTCTTGATCCAGGCCCGGCCTTGCACCCCCGATTCGCGGGTGAAGCCGCTGACGTTGCCCGAGGTAAAGGTGATGGTTTCGCCACCGATGCCAGGATAGCCCAAGATGTTGATTTGATCGCCCACCTCCAACATCTCAGAATCGCCCAACCTGGTATAGGGCAGATCGAGGTCTTCGGCATCCACCGGGCTGCCATCCAACTCGTGCGTCACGCGGATGATTGCCAGGTCAAGGACGGGATCGTAGGCTGCCACCTCGGCCAGGTAGGTCGGGCGCGCCGGTTCATCGGAACTGATGGTCAACGCGACCACCAACACATCGTATTCATAGTCCCCCGGGTAACCCATGGCTATCGGATAGGCCACGTGGCAATTGGTGAGAATCAGCCCTTGTGGATCAATAATAGTACCCGATCCCCACCAGAGCGGCTTCAGGTCGCCTCCTGCGTCCTCCACGGTGGCATAGATGCGCACCACCGTTTTGAGCACTGCGCGCCGAAGGCTTCGATCCAACGCCTGCGATGGCCCGATACCCAGGGTGCCCATCAGAAGGGCCAACAAGACCACGACGCTGACGATCTTGAAAGCCCGTGTCGCTCGTGTCATTCTTCTCATTCGTCCCATGGCTATCTTCCTTTCCCCCTCACCCACCGAACCCTGCGTCTTGTAGGAAAGCCTTGAAATCCTTTTCAGCCTCGTCAAAGTCCGCCTCACTGGCCAAAAGGGTAAAGGTGTAAAGATACCCGCCCTTTACTGCCGTATAGTCCAGTCCCAACACCACGGCGGGCAACGATTCCCGGAAGGGGTCTGGCTTCTCTTCAACGTAGACATAGCTCGACCAGATGGCGCTGGGCGACTGGCCCTCCTCTCCCACCGTCTCGACATCCAGGAGTCGAAAGGCCGTCAGCTTGCGCGCCCGGCTCACAGAAGTCATGTTGACCGCGTCCACCAGGCTCATGGGGTGGGCGGGGTCCAATTTGTTGGCCGTGACCTGGTACGTGATCTTGAAAGGCCCAGAGTGGGGATCGCGAGCCTTGAACACATGGTCCTCGGCGCTGCCCATCAGCCAGCCGGCCGGATAGTCCATAGTAAGACCGGTTTCAGGGTCTGTGAAGCTCTCTGTGCCCCCCTCGGTCCAGGCTTTGACCGCCCAGCCCAGCAAAAAGGCAAGGACGACGACGCCTATCACGAACCAATCAGCCCAACGGTCGCGCCGTGTGCGAAGGGTCTTTGCCATCACCATGATCGTTTCTCCTCTCTCCTAGCCCGCCGACCCGGCAGCCAGTGTAAGCCGGTTGGCGCGACGCATCAAGTAATTGAGCACTGCAAAGGTCACGAGGGCCACCACCGCTGCCAAAATGAGTCCGTTCACCGGCCGGTAGCGCAAGCCCACCGTAACAATCTCGCCCCGCACAAAAGTGAACAGGCCGTTCAACACAGCGGCAATGGTCACGCCCAGGGGCAACCACCAGGCCGGCTCTTCCTCGAACTTGGCCCGTCCCAAAAAGTAGCCACTGATGCCGGCAAAGCTCGCCTGAGCCAAAGCAGTCACGGCAATACGCACCACGCCCATGCCCAGGTCCACGCCGGCGTTGGCCGTCACGTAGTGAACGTTGAGCATGGTGGCAAAGCCCAGACCGGCTGCGGTGCCATAGATGACGCCATCAACCCGCTCGTCGAACTCTGGCGAGAGATAGACGCTATAGCGTACCGCTACATACTTGAGGAACTCTTGCCCAAAACCAATGATGAGAATGCTACCCAGAATGTTGGCCGCCGTGCTACGGGGCATCCACTCCTGCACCTGAAACAGGTCACGAACCACCGGAATGCCCACCGCACTGGCCAGCAATCCACCTAGCAGAAAAACGCCTGCGACGAACTGCTTGGGCTCTGGTTCCAGCCGGTCTTGCTGGTAGAAAAAGCCCATCCAGAGCAGTGCCGGGACCAACGCCAGGACAATGCCCCCCCATACCAGCGCCGCTCCATCCAGCGACAGTCCGGTGCGGGAGACGACGAGCGCTACGGCACCAACAAAGACCAGCACACCCACGATTTGCACCACGCCCGACGCCCATACGCTCCGGCGATCCTGGGTCACTTTGGCATAATGCGTCTCGCAGTAGTAGCGCCCTCCCAGGCGCGGCGCATCTGGCCCCACCGGTTTGTGGCAGACGCAACAGACTTGTTCAGTCATGAAACCACCTCCTTACACGCTATCTGTTCCCTACTCGCCGAAAAAGCATAAAGAGCCACTTGCTGCTTTACATTCTACCATCAATTGCCTATCTTGTCAACGGGGAGTAGATCCCTTTCCAGGGCCACACGGGCTGCCCTATCACTTGCGTCTTTGGAGATTTAGCAGTACAATGCAACTGGCGGGCCAATGCAATCCAAAACGCATAGGAAGATACAGCATGGGTGACGGACAGAAAAGAATCCTCATCGTTGACGACGACATAGCACTGGGCAATGTTCTGCAACAGGCGCTCAAACCCTCCAGCCGAGCTTACAATGTCCGGCTGGCTCGCGATGCCGACGAAGCACTGGCCCAGATCAGCCGCCGTGACTTTGACCTGATCGTTACCGACATAAAAATGGTAGGTCTATCAGGTTTGCAACTCCTGGAAGCGTTGCGTCAGGTAGCTCCTGACGTGCGAACCATCGCCATGACCGCCTTCAGCTCGGACGACATTAAAGAGCGTGCCCGAACGCTAGGCGTATATGGCTATCTCACCAAGCCCTTCACCATCCAGGAGTTCAGAGATCTGGTCCATGCTGCCCTGGAAGCCCAAGAGCCTTCGACGCCAGAGACGCTGCCCCCTTCTCAGTTGAAAGCCGTTGACCAGGCGCTGGCCGACCTGCGGACCAACACCGGCGCACACGCCGTGTTCTTTATCAAAGAGGACAGCGCCAACGTCCTGGGCGTAGCCAGTGATGTCAACGGGCTGGACCTGACATCTCTCGCCCAAGTCCTGGTAGACATCACTCATCGCACGGTCGCCGAAGTGGCCAAGGTCTTTGGGGGTGGCAGCGGTTTCCGGCGCAGCCAGTACGTAGGCGAAACGTTCAACCTTGTCACGTATCGCCTGGCAGGAGAGGGCCTGCTCATCCTGGTATACGGCCACCGTGTCAAAGAGGGCCTCATCTCATTCTACGCCCGGCAAGCCCTCGAAGCACTGGCGCAAATTCTACAGGCGGAAACGTCCATCGAGTCCCTCAAAGACACCCAGTCAGTGGACAAAGTCTTGACTGAGACAGCCACTATCCCCTCGCCAGCGATTGCCTCTGAACCCAAGCCCGAACCTGAAGAAAAAGAAACCCCTGAACCGTTGAGCCTGGAACAGGCCCTGTCTATGGGACTGTTGAACGACGACTTTCTCAAGTCACTGGAGGAAGAAACGTAAAGAGCCATCTGAAACTACCAGATGGCTCTCTTGATGTACAACTCGACGCTACCAGCGATAGCGCACCGTAAAAGTCGCAGGGACAGCAAGTGTCCCATCAACAACAAAGAGCCCCGACGGCCTTTCGGCCAGTGCAGAGCTCTTCTTTTGACTTACCTACTCTTTCGAATCGTGTAAGTATAGATAAACACTTTCTCGGACGGCGATCCTTCAGCCTTGGGTTTTGCCGTGTCCTTTGCCGCCCCTCCTCCCGGAGTGAAAGGCCGTGGCTTACGATTTCTCCGGGGCCGCCGTCTACCACGACGTCTGGACCCGGATCGGCCGCCCGACGGTTCGGCGTTGCTCATAGCATCTCCCCTCTCACGGATCACACACGCTATCTGGTCCTAGCATCGCCGGAAACCAGCCTCCGGCAACAGCCAGGGCAGCGACGATCGTCGGCAATCACCTTGCTTATGGAGCTAGTGTTGCGACGTTCGAAGCTAGGGCCTGCTGCCTGCGCCAACCCGCTGTTTGTTGAAGCGATACGTGATACGCCCCCGCGTCAGGTCATAGGGTGACAACTCTAGACGAACCCGATCTCCCAGCAGGATGCGAATGTAGTATTTGCGCAACCTGCCAGAGGGATAAGCCAGCACCATATGATCATTGTCCAACCGCACGCGAAACTGCGTGCCGGGAAGCGATTCCACAACATCGCCTTCGACTTCTATTTTTTGTTGACTTGGTTTCTTGTTTCTTGCCATTTACCCTTTTTCAGCTCCCACCAGAGCGGGGCTTGTATCCCCAGAAAACCAAACTTGCTTCCCACTCATCCAACGAGGTCTACAAACCCAAAACGAAACTCGATCAGTTGCCAGGCTCAAGACTGGAACAACCGTCAATCTCAATACCTTCGAATCTCACGGCGCTCCCGCTGCCTGGCCTTGCGGATGGCCTTCTTCTTGGCTCGACGGCGCGCCTCGCTCTTGGAGACGTACCATCGCTTCTTGCGCAGCGTCGTCAATACGCCGCTGCGCGTCACTTCCTTGCGAAATCGCCTCAACAAGCTATCCTGTGACTCGTTGGGTCTCGAATAAACCGTTGCCACTTAGCGTGTCACCTCCTTTCTTCGAGTGAGCTTTCCCGGAAAGTCTGCCTTGCTCCCACCATGGAAATTGTCGTGTTTCACACCGACCACTTTCCGAGACATCTCGGCATCATACAGAGCCTGTGGCACAGAACTGTGCCTCCAAACAAAAACTCGGTCGCCCTCTGAAAAGTAATCAGAAAGAGAGGAAACCGAGCTTGCCTGGCAGTCAAAAAAATGTAGCGAACAAATGTTTGGGGATGACTACGCGCTCCTTGTCGTTGCCCCCGAAATTCTTACATCAGCGACTCTCCACAAGCTCCTTCGTTCAAAGTGTAATTATACTCCAGGACAAGGCATTTGTCAAACCGAATCAATCGTCCAGAGTTTGCCTCCTGTGCCAGCCTGTGATAGAATAAGGTTGATGTGGCCCGTCCTGTCCGCGAAACCAAGGAGGAGGAAACCGCGTGAGCGACGGCAGAATCTCCAGATAATCAGTTGTCAGGCGGCCCCTGTTCACACGAGTGTCAGGATGAATACTGTTCCCAGTGCTTTTGCCCGCACGATCGTCGAACTCTACAAAGCCGCAGGCATTGAGTGGCTGAATCGTCTGCCGTCCATTATCGCCGACTGCACGCAGCGATGGTCGCTGACGGTCATGCCCCCATTCCAACCCTTGTCGTACAACTATGTTACTCCGGCCATCCGAGCAGACGGCACCGATGTGGTCTTGAAGGTAGGGGTTCCGAACCCCGAGCTTCTGACAGAAATCGAGGCGCTCCGGCTGTTCAATGGTCACGGTATTGTTCAATTGCTGCAAGTTGACCGCGACCAGGGTGCCCTGCTACTGGAGCGGCTCAAACCGGGCACGCCGCTGACGAGTCTTGCTGATGACGAGCAGGCAACTTCCATCGCTGCCCAAGTGATGCGCCAATTGTGGAAGCCAGTGCCGCCAGAGCACCCATTTCCGACGGTGGCCAAGTGGGCGGCAGGCCTGAAGAGATTGCGTGAACACTTTGGTGGTGGCAGCGGGCCCTTCCCTGTCAGCCTGGTCGAGGCGGCAGAGACGCTCTTTTCCGAGCTCCTTGGCTCAATGGGTGAGCCGGTGCTCTTGCATGGCGATCTGCACCATCAGAACATCCTGGCTGCCGAGCGCCAACCCTGGTTGGCTGTCGATCCAAAGGGGCTGGTTGGTGAGCCAGCGTATGAGGTTGGCGCCCTTTTGCGCAACCCGATGCCACAACTGCTCACTGCGCCGCAGCCGGGACGCATTATGGCGCGGCGGGTGGATCAACTGGCTGAGGAACTAGGATTTGACCGAGCACGACTCGTAGGGTGGGCATTGGCTCAAGCTGTGCTAGCAGCGTGGTGGAGCTTTGAAGACCACGGTCACGGATGGGAGTCAGGGATTGCCTGCGCTGAACTCCTGGCCACATTGGAGTAGGGGTCACAAGTCTGTTTAATATATAATATACAAGGAGGTGAATCAATGAGCAACACCCAAGGGTCACGAGAGAAAGCGCGTTGGCGCAGAGCGCCGGAGCTCCCGCAGGAAGTATTTGCGGTGTTGCGCAAGCCCAACAGGGCGATCAACCCGGTTACGATCGTGGCAACCGTAGACGCAGACGGAACAGCACGCACTGCTCCCTTTGGCAGTGTGCGAGCAGTCACACCCCGACTGCTGCGGCTGATCTCCGCGCGTTACCACGACACCTACGCCAATCTGTGCCGCGATGGGCGGGTGACGGTGGCCCTGGTGGCCCCACCGGACATTGCTGTGAGCATCCGAGGACGGGCCAGGGTAGCAAGAGAACGGATGAAGGCAGATGAGCACTCTGCTATTCTAGAGATTGACGTCGAAGAAGTGAAGAACGATATGGTGCGTACGGGAGTGATCGAAAGCGCGATCACCTTTTCTCCTCGAGACGAAATCCGGGACTGGTTCGAGGCGGCCATCGGTGAAGCGGAGAACATGTAATAGCGGCCGGAGGGCCGGCCAAACGAGTCGCCGGAACCGACACGCGCTGTTGCGCGAGAATCGGCGCCCGTTGTGCAGAGGATGAGCCGCAGGCGCGGAGGCACGCCTGCTTGCCGGTGCGAATGGCTGGTGTACGGGGGGAACATCACATTATTCCGCCTGAATTGAACAATCCTTACCGGCCGCGCGTTGCCTTTTTGTGAAATATAGAAGGAGCTATGTCAACATGCAAAAAGAATTTCCAAAGGATTTCCTATGGGGAACCGCCACCGCTGCGCATCAGGTGGAGGGGAACAATGTGAATAATGATACCTGGCTGCTCGAGCACGTGCCGGAGACGATCTTTATGGAGCCGTCTGGAGATGCGTGCGACCACTATCACCGCTACTGGGAAGATATTGCCCTGCTGGCGGAACTCGGCTTTAACATGTACCGCTTTTCTCTCGAGTGGTCACGCATTGAGCCGGAGGAGGGCGAGTTCTCGGGAGCGGTACTCGAACACTATCGGCGTATGCTCGTGGCTTGTCATGAGCATGGCATCACCCCAATGGTCACATTCCATCATTTCACCTCACCGTGCTGGCTGATTGCGTCTGGGGGGTGGAAAGGCAAGGACACACCAGAAAAGTTCGCCAGGTATTGCGCACACGCCACTAAACATCTGGGTGACCTCATCGGAGCTGCCTGTACAATAAACGAGGCCAATATTGGCCCCGTCATTC
>CAYVPU010000130.1:4304-9135 GCA_964453885.1 uncultured Anaerolineae bacterium | reverse complement strand
TGGCCACACGTGGCAAATCTCTCGAACCAACGGATTGCAACTCCACCCTGGGCCAGGCGCGCGTCAATCTAAGCGCGGCCATCGAGGAGAGCAATGCCCTCGTCACAAATGACGATCTCCCGACCGTGATGGCCGACGAGGCGCAACTGGTCCGGTTGTTCCAGAACCTGATCGACAACGCTATCAAGTTCCGTGGCCAGGAGCCACCGCGCGTTCACGTCTCGGCCGAGCGTCTCCCTCTCCCACAGGCGGGGGAGGGCCGGGGTGGGGGTGAATGGGTCTTCTCCGTCCGCGATAACGGCATCGGCATAGAGCCACAGTACCATGAGCGTATCTTTGTCATCTTTCAGCAGTTGCATGGCAAAGAAGAGTATCCCGGCACTGGCATCGGCCTGGCCATCTGTAAAAGAATCGTGGAGCGCCACGGCGGATGCATGTGGGTCGAGTCGGAGTTGGGGGAGGGTTCGACGTTTTACTTTACCATTCCAGTGATCGGTAATCGGTGATCGGTAATCAGTAATCGGTAAACGGCAATGAGCGACCACTGATAACTGACAACTGACCACCGATCACTGAAAAGGGGGTGACGAAAATGAGTGGTTTGCCGTACGCCAAAAGTTTCCGCGATCTGTTGGTGTATCGGAAAGCGCAACAGTGCCACTGACCATTGATCAGCAAGCAGTTATCAGTCATCAGTTGCCACTGGTTACTGAATACTGAATACTGGATACTGAGCAGTGAACAAGAGAGGAGGAAAAATCATGAGCACTGGAACTATCGGTAGACCCATCGAGATTCTGTTGGTGGAGGACAACCCCGGCGATGTGCGCCTGACGCAGGAAGCCCTCAAGGAGGGCAAGGTGCGCAACAAGCTGCACGTGGTCGGGGATGGCGTGGAGGCACTGGCCTTCCTGCGCCAGGAAGGCGAGTATGCCGAGACACCTCGTCCAGACCTCATCCTGCTGGACCTGAACCTGCCAAGGAAGAATGGCCGCGAGGTGTTGGCGGAAATCAAAGAACACCCCAACCTGAGACGCATCCCGGTGGTGATCCTGACCGTCTCCCAGGCCGAGGAGGACGTCCTCAGGACCTACGACCTGCACGCCAACTGCTACGTCACCAAGCCGGTTGACCTGGAGCAGTTCATCAAGGTGGTGGGGTCTATTGAGGATTTCTGGCTGACCATTGTGCGGTTGCCGCCGAATGGAATGAAGTGAGTGTGGCCAAAATGGCCAGGGCGACCCTTGCGAAGGTTTGCGCTTTGAAACCTTCGCAAGGGTGATGAGGTGTGAAAATGGATGACAAACAGTTCAAGGTTCTGCTGATCGAGGACAACCCCGGAGACGTACGCCTGATTCGGGAAATGCTGGCCGAAGCAGGGGGCGCTCTGTACGATCTGGAGTGCGCCGACCGGCTGCAGACCGGGCTGGAGCGCCTTGCCGAGGGAGGCATTGACGTGATCCTGTTGGATCTCGGGCTGCCGGACAGCCAGGGGCTTGATACGCTCGGCCGGGTGCTCGCCGAATCACTGGCGGCGACCGCCGTCATCGTGGTGCTGACCGGCCTCGACGATGAAGCGCTGGCAGTTCAGGCAGTAGGGGCCGGCGCGCAGGACTATCTGGTCAAGGGTCAAGCGGATGGCAATTTGCTGGTGCGCGCCCTGCGCTATGCTATTGAGCGCCAGCGGATGGAGGAGTCGCTGCGACAGCGCAACCGCGAGCTGGCATTGCTCCACCGCGCCGGCCAGTCCCTCACTTCCAGTCTCGACCTGGACCGGGTGCTCGACAGCGTTCTGGAAGAAGTACGCCGCCTGTTGGGGGTGGTCGCCTGCTCGGTCTGGTTGAGCGACCAGGCGACGGGCGAATTGGTCTGCCGGCAGGTCACCGGTCCCAAGAGCGAGATCGTGCGCGGCTGGCTGCTGTCGCCGGAAGAAGGGCTTGTCGGATGGGTGGCTCGCCACGGCGAGAGCCTGATCGTGCCAGACGTGCGATCCGACGAGCGTCACTTCAAGGGCGTAGACCAGCAAACCGGCCTGGAATTGTGTTCTATCCTCAGCGTCCCGCTGCGGGCCAAACAGGACGTGATCGGCGTGCTCCAGGTGGTGGATACAGACCTTGACCGCTTTACGTTAACAGACCTGAGGTTGATAGAGCCACTGGCCGCGACAGCGGCTATCGCTATCGAGAATGCGCGGCTATACCAGGCCGAGCGCGAATCCCGCCGGCGGGCCGAGGTGCTGCGCCAGGCAGCCCAGGCGGTGGGCTCCAGCCTGGAACTCGACGAAATATTGCGGCTGATCCTGGAGCAACTAAAGCGGGCGCTGGTCTACGACACCGCTTCGGTGCTCATCCTCCGAGAGGGGAACGTGCCGGATCTGGTGGTTGGCATCGGCTACACCGATGAGCAAATGACCACCCGGGAATCGAGACGGTTGCTTGAGGATAACCCGATCTTGCGCCAGATGGCCCACGACCTGCGGCCGGTGGTCAGCGCTGACGTGCGGCAACTGGACGGCTGGATCTGGGTACCTGGGGCAGAGCACGTTCGCTCGTGGCTGGGAGTGCCCCTGCTGGCACGCGGCCGGATGATCGGGACGCTGATGATTGACAGTGCGCAGCTAAATGCCTTTGGCAAAGCCGAGGTGCAAATGGCCCAGGCTCTGGCTCAGCACGCGGCGCAGGCCATTGAGAATGCGCAGTTGTTCGATGAAGCTCGCCGCCGGGCAGCCCATCAGGAGGCCCTCAACGCGGCCATCGCCGCTGCTGCTGCCGCGTCCGATCTGCCAGAGCTGTTGGAAGCTGCCCTGGACAGCACCCTGCAGGCGCTGGGGCTGGAGATGGGCGGCATCTGGGTGGCGGACGAACAGGCTATTCGGGGGTTGTCGCCAGAAATCATACCAGCTATCCGCCAGACGACCAAAGATGCCGAACTTTTCTTCCCCGGGCCTGTTGCCCGGCAGGACCTGGAGCAGGTGGCTGTCACTGGCCCACCGGCAGTCTATGTACCGATCATGGGTCGCTTTGGCATTCGGGCTTCTCTCACCGCACCCATCCTGGTCGAGGGGCGGCGACTCGGGGGGTTGAACGTGGCCGCTCCGGAATCCCGGCGCTGGAGCCCTGAGGAAGTGGCCCTGGTAGAAGCGGTGGGCCGGCAAATAGGTGGGGCGGTGGAGCGGTTGGGGCTGCTGGAAAAGACCCAGGAGCAAGCCCGCCAGGTACAACAGATCGTAGACACCGTGCCAGAAGGGATGCTCCTGTTGGACGCCGATCTGCGAGTGGCGCTGGCTAACCCTTTGGCTCGAGAGTACCTGGCGGTACTGGCCGATGCGAACGTGGGGGATACTCTCACCCAACTCGGTGGACGCCCGCTGGCGGAATTGTTGACCTCCCCTCCTCAAGGGCTGTGGCACGAAGTCGAAATAGACGGTCCTCCGCACGGGGTCTTTGAGATGATTGCCCGGCCTATGGAAGCCGGCCCCGAGAGCGAGGGCTGGGTGCTGGTCATCCGGGACGTTACCCGGGAACGGGAGATTCAGCAGCGCATCCAGCAACGGGATCGCCTGGCCGCCGTGGGACAACTGGCCGCTGGCATCGCTCACGACTTTAACAACATCATGGCGGTGATCGTTCTGTACACCCATATGGCCTTGCGCAGATCGGACGTGCCTCCCCAAGTTCGTGAACGCCTGACAACGATTGACCGGCAGGCCACACGGGCCACCGACCTGGTTCAGCAGATCCTGGACTTTAGCCGGCGGGCGGTGCTCGAACGGCGGCCGATGGATTTGGTGACCTTCTTGAAAGAGCAGGTCAGGCTGCTGGAGCGCACCCTGCCGGAGAGCATCAAGATAGACCTGATGTATGGCATGGGCGAGCACATGGTCAACGCCGACCCGACGCGCATGCAACAGGTGATTATGAACCTGGCCCTCAACGCCCGCGACGCGATGCCAGAAGGGGGAGAGTTGCACATCGGACTGGAGCGAATAGGAATCGAGCCCGGCGGGTTGTCGCCCCTACCGGAAATGGAGGCCGGGGAATGGGTGCGGGTGACGGTGACGGACACCGGGACCGGCATTCCCCCTGATGTGCTGCCACGCATTTTCGAGCCTTTCTTCACCACCAGGGCGCCGCTGGGCACGGGGCTAGGGCTGGCCCAGGTGTACGGTATTGTGAAACAGCACGAGGGCCACGTTGACGTGACGACAAAGGTGGGGGAGGGGACGACGTTTGTCTTTTACCTGCCGGCCCTGCCGGTGTCTCAACCGGAGGAGTCGCGGCTCTCAAAAATGCCGGATTTGCTCAAAGGGCAGGGAGAGACCATCCTGGTGGTAGAAGACAACGCCGCCATGCGGGAAGCGCTGGTGGATGGCCTGGAGATGCTGAACTACCAGTCGCTGGAGGCGGAGAACGGCCGGGAGGCGCTGGCCACCTTTGAGCGGCATGGAGACGAAATCGCGCTGGTGCTGAGCGACCTGGTGATGCCAGAGATGGGGGGGATAATGTTGTTTCACGCCTTGAGGCAGAGAAACCCGGCCGTGCGGGTGGTGATACTGACTGGCTACCCCTTGGCGGAGGAGGCCGGGGAGTTGCGGGCGCAAGGTATTGCAGACTGGATCCAGAAACCCGTGGATCTGGAGCAACTGGCCGAGGTGATGGATCGGGTGCTGAAGAAGGGCTGATGGCAGCGAGCGCAAAAAACGGCTTCTCCTTATTACGAGAAGCCGTTTCTGTCAAGGTGTCCGTTCAGGGGGTAGACCAGAAACCGGGTTTTTGGTGTTCCACAAGCAGAGTAGTATTGCTTGGAGGTGCTTTTCCCCTGGCGGGGATGT
>CAYVPU010000130.1:0-4204 GCA_964453885.1 uncultured Anaerolineae bacterium | reverse complement strand
TCGAAGGGCCTGTCCTGAGCAGAGTCGAAGGGCCTGTCCTGAGCAGAGTCGAAGGGCCTGTCCTGAGCAGAGTCGAAGGGCTCAGGATCGGCGGGGGAGGTCATCTCTTGTTCTTTGGGTGCTTCCAGCATCGGAGGCGATATATCGGTGTGCATGTGGACCTGGCCGCTCACAAAACCTCCGTCGTCGAGCGTGAACGAGTTCACCGTGAGATCGCCCCAGATGCGGCCTGTCTCCAGTACCTCTACGCGGTTGGCGCTAATGTCGCCCTTTACCGCGCCTGCCACCGAGACGTTGTGCGCAGAAACGTCGGCCAGGATCTTGGCCTGGTCGCTGATAATGAGATTTCCGGCCGTCTCGATGCGGCCTTCATAGATGCCGTCAATGCGAATGCTGCCGTCGGTGCGGATCGTACCCCGAAAACTGGCCGTGGGGCCGATGACTGTTCCGATCTTTTCCACCGGCGGAGCCTGGGTCTTGGGTGTGGATTTACCTTTACCTCTGAACACTGTTTGCACCTCCTTGAACTTGGGCAATTATCAACGATGGAAAACTGACATATATTGCGTGAAACGTAAAACGTGAAACGTAAAACGTGATTACGCTTCACGAATCACGCTCCGTGTCTGCGACGGGCTGCCTCAATGGCCTCCAGTTCTTCCTCGGTCAGGGAGTGGGTGGACTTCCAGCCCAGCAGCGGCTTGGCATAGACGCGAGTGAGGTCTCGGCGGTGCAGGCTGCTGAGAATAATGCCGTCGCCGTGGGCGTCTGCCAGGGCGATGGCAAAGCTCTGAGCGCCGCCGGTGTCGCGGAAAGGGTTGTAGCGCACCATGCCCACCCACTGCACACTGTACCCCAGCGTGCGCTGCAAGTCGCGAGCCAATCGCTCCAGTGTGTCTACTCGATCCAGTGTGCCCCGCACCCGCCGGACATAGTCTTCCAGCATCTCTTCCAGGCGGTCAGCGGTCGAATCACCCATCAACCGCCTGTAACGACCCTCGAGCCCCCGCAGCCGCGTCCAGAGGAAAATCACTATTCCTGCCAAGATCACAACGACAACGGCGGTCTCTAGCCAGAGAACTGCTGCATTGACCTGGTACCATGCCCTGAGATAATCCAATTTACTTCTCCAAAATCAACGTCACCGGTCCGTCGTTGTGGATCTCCACCTGCATGACTGCGCCAAAGACGCCAGTTTCCACCGGCAGCCCTTCGGCGTGGAGAAACTCGACAAAGTGGCTCACCAGCGGCTCGGCCAGGTCGGGCGCAGCGGCATCGGTAAAGCTGGGGCGGCGGCCCTTGCGGGCGTTGCCATACAGTGTGAACTGGGAGACCACCAGCGCCGCCCCGCCTACGTCCTGCACGGAGAGGTTGAACTTGCCCTCGTCGTCGGAAAAGATGCGCAGCCCGGCGATCTTGTGCGCCAGCCACCTGGCCTCGGTCTCTGTGTCGCCAGTCCTGACGCCCAGTAGAATCATTAATCCCCGGCCAATATGGCCCACCACCTGACCGTTCACCGTTACCGATGCCCGGCTCACCCGCTGCACTACCGCTCGCAAAACTAGACCTCCCACTATCCTGGCAGGAAAAGAAGCAACTTTCGTCTTTGATTCACTCCAGTTCATAGTGCGTGGTGCATATTGGGTGACGAAACGGAACACGCACCACGCATCACGTAGATTATAGCGCGGCAGGCGAGATTGTCAAGCGGGCTGGCCCGGCTCTGTTCAGGGCCGTTCAGTTCTGCCCAGTCGCCGTCTGAGTAGGCCTGAGCCCTATTGCTCTGCGGCTCCGCTTGCCCCTCAACCTCTTGCATGGTATAATCTGTCTGCTTTGTGTGATCCACCTGTGAACGCTTCCATCCTCGTCAGGCTGTTGGGGGTGGGGCTCTTTTGTTGCTTCTGTGGATATGCCTTGCGGGAGAGACCTTGCTGGCCGAGTTGACTATCACGAATTTCGCCATCGTTGAAAAGCTGCACCTTTGCTTTGCGCCTGGTTTCAACGTGCTCACCGGAGAGACCGGTGCCGGCAAGTCAATCATTGTTGACTCTGCCAGCGCCTTGCTGGGCGGTCGCGTCGGCGCCCAGGAAGTACGCGCTGGCGCTGACCGTGCCCAGGTGGAAGGTCTGTTCCTGCTGGCGCCCCGCATGCAGGCTGCGCTTAGCTCGCTGCTCCAGGAGAACGGCCTGGAGGGAGACGATGGCGAAATGCTTGTACTGGCCCGCGAGATCCGGGCAAGCGGTCGCACCATCGCCCGCGTGAACGGCCGGACGGTGACAGTGGGCCTGGTGCGGGAGATCGGCCAGCGGTTGGTGGACATCCACGGCCAGAGCCAGCACCTGTCGCTGCTGCGGACGCGAGAGCACCTGGGATTGCTGGATCGCTACGCTGGGCTGGAAGAGCAACGCCGGGTCGTGACGGAAAGAGTGCGCGAGTTGCGAGGTGTGCGTCAAGAGTTGGCGTCGCTGCTGCGGGACGAGCGGGAACTGGCCCGCCGCGCCGACCTTTTGGCTTATCAAGTGGAAGAGATCACCGCTGCGCGCCTCAAAGTCGGCGAAGAGAAGGAGCTGGCGCAGGACCGCACTCGCCTGGCCAACGCAGAGCGGATCGCGACCCTGATCGCCGAGGTGACGGACGCGCTCCACGAAGGCACCGAAGGCCAGCTCTCTGTCACCGACTTGTTGGGAAACGTCTATCGTAACCTGGCCGAGTTGACCCGGATAGACGTCTCGTTGCAGCCTCGTCAGCAGGCCGCCGAGTCGTTGGCGGCCCAGGTCGAGGAACTGGGCCGTGACCTGCGCACCTACCTGGAGGGGATCGAGTTCAGTCCGGCCCGGCTGCAAGAGGTGGAGGAGCGGCTGGACCTCATCTACCGCCTGAAGCGCAAATATGGCGATTCCATTGCTGATGTGCTGGTCTTTGCCGAACAGTCTGCTCGTGAACTGGAGACGATCACCCACAGTGAGGAGCGCGTGGAGGAACTGGAGGCTCACCAAGAAGCTCTGCTGCGCGAGATCGGCGCGCTGGCAGCCGATCTCTCCCGACAGCGGCGGGAGGCTGCGGACCGGTTGGCAGCGGATATTGAGGCGGAACTGGATGATCTGCAGATGGCCCACACTCGCTTTGCCGCCGCCTTTGAGCAGGCCGGCGATCCCGAGGGCGTGTTTGTGGGCAACCGGCGGCTGGCCTTTGACGCCAACGGTGTGGATCGGGTCGAGTTTCTCATTTCGCCCAACCCTGGCGAACCGCTCAAGCCGCTGGTTCGCATTGCCTCTGGCGGCGAGACCTCGCGGTTGATGCTGGCGCTCAAGACCGTTCTCTCCCAGGCCGACGAGACGCCGACGCTCATCTTTGACGAGATTGACCAGGGCATCGGCGGGCGGGTGGGCGGCATAGTAGGCCGCAAACTGTGGGGTCTCGCCGGGGGCAACACTGCCACGTCGCTTGCTCACCAGGTGCTCTGCATCACTCACCTGCCGCAGTTGGCTGGCTTTGGCGATGCTCATTTTCGCGTGCGAAAGGAAGTGTCGGGCAAGCGCACGACCACCGGCGTGCAGCGCATCACCGGCGAGGAGCGCGTCGAAGAACTGTCCCAGATGCTTGGCACCGTCACCGAATCCACGCGCCAGAGCGCGCGGGAGATCCTGGAACAAATGGGGTGCGTCAAATCGGGGGAGGCCGGGAGGCAGAGGATCGAGAAGCAAGCATGAACATGTGGGAGGGGGCACGTGTCTGAACAGATTCGGTTGCGAGAGAGCTTTGCACTTGTTCAAAAATAACATCGCGTTTTTGAAGCCGTTTTGCGTTTGATTTCCAACCTAAAGTGCAAAGCACTGTCCTGGACGACAGTACAGGGTACAGGGTTAATAATGAACAAGTACTTTGCATGGCTGCCGTAACAACCACCCAGCTATTGAGCAGGAATGAAAGGATAATGCTTTGATCAACCAGAATCGCCTGATAAACACGTTCCTTGAATTGGTTCGCATAGACAGCCCCAGCGGGCACGAGGAGGCCATCGGACGCGATTTGACGGCCCGGCTGAAGGCGCTGGGCCTGGCCGTGACGCAGGACGCGGCCGGCAATCTTGTAGCCCGGTTGGTCGGCGCTGAGGAGGCCAGGGGCGACGAGCCACTGCTCTTGAGCGCTCACATGGACACCGTGGGCGCCGACACCGGCATCCAGCCGGTGGTCAAGGACGGGA
>CAYVPU010000129.1:0-9146 GCA_964453885.1 uncultured Anaerolineae bacterium | reverse complement strand
GCACCGTCGCCGATCCGCTGTCGCAGGGCAGGGTCGGCAGCTAGTCGAGCGACGGCCGCAGCCAAGGCATCAGAGTCGTCAGGTGGAACGAGGAGCACATTCTCGCCCTCGCAGAGTTCCGGCAGAGGCACACGGGGACGGGTGCTGATCACCGGCCGGCCGTGGGCCAGGGCAGCCATGAAACTCCCCCGGCGGAAAGAAGCTCCATCACGGTAAGGCAAGACGCACACATCGGCGGCCAACAGGTTGGCTGAGACCTCCTCCGGCGGGATGTAACCCGTCCAATGGACCCTCTCTCTCAAGCCAAGTCGAGCAATAAGGCTCTCGACGTAACGCAAGTAGGCCCGGTCGGTGGGATCAGAAGAACTAACCTGACCACCAACCATCAGCAGGTGAGGATTCACCCCCGGCATTAAAGCCGGATCTGTGACCAGCTTGTAGAGAGCGCGGAGGAGCATCTCGCCGCCTTTCGATTCCTTGAGGAAGCCAAAGTAGGCCAGGAAAAAGTCGTCGGGGGCGACGCCGTAACGAGCACGCCAGGCAGCCCGATCGTAACCGGGCGGCGGCTGAACGGCAATGTTGCTGCCAATGGGGATGAGGGCAGCAGACGCAGCCAGGGACGGATAGCGGCTCAGGGCAAGCCGATCTTCTTCATTGGTGAGGATCGCCGCATCGGCCCAGCGGGCCAGGGCCAAGACGGCCTGCCAGCGGAGGGGGCCAGCCTTGGGAAAGAGATAGGGCACTTTGAGATCGTGATAGGTGACGACGACAGCAGGCCGGTCCGCCAGCCGCCGCAGCCACCAGGGCAACAGGTGGATCGCCGGACGCATGGCATAGGCGGCCGCCTGGTACTGGATGTTCACTGCGTCGGGCCGATACTCGGCGATCCAGCGGCGGACCGCGCGCCAACAGCCCCAGCTCCAGCCAGGGACGACGCGGTGAGTGGTGTAAGGCTCATTGGCGTCGTCTAGCACTCCTTCGCCGCGAGTGGTCAGGACGTGCACAGCATGACCCAGCGCTGCCAGGGCACGCGCCAATTCGCGGGTGAAATCGCCCACGCCCCCCTGCATGGGGGGGAACTCGCCGGTGATTAGACCGATCTTTTTTTTCTGGTCATCCAGAGACTCGCAATTTTGCATCAACAGATCAAAACAAGTCAACTCGGCCTGCCTGCCAGTCCTCCCAACGAGCCAGCACGAAGAGCAGCGAGGACAGGCGGTTGAGATAGCGTACCAACTCGGCGTTAGGCACATCGCCCTGATGCACCAGGCGGGTCACCTGGCGCTCGGCCCGGCGGACGACGGTGCGGGCCAGGTGCAACGCAGCACTGGCGGGGCTGTCGCCAGGCACCACAAAGACGCGCAACGAGGGCAATTCCTCGTCCAGGTCATCAATAGTACGTTCCAACCACTCGACCCGGCCCGGGGGCAAGCCATCCACTCGCGCAGCGGCTTTGGGTGTGGCAGCAGCCAGTTCGGCCATCAGGTGGTAGAGATCGCGTTGCGCATCCAGCAGAATCGCCCTCGTTCGGGAGTCCTGGGTGGCCGCCCGAGCAACCCCCATAGCCGCCTGTGCCTCGTCTACACAGCCATAGGCTTCGGGCCGGGGGTCATATTTGGGGACGCGCTCGCGTCCCAGGAGACCGGTGAAGCCGTCGTCCCCTTTGCCGGTGTACATCTTGCCCATAGCTTACTCCTCGTCCCTGTCGCCGCTGTGGCCGGCATTTTGCTCCGCCAACGTCACCTTGATACATTACGAGAACCACTCAGTACCCACATTATACGATCCCTCGACAACTCTGTCAACAATCTCAAGGTCACCAAAGCTTGACAAAACCCTAAACTTATGCTACAACATCACAAGACTTGGCAGTCCTAACTGCGCAAAGTGGCAAACCTATGAGGAGCCCAGATGAACAAAAAGACGTGGATTCTATCCGGCCTGACCGTTGGCACGGCGGCCGGCGTGGGCTATCTGCTCTGGAAACGCGCGCAACGGGCGGTAGAGACCCCGGCGACGATTCCCGCCGACCAGTCTCACCGTCTGCTGGAACGCGCCGCGCCGCTGCTGCGCCTGCCCACATCGCCCGACCGTCCGCCGGAAGTGCTGCCCGATGGCTCTGCTCTGCGCTGCCCGGTCACGGGGCGCATCTTTCCCTATCGCGATGGCGTTCTTGACCTGCTGGGCGACGGCCTAGAGAAAACGTTTACTCAGCACACGCTGGACACCTCCCTCACCGCCTGGGCCTACGACCGCTTTCGCAGCTGGATTACCCGGGCGCTGAACGTCCCAGACTTTCCTGAGGAGATTGCCCAGACCCAACGGACGTTGCAGGTGCAAGCGAGGAACACCGTCCTCGATCTGGCCTGCGGGCAGGGCAACTTTACCGTCGAGTGGGCCAAGCGGGTGGGACGAGAGGGACTGGTGATCGGGCTGGACATCTCGCCGGCCATGCTGGCCCGGGCGGCGTACCACGCCGGCCGCCAGGGGTTGGACAACGTACTACTCGTACGTGGCGACGCGCACCAGTTGCCTTTCGCCGGCAGAGTCTTGCGCAAGGTGAACTGTTCCGGCGGCTTTCACCAATTCCCCGACCTGCCGCAAGCGTTGCGCGAGATCAGACGTGTCAGTGCCGAGGGAGCCGTGCTCACCGCCAGCACCCTTGCCGAGGGCCCGGCCGACCGGTACGCGGCCATCAAGCGTTGGATGAAGCGCCGCTTTGACCTGCACTTTGTGCCGCTGGTCTGGCTGGGCGAGCAACTGGCAGCGCTGGGTTACACCGATTACGAGTGGTCGCTGCCCGGTGAGTGGTTCGGCTATACATCGGCTCGCAAAAAAGACGGAGACACGCAATGAAGGAAGTAACGAAAACGATCACGCCAGTTTGACGATTCTCCCTCGCTGACCTATAATTGGGGGCACATTCCCAGGGAAAGCGAGGAATAAAGACACTATGCATCAAAAGCCAGTAACGATTGTCTCAGGGTTACCCCGCTCCGGCACTTCGATGATGATGAAGATACTTAAAGCTGGCGGAATGAAAATCCTGACAGATGAAATAAGAACAGCCGATGAGGACAATCCAAAAGGCTACTATGAATTAGAAAGAGTCAAACAACTTGAGCACGATCAGGCCTGGCTGGAAGACGCCGGGGGCAAGGCCGTCAAGATAATCGCCGCACTCCTGAAGCATTTGCCCTCAGACTACACTTACAGGGTGGTTTTCATGCGCCGGAGGCTAGAGGAGATTCTGGCTTCCCAGAAAAAAATGCTCGTCAGAAGAGGAGAACCCACCGACACGATCAGCGACGAAAAAATGGCCGAGTTGTTTCGACAGCACCTGAAACGAATCGAAACCTGGCTGGATGAACGGCTGAACATCAAAGTCCTTTACGTCAACTATAATGAGGTCATAGAAAAGCCGGTCGAGCACGCGCAAAGGATCAACCAGTTCCTGGGAAACACGCTTAATGTAGAAAACATGGCAGGTGTCGTTGATAAAGCCCTATACCGGCAGCGGCAGCAATAAACGCATCTCCATCTGTTTGCTACCATTACTCGAATACTCGAAAAGGAAAAGGAAAACTAGCATGGAGGAAACGATGCGAATCCCTATCATCGCTGGAAACTGGAAAATGAACAAAACCATCGCCAAAGCCGTGGCGCTGGTCAAAGAGATGACGCCTCGACTGGCGGCCATCCCTGGCGTAGAGAAGGTTATCTGTCCACCGTTTACGGCATTGAGTGCCGTCAAAGAAGCCATTGGTGACGCGGAGATCGGCCTGGGGGCGCAGAACATGTACTGGGAGGAAAAGGGCGCTTTCACCGGTGAGGTGTCGCCCGTCATGGTGACCGAGTTGTGCCAGTACATCATCCTGGGTCACTCGGAGCGACGGCAGTACTTTGACGAGACCGACGACGGCGTGAACCGCAAGATCGTGGCCGCCTTTGCCCACGGCCTCACCCCCATCGTCTGCGTAGGCGAGTCGCTGGAGCAGCGGGAGGCCGGGCAGACCGAAGAATGGGTAACCGACCAGGTACAGGCTGCGCTCATGGGCCTGCCCCCCGAACAGGTACGCCGGCTGATCATCGCCTACGAGCCGATCTGGGCTATTGGCACCGGCGTGCCAGCCACCGCCGAGGACGCCAACGCCGTCATCGCAGTCACCATACGCAACGCGCTGGCCGAGATGTACGGTGACCAGGTAGCACAGTCGGTGCGGGTGCAATATGGCGGCAGTGTCAAGCCGTCCAACGTCGTCGAGTTCATGGCCTTGCCCGACATTGACGGCGCGCTGGTGGGCGGCGCAAGCCTAAAAGCAAATGACTTTGTGGAGCTTGTGCGCCTGACTGCCCAGGCCAAACAGTAAACTGGTCATCCAGACCTCCAGAGTTTCCTGAAACCTCGGAGGTCCCTTGAGATGGATCGCTGCTATGTCCAAAGACTGGCTGCCCCTGCTCTCCCTCATCGCCATCCTGCCACCGCTCTACCTGATACAGCGATGGATCAACCGCCACCTGCAAGGGCTGGGCCTGCTGCTCACCGGCGACAGCGACAGCGCCGTCATGATTTACTTTCTGACCCTGCTGCCGGGCATCGTCCTGCACGAACTGAGTCATTGGCTGACGGCGTTACTGCTACGCGTGCCAGTGGGCAAACTCTCCCTCTGGCCCAAAAAGAAGCGTGGCGGGCAGGTGCGATTGGGATCGGTGGCCATTGGCCGGACCGGCCCGCTGCGGGCCAGCCTCATCGGTGTCGCGCCACTGGTCGTGGGCAGCGCCGTCATCCTGCTGGTAGGTCAACTCGTCCTGGGGACCAGCGACCTGGGCAACCTGCTCCTCTACGGCACCTGGGGCGATCTGTGGAGAGAACTGGTAGCTTACTGGCGCGTTCCCGACTTTTTCCTGTGGCTGTACCTCATTTTTACTATTACCAACACCATGGTGCCCAGCGAATCGGATCGAGCAGCGTGGCCAATGATGGGACTGTTCCTGGCAGGCGTGACCGTGGTCTTTGTGCTGGTAGGTGGACTATCGGTGGTGACGGCACGTGCGAGGGCAGCTTTCATGGGTGGAGTTGGTTACCTGGCCTACGCCTTTGGACTAGCCACCGTCGTGGATGTGCTCTTTGTGGCTGTTATCGCCGCCGTGGAAGAGATCGCCAGTCGAGTCCTGGGACAGCGAGTGGAATACTGATGCGTTCGTTGAATGTCCTGACCTGGCGTAATCTGAGCGCGCATAGGCTGCGCAGCACTCTGACCGCACTGGCGATTGCGCTAGGGGTGGGCATGGTACTGGCAGCAGCTATCGTCGGGCAGGCCGCCAGTCGGCAGGCTACCCAACTCGCCGACGAACCGCGCATGGGCAATGTCCTGTTGGTGCAAGCTGGGCTGGCAGTGGTCGGCCTGATCATCCTCTTTGCCGCTGGCTTTGTCATCCTGAACGCCTTTGCCATGTCTGTCACCGGGCGAATGCGGGAAATCGGGGCGATGCGCGCGTTGGGCATGACGCGCCGCCAGGTGATGCGTGGGGTGCTGGCCGAAGCGGGACTGATAGGCTCGATAGGAACGGTGGCGGGTGTGCTGATCGGTCTGGGGCTGGCCTGGGCTATGATGCAGACCATGGGCACCCTGAAGGAAGCGCCTCTAACCGTGCCGTTGTGGGGCCTGCCCCTCAGTACGCTGATGGGGTTGGCGGTCACGCTGATCGCAGCGCTCCAGCCGGCCTGGCGGGCCAGTCGTGTATCGCCCATCGTGGCTGCGCGACCAGAGGCGACCGCTGCCGCCGGTTGGTACGTGCGGTCCGGCGGGCGCGTGGGCGCAGCGATCCTGGGCCTTCTGCTACCGGGACTGGCAGCCTACGGGCTGCTGGCGCGTCCCGACGTGTTTACAGCGCAGGCCGTCATGGTGGTGGGGCAGGCGGCGTTGCTGGGCGCGACGGTGTTGCTGTTGCCAGCGGTGATTGATCCCGTGACGGCCCTCGCCAGACCCCTTTTGGTGCGCTGGCTAGGCGCCGAGGGTCGCCTGGCGGCCGACAACCTGGGCCGCAACAAGCTGCGCACGGTGCTGACCGCCGGGGCGTTGACCGCCGGTCTGACGATCATCATCGCCACCAGTGGATTGATGACAGCCGGCCTCAAAGGCAGTATGAGCCGTTTGGGTGCCCTGGTGCACGAGGATTGTTTTGTCGTGGCCGACATCGCAAAGGCGGTGTCTTCGGGCGAATTCTCGGTAGACAATTTTTTTCAGGCGATTTCCCAGAGCCCGAGCCTCGACCTGACACCGGTGCTCGCCGCGCTCGATCCCCTGGTCGAATCGGGCGCGATAGAGGTGGAACGCAACCGATTCGTGCCCATCCCGCCCGAGGTGACCGCCATACCTGGCACACCGGGGATATTTGTTGACTCGGACATATTCTTGCGCATCGGCGGCTTTTGCTTCTTCGAAGGCAGTCCCGAAACAGCACTTGAGTGGATGCAGCGCGGCCGGGCCGTGCTGTTGCAGCCTATCGTGGCCGAGCGACTCGGCGTTCAGGTGGGCGACGCCATCCCAGTGCAGACGCCCCACGGCGAGGTCGAGTTCACCGTGGCTGGCATCGGCGGCAGCGGTTACGCCATGCCCGTCTTTTCCTACGCCGACGGCGAAACCTACTTTGACGTGACCACGCCGACCCACCTGGGCATCGTGGTGGCCGAGGGGCAAGACCTCGAAGCGACCCTGGCACAGGTGGCAGAGGCCATTGAGCCGTTCCCAGGGATGATACTGCACGATTACGACAACAGTTTCGACCCCTTGCTGGAGATGATTGATCGGCTGGAACTGCTGCTCGACGCACTATTGCTTCTGGCGGTGGTGGTGGCGGCGTTGGGCGTGGTCAACACTATGGTCATCAACGTGACCGAACGGCGACGCGAGATCGGACTGCTGCGGGCCGTCGGCGCCACACAGCGACAGGTGCGCCGGGCGGTGGTCGCCGAGGCAGCCACGCTGGGCCTGCTGGCGGCGCTCGTGGCCAGCGGGATCGGCCTGCTGATGTTGCTTACCTGGGGACTGCTTGTCTTACCCAACGGGACAACCTCGATAGGGGTACGCCCGGATTGGGAAACGATCCGGCTCACCATGGGGGCCGGGTTGCGCGACTTGGGGCTCGCTGCGGCCGTTTCGCTGATTTTCGGGCCATTGGTCGCGGGGCTGGCAGCCCATTATCCCGCCCGGAGAGCGGCAGCGATGGAGATAGTAAAGGCGACCCGCAGCGAACAGGTGACGCTGTAAAAGGATACAGGACAATGGATAATCGCAAGATGGCTCACACTTGATGAGTAACGAGTAGCTTGACAATGTCACATTTGGTTCGTAGTCACGCACGAAGCGTAGCGGAGTGCGGTTTTGCGCTACTTCGCTGCGCTTCGTAGCGCACTACGAGCATCACTTCCTCTCAGGGCGCGGAATGTGACATTGTCAAAGTAGAAAGGAATCTTGATGCCAAATCTGCCACAAAAGCTTGACAATGCGCAGTTGGACGTCCACGACATGGACGCAGAGGCCTTTCGGCGCTACGGCCACCAGGCCGTTGACTGGATCGCCGACTA
The DNA here is from genome assembly GCA_964453885.1 of uncultured Anaerolineae bacterium. Classification (GTDB taxonomy): domain Bacteria; phylum Chloroflexota; class Anaerolineae; order CAYNKW01; family CAYNKW01; genus CAYNKW01. The sequence goes on along the minus strand of CAYVPU010000129.1, from coordinate 1,558 downwards.
TTTGACCAGCATTGACAACTACCCCGTGCTGTCCCAGGTGGCACCCGGAGAGATCAAAGCCAGCCTGCCCCAGGCACCTCCCCAGGAGCCCGAACCCATGGCGCGCATCCTGGCCGATCTGGACACGGTCATCATGCCCGGCATCACCCACTGGAATCACCCGGCCTTCTTTGCCTATTTCAGCATTACCGGCTCAGGGCCTGGCATCCTGGGAGAGCTGCTCAGCGCAGCCCTGAACGTAAACGGCATGTTGTGGAAGACGTCCCCGGCGGCCACAGAACTGGAAGAGGTCGCCCTGGACTGGCTGCGGCAGATGCTGGGCTTGCCCCCGGCCTTCCGGGGCATCATCATGGACACAGCTTCCATGTCCAGTTTGGTGGCCATTGCGGCGGCTCGCGAGCGGGTTCCGGGGCTACAAGCGCGGCAGGAAGGGCTGAGCGGCCGGCCCGACACGCCCCGTTTGCGACTGTACACCTCTGAGCAGGCTCACTCCTCGGTTGAAAAGGGAGCCATCACGCTGGGCATCGGCCAGCGGGGAGTACGCACAATCCCCGTAGACGAGGCTTTCCGCATGGTTCCCGCCGCCCTGGCCCAGGCCATTGAGGAAGACCGGGCTGGAGGCTGGCGGCCCTTCTGCGTGGTGGCCACCGTCGGCACGACCTCGACGACCAGCCTTGATCCCGTGCCCGAGATCGCAGAAATCTGCCGGCGACACGACCTGTGGCTCCACGTGGATGGCGCTTACGGAGGAATGGCTGCCCTTGTGCCCGAGTTGCGCCACGTTCTGGATGGCTGTGAGCAGGCTGACTCCCTCGTCGTGAATCCCCACAAGTGGATGTTCACGCCCATTGATTGCAGCGCTTTCTACGTGCGGCGACCAGAGATCCTCAAGCAAGCCTTCAGCCTGGTGCCCGAGTATCTTCGAACGGGCGAAGAAGCGGTGACAAACTATATGGACTGGGGCGTGCAATTGGGTCGTCGCTTCCGGGCTTTGAAGCTGTGGATGGTGATCCGCTACTTTGGGCACCAGGGGCTGGCAGCCCGCATCCGCGAGCACATCCGCTTGGGCCAGCAGTTGGCCCGCTGGATTGACGAGCACCCGGACTTTGAGCGCATGGCTCCCACGCCCTTTAGCACGGTTTGCTTCCGCGCCCGGCCCCACCATCTGATGAGAGACGACTCCCCCGAGTCCCAGGCCTACCTGGACGGACTCAACGCAGCGATCCTGGAGGCGGTGAACGCCACCGGACTGGCCTACCTGTCGCATACCAGGCTGCGAGGCCAGTACACGCTGCGCATGGCCATCGGCAACTTGCGAACCACAGAAACTCACGTCCAAAAAGCCTGGACATTGATTCAGGAACAAGGCGCGCGCCTGGCAACTGGCAGATGACGCGCAGAGGGGCAGATGGAGTGTATTGACAAAGCCAACAAGATGCGGTAAGATATGATTGCATCATACTCGTTTCTTTATCATCTTTCCAACTGGCGAAAGCCAGACTGAGGGTTGTGCGTAATATTGTGGACAGCGTGATAGATTTGTTCTGTCTTGCAACTC
>CAYVPU010000128.1:0-9201 GCA_964453885.1 uncultured Anaerolineae bacterium | reverse complement strand
CCACCCGATAAATCGGTGCTCTTGGACCCGATCACAGGTGGGTTGGACAGTGGCTTAGCGGCGTCGCGTGAGCACCAGCCCGATCAGCGGCAGGAGCGCCGCGCCAAGGATGCCGCCGCACAGGGGGGACGACTCGCGGGTCGTCCCTGCGTCTGGATCATTGGGCTGAGCGGCCGTTAAAGTAGCGACGGTGATTTCAGGATCGCCGGGTTTAGTCGGTTCCGGTGTGGCGGCCGGGGCAGCGGTAGTGGGAATCTCTAGCGGATCGCCCTCGCCTTCGACCACCTCGTAGACCGTGCCGTCCAGGACGACGATCACGCGGGTGCCCAGGGCAAAGTAGCGGCCCCAATCCGGTCGAGCAGCCAGCAGCTCAAAATAGTCGTCACTGCCAAAGCCAACCCTGACCGCCATCATCTTGTCCGCGTCAAAGGTGGTATCCACCCAGGCATCATCGTGCCAGACGAAGGTCTTGTCGCCCACGGTTTTGACCTGCTTGCTGCCGGTGTCGCCGGCGACGTTGGCATCGCGCATCGTGCCCTCTTCGGCAGCGCGGTCCACCGCTTCAGCGCCGTAGGCCGGGGCAGGAGTGGCGGCGATGCTCTTTTGTACTTCCTTCTCCACCACCGCTTCGCGCCCTCGCTCTGTCAACACGTCGGCCGTCTCGTCCACCAGGAACGAGGTGTAGGGGGTGATGATGCCGTAGCGCACGCTGAGTTCGACGATCTCTTCGATCACCTCGTCGCTCTCGCCGTGGAGCCGGATCTGGCTCAGCAGGTAGCCGATCTTGCGCCGCGCCCAGAGCCGGGGGATGAAATCGTCGCCACCCCTGCTGCGGAAGGTCACATCTTTATAGGTAAACGTCTGCGGCCGGTCGTTGACCACTCCCTTTAGCGTGACTGTCGTCGGGCCACCCTGGCGGTAGCGGCCCACCAGCACCAGTTGCGTGCCAGCAAAGAGATCGGGCAGAGGGTACGGGTAGGTGTCCTCGACGTGAATCTCGCCAAAGTCCAGGGCGATGTCGGACAACAGTGGGGTGCTGATCTTGGCGTAAAAGGCCGACACCTCTTCTTCGATGTCCATGCCGGGGCGGACGTATGCGCTCACGCCGCGATGATCCTGCGCCAGGCGGTCGAGCAGCAACGTGTTGACATCGTCCCCTACACCAAACGCAAAGAGGCGGGCGTTAGGCCCGGCGGCGTCGGCGACGTTGCTCAGGATGCGGTCGGTTTCGACGACGCCCTCGGTGGCCAGGCCGTCGGTGAGAAAGATGACGACGGTGGGCCGTTTGGCGTCGGCGGAATCCAGAGCCTCCAGCAGGGCACGGTTGATGTCGGTGCCGCCGGTGGCGGTGAGCCGGTCCACAAAGCGCTGGGCCTCCCGACGCTCGGAGGCAGGAACCAGCCGGCGGGCGTAGGTCTGCACGCCAGTGCTAAAAGCAACGACATTGAAGCGATCCTCTTCGTGCAGGTTCTCCAGCACGAACTTGAGGGCGTTCTTGGCCTGGACGATCTTTTCGCCACGCATAGAACCGGAAGTATCCAGCACCAGGAGCACGTCTTTGGCCACGACTTCTGTCTCGTCTATCTCGACTTTAGGGGCAGCCAGCAGCAGGAAAAAGCCGTCTTCGCCGGACTGCTTGTAGCTCACCAGGTTCAGGCTAAAGTCCTCGTCGGAGAAGGAGTAATAGAGCGTAAAGTCCTTGTCCGGCTTGACGTCGTATTCTTCGTAGCCGACGGCGGCGTTATAGTCACCCCGGCGGTCAACCGCCACGTCGTGGCTAGAGGAGTAGATGGCCTTGAGCGGCTGGTCGGAGTGGATCTCGACGTGGATGCTCACGTCTTCGATGGGCCGGTGGGAGAACTTTTCGGTGTTGAGGGGGTAGACGTATTGCACCAGGCCCTGGTCGGCGGTGAGGATTTCGCTGTACTCCAGTTCGATCCGCCGCTCGCCGCCCGGCGGGATGGGGTAGACGCGGGCCTGAAAGGCATTGCGGCCAGCGTACTCTAGCAGCGCCGGGTCGCGCCGCTTGCGGACGATGCTCTCATAGATGGCGCGGGCCTCATCCTTTTCCAACACCCGCCCCTCGACTTTTTCGCCGTCCACCCAGAGGGCGAATTCAGAGATGGCAGCCTCTTTGGGCAGGGGAAAGATGTAGGTGCCTTCGACTTCATAAGGCGCGTCGTTGACGAAAACCTGGTCTACGTGGGTAGTGGCCACCGGGCCATCAATGTCCACAGTGACGCGGTGGTACTTGATGGTCAGGAAAGGCACGTCAACGATGGGCACATCGGGCGGCGGATCGGTGATGACGATGCCGTCGGCGTAGGCGGGCAATGCCGGGACCAGGGCAGCCAGCAGGATGAACAGAGTGAGCAGGGTTCTCTTTTTCATGGCAGACCTCCAGTGGGTTATTATAGCTCGCTAATTGTTTGGACGAGTCTGCTTACAGGACGCCCTCGACGGGCAAAAGGTTCCCACGCACACAAAAGAGCCTTGTCACCCGACAAGGCCCTTTTGTGGTGTCTGTGAAAGCTAGCGTCCTTTTCTGCCCATTGTCCCAGGCGGCACGAGACCGTCGATGGGGGAAGCATCAACCTTCTTCCACGTCCAGTCAGAAGAACCTTCAGCCTCGTCTGCTACCGACGGCAATGAACCGCAGTAAGTCCACAAGGTAACGTCGTCCACGAAAAAGTTCGTGTGAGCTGAAGAGTTGGTGCTCCCCTGAAAGAAGAGCCGCCTGGTCGCGTCCGCATGGGCGCTGAAATCGCTCCACTCCCTGGTACCTACATACCAACCACTGGCGTGCAACGTATTGTCTGCCCACAAGAAACTATCCAACGAGCTTCCAGACGAATCTTGAAGCTCGACGTGGAAGTAATCACGGGGGGTGGAGAGACTGTCAGTAGTGTACACGTACAGATAAATCGTCAACTTGGCCGAAGATATCCCGGATGGGATATCAATGGTCTGGTAGAGCCGGTCATTGGCGTTGTTATAACCGCCGAACCAGGCATTCCAACTACCGCTACGGGGATACTGCTGGCCGATTATGGTGTAGGAACCACTTTGTTGTACCCATACAGTATTCCCACTTTCAAATCCGCCGTTCTGAATTACCTGGGTGTCGCTGCCCCCATAGTTCTTTAGGACGGCGGGCAGGTATATGAAATGATCGTCGCCTGGGGGGGCGGTCACGGAAAAGCCGTTGTACAACGTGCCGCTCTGCAGATCGGGGTTCGTGACCACCACATTCCACTGTCCGGTAGTGGCTCCGGTCAGGTCAAAGTCACAGGTGATGGTGTTCGAACTCACCACCGTTTCGTTGGGGGCTTCGATGGCCGACTGGCTCAGTTTGATCAGCTTTACGCTGGCCCCGGGATTAAAGTTGTCGCCGGCCAGGTTGGTGATGTGGACGGTGCCGGTGTTGACGCCGGTGTTGGGGGTGATACTCGTCACGATGGGGGCCGTAGAAGAAGCAGTGGTGATGGCCTCGGAAGTGACCAGGGAGTAGTGTTGCGGCCCCTGCGGCACGCTAGTGCCCTTGACGAGCACGGTCCAGATGCCGGTGACAGGGTCGGTCACGTACACCTGCTCGACGTTGTTGACGCTGTCGACGCCGGTGGTGGCATTGTTAGCGGGGTGGGCAGGATCTAGCACCCAGGGGTAGTGAATCGTCGTGCCATTGGGTTCGATCAGTTCCAGGTCCAGGTTGTTGATGAGCTTCGGATCGGCCAGCAAGGACGCCGGTGGATCATCCCAGACCAGAGTTGTTTTGAGAAAGCTTGTCGTCTGAGACAACTCGATCGAGTAAGTGGTTGTCTCGCCGTGAGAGGCCTGATCTTCCAGGACCTTTTGCGCCACGATGGCGTCTGTGGCCACCTGGGCGTCTACTCGCCCGTAGCCCGAAGCATAGTCGGGGCCGGGATTATACCATGAGGTGCCATCGCTCAGATCCTCCGCCGTGTGAATGAGCAAGGCCTTGGCCGAAGAGGGCAGCGGGTCTTGACCAAAGGTGGTGCGGTATTGCTCAATGAGCAGGGCCGAGATGCCCGACACAACGGGCGCGGCCATCGAGGTACCGCACCAGCCCGGAGCACCATAAGTATTGCCCAGGAGCGTGGAGTGGATGTAACCCTCGCCCGTTGACTCGCAGCCTGGCGCGACCACGTCCGGTTTTAGTCGTCCGTCGTCCACCGGGCCCCAGTCGCTGAAGGTGGTCATCGAGTCGTCGTTGGAATTGACGGCCCCCACCACGATGACATTCTTGGCTGTGCCGCCGGGCGGCGTGATGTTGCCGTAATTGACATAGTCGGGGCCGCCGCTCATGCCACAGTCGCCGTCGTTACGATCATTGCCCGCGGCAAAGACGACGACGATTCCCTCGCCATACTTGCCGGTCACGATGTCGTCGTACTCGCGGGAATCCAAAGTATAGTCGCCGTAAAGGTCGCAGTTGTCGTACTCTGCTTCGTCCACCGAATAGCCCCACGAGTTCTGCGAGAGCTCAATGCCGTAGGTATTAATGGCTCCGTTGTGCTCAATGATGTTGAAATTCCAGTCGTACGAAAAGATGTCGGCCGCCGGGGCCATACCACGCCATTGCAGCGCCGTTCCTCCCTGGCTGGTGCTATTGCTGCCGTCGCCGGCCATGGTGCCAGCGACGTGAGTAGCGTGTTCATCGGCCGTGGCGCCCGTGTCAACCACGGTCAGCCGGCCAGAAAAGTCAGTGTGACCGTCTACTTTTCCCCCGTCCCAGATACCGAGGTCAACGCCGCTGCCGTCGAGACCACCAGCCTGAACCGCGTCCACGTTGGTAGCAGCGCGAGCGCCATCGTTGAGAGTCACTTTGGGGGGCGGGCCGCTGTCTATCCACATCACGGTGTCTTTGGTGGCCAGGGCACTGACGGCGTCGGCCGGAAACCAGGCCACGTAGCGGTGAAAATCGCCGATCTCCTCTTGAACCTGTCCACCGTGACGCGCAATCACCTGCATCGCCTCGTCAGCGGATACGTCGTCAAAGAAGCGCAAGTCAAGCAATACCCGGCCATCTTGGGCCACGGCCCATACCCCCACTCCGTGCGCCTGAATGGCGGGCGACATCTTGTCAGTCGGCTGTAGCGGGCCGATCCAACGGACAGAGGTAGAAGGAAGGGCTTGCAGGTCTACACGAGCGGGTATCGAGGCGAGCCACGCATTGTGAGGTATAAAAGACAGCAGCCGAAGACCTGCCGCTTGCAATGACGCACGCTCATTTTCGTCAGGGATGGACCAGAATTGCACCAGCACGTGGATCCGCCCCTGGGTCTCGATGAGTTCCCGGTTCTCAAGTGCCGGGTCTATGCCAGGTTCCGGTGTAAAAGTACGTGCCCGGAGTCGGATGGGCAGCGTTTTGTCACCGTTTGCCCCATGCTCTGGGTCTGAACCGTGGGCCATCATTGGCGGTGTCTCCCATGTCAGTGCTTGAGCTAACAGGACGATGGTCAGGAGCAGGCCAAGAAGGGATGTAGCAAATTGTCGTCTTTTCATCACATTCTCCTTTCGTTTGGGGATACCTTGTGGAACTGCGCTGCCGTTTGATGGGTCGTACTCGGAATCCGGGGATGCTAGAGAATGATTCCTTGGACATCGTGGTAGATCGCTTTCGGCAGGTGAAGAAGCAGCCTGGTGGCATCTTGGCTTTGTGTATACCTACGATAACTATTATAACATAGAGGGCTTTTTTCGTCAATGCCTTGTGGCTGCGATTTTCGAAACAAATCGGCGGGGCATCATCTTGTGGGTAAGAGAGCCCCACAAGCTGATCTCACCCAGTATCCCTCATGAGCCAAAAAAGAAGGAACACTCCCAACAACGCCGCGCTCGGCAACGGGCTCAGACACCACAATCCCGTCAGCGGTTCCGATTCGGGCGTGGCCGTCGGCCGGGGCGGTGGGGTACCAGTAGCCTCAGAAGTAGCGGTCAGCTCTGGCAAGGGCGTTGCCATAGCGACCTCGGGCGTCTCCGTCGGCAGCAGCGTGGGGCGGTACACCGGCGTGGCGCGGGTAACGCCCTGGCGCGGTGGCGCTCCGATGTGCGCCCGCCATTCGTCCTCCAGGTCGTCCACGTCAAAGCCCAACACATCCCTAAAGCCATCGTCCTGGTGTGCCCCCACAGCAAAAACCCCCAGCAGTTGAGCCATGGTCTCGTTGCCATAGACCTCGAAAATGAACTCGACGACGCTGTTGCTCTCGGCGTAGGACAGGATCGCCAAATCGTAATCCTCTGGAAAGTTGCTGGCCAGCGAGCGGATGGAGAGAAGGCTGTTATCCTCAATCGCCTTTCGCAGCGCCGATTGTTCACCAGCAGTCATTGGCCCTTCATAGTGCATGGCCAGTCCTTCGTCCATCCAGTGGGGCAACTGGCCAAAGGGCGGCTCCATCATCTGGGCGATGACGGCGTGGGTCAGTTCGTGCGGCACAACCCGCAAGCCGTAGCCCAGGTTGTCGGGCGCGACGCCCGCTGCGACGATGGCATAATCGGTGAACGACGTACCGCCTACCCACTCGTGAGAGCCCTCGCCCAGCGAAGCGCGCAGATCATCATACGAGCCATAGATAAATATCTTGAGCTTGTCCTCGACCTCCACGCCCAACTCGGCCGATATCTGATCTATCGCCTGGACTGCCCGCTCAAACAACGTGCTTCCCAGGCTGCTGTCACCCTCATACCAGTACAAGGCAACGGCCTCGTTCTCCAGCACTTGCCACGGGTGTTCATCATCCATGTAAACAAAGGTGATGGGGTCGGTTTTTAATTCGTTCCCGGCGGCATCTTTTACCTTCCACCAATATTTTACCTCGACACCAGGAGGACGGTAGGCGTCCTCCGACATCTTGTCCCAGGACACCTCGGCCGACACCGACCTGCCAGACTCAAACCCTGGTTCGTCTCGCTGCAACCCTGACTCACCACTGACGCGGGCGAACAGCACAATCTCAATGATGTCGGCGTCGGAGCTGGCTTCCAGACGGAAAGTGATGTGGTTGCGGAAAGCATACTCGTGCACATTCTGCGTCACCTGGATGTCGCCGTTCGACTGAGACTTGGGCGAGCTCAGTCGAGCCGCACTCACAGAGTTCTGCGCCCTGGTCGCCAACGAGACAGCCAAGACCAGAGAAACAAACAAGATTGTCAGTCCCAATCGCCACATTCTTCTCATAAACGTGTCTCCTGATCAGCGTTAGGTTGGGACCGATTATACCATCCCCCGCCGGTCTTGGCAATCGTTGGCTACTTGCCTGGCGAGCCGAATGGACGTATAATGCAAGCGTAGAAACAAGGCAACAAGACATTGAGAGGAGAAAAGGAGACCATGCTCACACGCACGTCCAACGCGCGCGATTTGGCGACGAGAGCTTACGAGATGGGGGCCTCGATTTTACGCGGTGAACTGGCGCGCCACGACTCAGGTGACTGGGCCGTGGATGGACAGCCAGTGGCGGAGTGGCTGGCCGAGTACAAAGGGCGGCAAGTCTACCTCATTGCCATCGCTACCGATGCCAGCTCAGAACCTGGCACCGTCAAACGTACCTGCCGTACCTGTGGCCGGGACTACGAAGGCTCCGAATGTCCTTATTGCCGCGAGGCGCGGCTTCGCCTGCGAGGACGTTGACCCGCGCAGGCCGGTCAACGAGGGCCACACGCCAACGGCGCTCTTTGGCCCCGCCGATGTGAGCGGCGCACATCGGCCGGACGAGTTTGTCCTGGCGGATGACCTATTGACTGTTGGCACTAATAGCTGTACACTTGGAGGTGCATTGTGAAATTACTCTGGTTACGTTTGATCGAGGCGACGGTTGTCTTGCTCTTTATCCTACAGGCCACGCGGACGCTTTTTTCGACGCTGTTCGGGCTGATCTATGACGCGGTGTTCGCCGGGCCATTTACGCCACTTGTGGCAGTCATAGGCGTGTTGGTGCTGCTGGCCTACCTGGCTCCGTTGATCGCCTCCCGCGACGCTGACCGGGTACGCCTGGCACTACTGGCTGCCGTCGCCGTTGCCGCTGTGGCCCGCGTGCCGATGACGGTCAACCACCATACGGTGCGGCTGTACAGCAGCATCGTCGTCGTCGCTGCCGGTGGTATCTACCTGGCAGCACTGCTGCGCCACACACCGGAGCACTTTGTGCGAGCCGTCGTCCTGGCCCTGGTGGCCGATCAACTCTTGCGCACCCTGGGCAATAGCTGGGATGTGTCCATGCGCCCATCGTGGATCGTTCCCCAGGTTTTCCTCTCTGTCGGTTTGATCCTGCTGGCGCGCCACCTATCGCGGCCAGAGGTGGCCTACTATGAGATCGGAAAAGTGACCGGTGTACGGGTGGGCCTACTGGGAGCACTGGCCTGGGCAGGGTTCTTGTTCGTCCAGACATCGCTGTTATCGCTGCCCAACGCGCTGGCCCGCTGGAGCGAGGGCAGCTACGCCGTCCTGTCGCCGCTGCTCCTGGGCGTGACGCTGCTGGCGATCCTGCCCGGCCTGCGAGACGCGGTCGCCCGCGCCTTTGGCGGCGAAACGATCCACGCCTGGCTGTGGGGACTGGCACTGGTACTGGTCGCATTGGTCGGGCTGACGGTGGGACGCCGGCTGCCGGGTGCGCCAGCAGTCATCGGCCTACTGGCGGCGCAGGCAGCGCTATTACTGGCTTTGCCCCACCTGCTGTCCCCCCGCGCTGACGACGCCTCGGAGTGCATCGGCCTGTGGCTGGCCGTCGGCGGATCGGCCTTTCTGGTTCTCAACTTTGCCTATGCCTTTACGTTCACCTATCCGTACACGATTGAGGCATTTAAAGGGATGGGCCTGCCGATCGTGCTCGTCGCTGTGCTGCTGGCGACGCTTCCAGCACTGTTGCGGCCTGTCTCAATCGCAGGAACGGCTGAGCCGGACGGTGCGGCATGGACAACCTGGGCAGTAGCTGCGCTGGCGTTGGTGACGGTAGCCGCAGCCGCGGCCCGGCCTCGTCGCGTCGCGCCGTTATTAGTCGGCAGCGCGGTCCGCGCCGGGACGTACAACATCCACTACGGTTACAACAAGCCCTGGCGCTACAGCCTGGAGGATCAGGCCCGCACCATCGAAGCCAGCGGCGCCGATGTGGTGGCCCTGCAAGAGGTGGACACCGGCCGTCTCACCTCCTACGGCGTGGACAATGCCCTCTGGTTGAGCCGTCG
>CAYVPU010000127.1:0-9311 GCA_964453885.1 uncultured Anaerolineae bacterium | reverse complement strand
CCTTGTTGTGCACGACGACAGCGTCACCGCCCCACTTGTTGAGCACTTGCCAGACTGTCTTGGTGTGAGGTGTCCGGGTAGAGACGATCGCCCGTCCGTACTTGAGGGGAACCCCGGCCACCTCCATCGCCCGCACCAGGCGTGGGTCTATCTGGCCGAAGGGCAGGTAGACTTCATTGGTAGCAGTGTGATAGAGCACTGCCCCGTTTTCCCACACGATCCCGGCAAAGGCGTCTTCCAATGATCCCATCGCGATACTCTCAAACCTTCGCGAGGTGACCAAAAAAAGAACATAGCCGGCCGCACGCAGTTGCTCGAGGACTGTCTGCAGCGCCAGCGGCACAATTCCGTTTTGAGCCAGGGTGCCGTCAAAGTCAAAAGCCAATACACGCCGATACATCTTGAGCCTCCCAGTAGTCCGAGTTACTTTCTGGCAGACTCACCCCCTGATCAGTACTAACGCTCAGTTTGAGAATGGCCCTCGTATAGTGTGTGCTGTGTTGGCTGCTGTCAGGATGTCTTTTCGCCTTGTCCGTGGCCCTGATGGATAAAGCCACGAGGCGTTCTCTGTTTTCTATTACCATTATACCACATTTTTCTGTACAAGTGAAGTCTTTTTCTCACCAATTTGTGCTTTTTTGCCCAAAGTACCCAAATCTGTTATAATCGGGCATCCGTAAAAGAGGTAGACCTCACATGAGATTGACTCGCTTTCGCTGGCTCTGCAACCTGTTACTGATCCCAAGCCTTCTGGTTTTGCTAACCTCACCGCTGGCCGGAGCCACGCGGTCCATCGAGGAGGGTGCGGGCAGGGCATCTCTGGCAGTCTTGCCCCTCTGGTTCTCGCCGCCTGATGCGTTTGGTCTCTACCCTGCGCTTCCTCCGCTGCCGCCGGAGGTATTGCGCAAGATCGAGCCTGCTCTCCTCAAGCAGCTCTTGCTGGAAAAGGACCCCCGCGTTCGTTTCATCGTGTACATGGCGGGGCGGGCCGACCTTTCGGAAACAGGGGAAGGGGTCAGTGCCCTCGCGCGCCGCCAGCGTGTCGTCACGGCCTTGCAGGCGACGGCGGAACGCACGCAGGCGGGTATCCGCACTTTTCTGGCTCAAGAGTTGGCCGCGGGACGCGCGGCGGACGTGCGCCCGTTCTGGATTTTCAACGGTCTGGCGCTGACCAGCGGCCGGGAGACAGCCTTTGCTCTCGCTGCCCGGCCCGAGGTGGCCATCCTCCGCCTTGATCACCAGCGCCATCTGCCGGACGCAACTGTTCATGATACAAGCCGGACGAGTGTCCTGAGCCCGTCGGTCGAGTGGAACGTCGAACGTATCCGTGCGCCGTTGGTCTGGGATGCGCTGGGCATTGACGGCACGGGCGTCGTGGTGGCCAACATGGACACGGGCGTGGACTGGCTTCACCCCGCCTTGCAGGCTCGCTACCGGGGTTACGATCCTCACGGCGTGGCCCACCAGCACAGCGGCAATTGGTTCGACGCCACCGGCGAAGGCGCGGTCTATCCCGTAGACGGAAACGGCCACGGCACGCACACTATGGGCACCGTGGCCGGCGGCGATGGGATCGGCGTAGCGCCTGGCGCTCGCTGGATCGCGGCGCGCGCTTTTAACAGCTTTGGCATTGGCTACGATAGCTGGATTCACGCTGCCTTCGAATGGCTGTTTGCCCCGGCTGGCGATCCGGCTTTGGCTCCGGACGTGATCAACAACTCTTGGGGCAACAGCATCGGCGGCAACGAGGCGTTCCGGGACGACGTTCGAGCGCTGTGGCAGGCGGGTATCCTGACCGTTTTCTCGGCTGGCAACAATGGCCCATATTATAGCTCTGTTAATTCACCTGCCAGCTACCCGGAAGCGCTGGCTGTCGGCGCTACCGATGCGGACGACGAGATTGCCACTTTCTCCGGCCGTGGCCCCTCACCGTGGGACGAGGTCAAGCCGGAAGTGTCGGCCCCCGGTGTGGACGTGCGCTCGACGCTGCCGGGCGGCAGCTATGGTTCCAAACGGGGCACCTCGATGGCTGCGCCTCACGTGGCCGGCGTGCTGGCCTTGATGTTGCAGGCCGACTTGAATCTCACGGTCACGGACGCCGAACAGGTCATCACCAGCACAGCCGTATCGTTGCCGGCCAAAGGCTCTGTGCCCAATAACGACTACGGCTGGGGACGCGTGGACGCCTACGCTGCTGTCATGGCCGTGGCCGCCCAGGGTGTCCTGTCAGGCGTCGTGACCTGTGTTGGTGACGGCGCGCCGCTCACGCAGGCGGTGATCTCGGCCACGCTGACGGAAGGCGGTTCGACGGTGCAGACCTCGACCGATGGGCAGGGTGGCTATAAAATGGGCCTTCGCCCCGGTTTGTGGGACGTCACCGGCTCAGCTTTTGGTTACGGCTCGCAGACAGTGAATCGCGTCGAGGTGGTCACAGGCACAACGACAGTGCAGAGCTTTACCCTGACGGCGCTGCCCACTGCCCTGCTGTCAGGGACGGTCGTTGAGACCGGCAGCAGCGTGCCCCTTTCGACCATCCTGCAGGTGGAAGGGACGCCAGCCTGGACGGCTACTGATCCGGTGACGGGGGCGTATAGCCTGAGCTTGCCGGCTGGTGTCTATACCATTAGCGCCAGGAGCCTGGGCCACCGGGTGGGCTGGGCAGCGGCTGTGCCCATCACGTTGGGCCAGGTGACGATCCGTCAGTTTTCTCTCGTCACAGCTCCCACAATTCTACTTGTGGATAGCGGAGCGTGGTACTATGACAGCCAGATCGGTTACTATGAAACAGCCTTGAACGATCTAGACTACCTGTACGATGTCTATACCGTCAAACACCTTCCGGGCGATGTGCCTACCCCAACTGGTCTGCTGTCCTACGACCTCGTCATCTGGTCAGCGCCCCAGGATGCGCCTGGTTACATCGGCGCTTCGACAGTCATCACGTCTTACCTGGAAAGCGGCGGCCGGCTCCTGTTGAGTGGCCAGGACGTGTGCTTTTGGGATGGGGGGGGATCGTTCATGAGCTATGCCCGTTATTTCCGAGATTATCTGTACGCCACTTTTGTCGCCGACAATGCGACCACGCGCCAGGTGAGAGGGCGCAGTGGCGATGTTTTTGACGGCCTGGATTTTTCCATCGAAGGAGGCGACGGGGAAAACAACCAGGTGTACCCCGACGTCGTTGCGGTTTACGACGCCGACTATGCCACGGCGGTGCTTGATTATCAGAGTGATGGTTCCGCCGGACAGCGGGTGGGTCTTTGCCTGCCTTATCGCGTTCTTTATCTGGCTTTCGGTTTCGAGGGGGTGGAGAGCAGCAGCGCCCGGCGAGAGGTGATGGGGCGAGCCATAGACTGGCTGGTGAGCCCGCGTCAGGAGCGAGGCGTGGAATTGACGTCCCAGACGCAGCCCACGCAGATTGCCTCGCCTGGGGAGATGGTGACACACGTCCTGCGACTGCGCAACACCGGCGAGATGTTGCCGGTCGATACCTACGACGTGACGGTGAAATCAGCCAAAGGCTGGGCTTATACGCTGTCCGGCAGTCCTGTCCCGTTGTCTTCCTGTCTGGCGACGATCTTGACCCTGACGGTAGAGATCACGCCCACTGCTGGTTGGGACGAGGCGGAGGTTTTCACCGTCACCGCTCGCTCCCTTGGCGATCCTGGAATCACGTCTTCGGTGGTGCTTACGTCCAAGTCGCCGGCCCCTGTCCTTCTAGTGGATGACGACCGCTGGTACGACCAGGAGGATCGCTATATTACAGCACTGTGGGCGCAGGGCTATCGCCACGACGTGTGGGACGTGCAGGAGCGGGGCTGGGTTGGCCCGCCCGCTGCTATCTTGAGCCTATACCCCATCGTCGTCTGGTACACTGCCTACGACTGGTACTTGCCGCTCTCTACTGCTGAGGAGGACTGGCTAATGTGTTACCTGGATGCTGGCGGCCGTCTCTTTTTCTCTAGCCAGGACTATCTCTATGTTAGTGGCCTGACCGACCTGGGACGCGATTACTTTGGGCTGGTAGATTACACCGAGGACTTGATAAGCACCATGGTGACCGGCGTCAGAGGCAACCCCGTCGGCGATCGGTTGGGGCCGTTTCCGCTGGATTATCCCTTCCGCAACTGGTCCGACGCTGTGGAACCAGCCCTGGCAAAAGATGCGGCGTTCACGGGACAGCACGGTGAGGTCATCGGCCTGTCTCATGCCGGTGGAAACCACAAGGTTGTTTTCTTTAGTTTCCCGTCTGAGGCACTGGACGAGGGAGCGCGGGCAGCAGTGATGGAGCGGGTCGTCGGCTGGTTGAGCTGGCTAGGCGAATCGGATTTCGCGGTGAGCAAAACGCTGGCTGCCGGCGGCGAGACGCTAGCCTATACCCTCACATTGCGCAATGACGGCCTCGACGACGTGACACTGGTTGCTGTGACGAACACCTTGCCGGTCAGCTTGACTCTTCTGCCGGGCAGTCTGACCCCCTCCGAAGCGAGTTATGCCGGAGGAGCCGTCCGTTGGCAAGGGCCGCTGGCGCAAAGCGAGGTGGTGACGATTCAATATCAAGCGCAATTGACTACACCCATGCCGGTGGCTAGACTGCTCCTGAACTCGGCGCAGGTTTACCTGGCCGATCAAGACCTGGCGTTTACTCGCACGACGCACACGCGCGTCAACGCGCCGGACCTGGGCGCCTGGCTGTATACTGTGGACCGGGATACGGCCCGTCCCGGCGAGACGCTGACTTTTACCCTTGTGCTGCGCAACGATGGCCTGGCCGATGCGCCTGCGGCCAGTCTGGACAACCCAGTGCCCGACAACACGACTTTTGTGAGCGGCTCGCTGGTGCTCCAGGGTGGCGGCGAGGCTAACGAGACGGATAGGGTTATTACGTGGACGGGGGCGCTGCTCTGCAGCCAGCCCGTGACGTTGACGTACCGCGTGCTCATCGCGGATCACGCCGGATACGACATCGTGGGGCGCGCCCGCTTGGCCGACGGCTACGGCGAGGTGTGGGAAAAGACTGCCCTGACCACCGTGCCGTATTTCAAGTCCTACCTGCCCCTCGTTTTCAGGGATTATTAGCCCGGCTTTCGCTCCTGCCACGCCGCAGAGTCGCCGCTTTGTTCTGCTCCCGCTGGTCTCGACTACCCCCCCCACCGCCAGGCTCACCGTGTAGACGCCGCTGGCGGTGTAGGTGTGCGTGTGGGTAACGGCAGACGTGGTGTTGAGGTAGGTTTCCAGGATGGCGTCTTTGTCCCAGGTGCGGGCCGGCCGGAGGGCCAGGATCGCCTCGCATAGTTTGCGGGTCAGCGACGGGGGGCTTGGCAAAGGTTGATGGCGATTAGCAAAAGCAGTAGGCCCGCAGAGATAAAGACTCTGTGCAAACGCTGGAGCCGGGTCAGCATAGGTTTTTCCTCGTGATGGGTCGAGCGCCGATGAGCTGCATATTGATGGTTAAGGAGAGAGTCGGGGGGAGCGACCGGGCGGTTGAGACGGGAGAGAGATAGGGCCCATCGGGGGAGGGATGGTGCCGGTAGGTCTGTTTTTCGATTTCGGGTGCGCCTGTGGGCGCTCCCCCCTCTGTTGAGTCTATCATAGCAGAGGCAGGAAAAAAGTGCTTGACGGGAAGGGGGCCAGCAAGCGACGCTTGCCCGTCGTCAGCCAAGTGTTGGCCAGGCGACGGTATAGCGTAGGCTTGTCATCCGCCCGAGTACCAGTGAAGAAATTCCTGGCCCCAGATCATCAGACTCCAACCGCCGGCGATGAGGAAAGGGCCGTAGGGAATGGCGGTAAAGATCGAGTAGTCGCGGCGGATCATGGCTTTGATCAGCCAGTAGACTGCACCACCGGCGCCACCCAACACGATGCCCAGCAGCAGGGCAAAGATGACGTTGGGAAAGCCGACGACCAGGCCAATGAACGTCGTGAGCGTCACATCGCCGAAACCAAAGGCCACTTCTCCGATCTTTTGGCCACGCATCCGTTCCATGAGGCGGACAAAGAGACGACCAAAGAGATACATGCCCAGGACGAGTAGGAATCCGGCTGCGCCACCCAACAGGGCCAGCCGCCAGTTATAGTCCTCGAGGTTCAGAAAAAAGCTGCCCGTGATAGCAAGGGCGATGGCCGGCAGCGTCGTCACGTGGAGGACGAGCCGGTGCTCCAGGTCTATCACAAAGAGCAGGACAAAAATGGCGGTGTAGAGCGTCTCGAAAAAGAGTCGGGGTGATGGGGCGTATTTCTGCCACAGAAAGGCAAACAGCAAGGCGGTAATGAGTTCCGTGAGCAGGTGGCGGAGCGGCATCCGCGCCCCGCAGTGAGAGCAACGCCCCCGCGCCAGCAGGTAGCCGGTGACAGCCAGCCAACGGGACCAGGGATGAGACTGGCCGCAGAAGGCACAGGTCGGCGGGCCGGGTGGCTCTCGCCGGGGCAGGTAATCGGCCAGAATGTTGAGGAGGCCACCAGTCAGCAGCCCCAGTAGACTGTAGGTGATGAGCGAAAAGTTTGACAAATCTATCCCTCGCAGGTACAATGGCGTATTGCGTGAAACGTGATCCGTGAGTCACGCATCACGTTTCACGCGCCCCAAATTGCTCTTGGTGGAGTATTCGTGTGGAGACCTATGATCGCGTCAGTGTTACCGTTGGACTGGTCTTGCTGGGCCTGATCCTGTTTCTGGTGGTGGACTTGGCCCCACGGACTTTTGCCTTTGTGCCGTTCGGTTCCCCGCTGGAGGTGCAACTTTCGGGGCAGTGGTTGCGGGCCATGCTGGTGGCGGGGTTGGCGATTGCGGGCACACATTCGGTCATCAGCGCGCATCCGTTGGCGCGGAGCCGTCAACGGCGGGCTGGGTTCACGGCCTGGATCGTGCCTGGAGTGATTGGTCTTCTCGCTCCATTCCTGCTGCCCCTGGCACCAGACCTGCGCTATTGGCTGGGCGGGCTAGGCCTGACGGTGGTCCTGATAGGCGGCGTCATCCTGCTGGAATATTATATTGCCGATCCTGATGCGCCAGATCACGCTGCGGCGAGCCTGGCGTTGAGTTTACTCACGTATGGCGTGGCGCTGGCGGCTTTTGTGTTGATCTATCAGAGCCGGGTGCGCAGCCTGGTAACGACCCCGGCGACAGCGGTCGTCGGCGGTTTAATGGCCTTGAGCCTGCTGCAAAGCGTGGGGCAGCCGATGCGCCGGACGGCGCTGTATGCTGGCCTGGCCGGCCTGGTGATGGGCCAGAGCACCTGGGCGCTAAATTACTGGCGCATCCACGCCCTGACGGGTGGTGTGTTGCTTTTATTGTTCTTCTATGTCGTCGTAGGAGTGGCCCAACAGCACTTGCAGGGTTCACTCACCCGTCGCGTTTTAGTCGAGTTTCTGGTCGTGGTCGCTGTTGGTGTGTGGTTGCTTCTACGATTCGGGTTGCCGGCCGGTTCCTAGTACACCACACGCATCACGTATCACGTCATCTTGTGCCCCGCTGCCCTGTATCGCTGAAAGCTGATTGATTCTTCACTACCGGTTTTGGTTTCACGTTTCACGATGCTGGGCGCCAATCCTGGACGACCAGTTGCAGGCGTTTCCGCCCGTTCCATTCGTTCATGTCAAGATGATAGGCCAGGTCAATGCGCTCTGGCAACTCGTCAGCTTCTTTTCCCCGGCGGAAAGCGATAGCGTCCCACCAGGCTTTGCCGCCGCTGACGGTGAACTTGAGGTGTTGGCCGTCCGAGCCTATGGCTTGCCGGCGTCCCACTCTCAGTCCCCGGCTGAGAAAGACCGGTTCCGGGTTGGCCTCGCCGAAGGGTTGCAGGAGGGCTAGCTGCTCGTACCGATCGTAGAGGTCGGGTCCCAGGGTCAGTTCGGCGTCAATCTGTAGCCTGGGAATCAGGTCGGCTTCCGCCAGCTTTTGCCCGGCGATGGCTTGCAGCCGCTCCTCCAAGGCGGACAGGTTCTCGTTCCGCACGGTAAAGCCGGCCGCCATTTTGTGTCCACCGTGTCGTACCAGCAGGTCGGCACACTCGTCCAGGGCGCGGGTGATGTGGAACTCGGGGATGCTGCGGCAGGAGGCCCGGCTCACTTTTTGGCCCCGCTCGGCGACGACCGAAGGACGATAGAATTCGTCTTTCAGGCGACTGGCCACCAGGCCGACGATGCCGGACTTAAAGTCGGGGGAGGTAGCGAAAAGCAGGTGCGGCACGTGACCAGCCTCATCCAGGATCTGGGTTCGGGCGTGCTCCGTCGCTTCCAGGGTCAGTCGCTGGCGTTCCCGGTTCAATTGGGTTAGTTGATCGGCGTAACGGCTGGCTTTGTCCTGATGGCGAGTCATTAGCAGAAAGTAAGCGAGCATGGCGCTTTGCAGCCGGCCGGCGGCGTTGATACGTGGCCCTAGCATAAAGCCGATGGCCGTCGAATTGACGCGCCCTGGTTTGATGCCAGCGCTGCCCATAAGTGCCTGGAGCCCTTTGCGCCGAGGGACATTCAACTGCCTCAGTCCGCGCTGCACCAGGCTGCGGTTTTCGTCTATCAGTGGCACGACGTCGGCCACCGTGCCCAGGGCTACCAGGTCAAAGAGGTCTTTTTCGCGTAGTGATGGACTATTGCCCACCGATGGCGCCATCCTTTTCAGCAAGGCTTGCGCCAGCTTGAAGGCAATGCCTACGCCGGCCAGTCCCTTAAAGGGGTACTTGCTGCCCGGCTGTTTGGGATTGATCACCGCCAGGGCAGGGGGCAGTTCCGGGCCAACCGAGTGGTGGTCGGTGACAATGATATCCAGGCCCAGGCGATTGCCGTGAGCCACCTCATTGCTGGAGCGGATGCCACAGTCCACGGTGACGATCAGGTTTGCGCCGCGCGCGGCCAGTCTGTCCAGGGCATCGGTATTGAGGCCATAGCCTTCGTCTACGCGGTCGGGGATGTAGGGCGCGACGGTTGCCCCCAGGGCCTGGAGGGTCTGGGTGAGTAGCGCTGTGGCGGTGACGCCGTCGGCATCAAAGTCACCATAGACGGCGATGCGCTCACTGTCCTGAATGGCCCGGGCGATGCGCTCTACGGCAGCGTCCATCCCTTTGAGACGAAAAGGATCGTGCAACGGCGCTTCTTGGGCCAGGAACGCCTGCACTTTTTCCGGCTCACGGACGTTCCGGTTGTAGAGAACCTGGACGACAAGGGGTGAGATGTTCGGAAAGCGGGCCAGGTGGTCGGGTGTCACAGGAGGGGCGATGATCCAGCGCTTGGGTGCAGTTGTGGACAAGGGTGGTTCCTCCCTTTTGCTCGTGGATGCGGTAGAGAATCGAAGCGACGGGAGTATCATAGCACAAGAG
>CAYVPU010000126.1:2587-9342 GCA_964453885.1 uncultured Anaerolineae bacterium | reverse complement strand
GATCGGTCGGATGAATCATGAATGCAAAGCGATCCATTCGATTGTGTTCCCCCCCTCGATCGAGTCTTCCTATGTGTCAGCATCGTGTCCCGGATGTGGATACTGAGGCTGGTGCAGTTCCCCGTCCTTGAGCCAGTGGTGATGGCTCTGGCTAAAATCCACATTCCTGCTGAGGACGGAATGGTCATCACTGACAGACAAGATGGTGTCCGATTCGATCATCCGGCCTGGGTAGATGACAAAGCCTGCCCCGATACGACAGTTATGACCCACACAACTGCCCATCGCGCGTCGCCCGGTGCTGACCAACTTGCCGCAATGCTCGGTCATGATTGGCTTGGGGAGCAGGTTAAAGTCGGTAAAGGTGTTGCCGGCACCTATGAACGAGTTCCGTCCAACCACACAGAGCTGCAAACAGGCGTTTTGGGCTACAGTGCAGCGTTCCATGAGCACAGTAAACGTCACGGCTGCCCGGAAGGAGAGGTAGCTGCCATCGCCGATGACGCTCATCTGAACCTGACAGCCTTGCATGATGCTCACATTGCTGCCGATGATGGACTGCGTGATCACAACTCCCGGCTCAATGTTCACATTGTCACCGATGGTCGTTGGCCCCTGGATCACGGCAGTCGGATCAATACTACAATCCTTGCCTATCTGCACCAGAGATGACGAGCTGAGAGCTTTCTTTCTTTGCAGGAGAGCTTGCCACATGACTTTGAGTTTGTTCCCTAGTTGGTAGAGCTCTTTATCGGCCCGTGCCGCACGGGAAAAGGTGCCAAAAAGACAATTGGCTACGAAAACGTGCGCCCAGTTTTCGATGGAGAGAAAGGACTTTAGCGGCAGTTGGAAGACAGCTTCTCCCTTTTCAGTTGCAAAATAAGTCGGGATGTGATAATAGCCCATTTCGCGGGGCTCGGTGTCTATCACCAATGGCTCTGCGTTCTCCTCCACGCCGTGAGGAAAGTACCATAGATCAGCTACGTACATGTCGCCCTGGCGGCGGATTCCCTCCTGCAGAGGCAAGGCGTGGGTCACGATAGCCTTGTCGTTCAGTGAAAAGGCCACCTGGCGCGCTTGGCCACTGGCGCGGGCGCGCTCAATGAACTCGTCAATAAAGTACTGGTCAAAGAACAGGTTGTCGCGATAGACGATCATCTCCGCCTCAAAGTTAGACGGGATCTCGTCCAGCGATGCGATTTCCAACTCCTGGGTACAATGGCGTGCCAATAGGTCCCGCTGGTGAAGCCACAGCGGCTTGTTCAGCACTCGCAGTTCACGCGCTGGTTCGTTGAAAGGAGGTATGAATGTCTTGTCGAGGATGATGATCTTTCGCATTGGCATATGGCTGTCTCGTCCACTGATACTGCATAGTAAGGTTGAGATAGGCAATCACTCGTAAAGATAATAACAAAGGGGGGTAGAATAGCCCCCCCCTTTATAAATATTGTCTCCTTCACATCAAGATTCTTACCCTGGCATATCGCCCTACTCGGCCAAAAAGGTCAACAGCTTGTCATGAAAGAATTCTGGTTCGTCCAACATAGGAAAATGCCGAGACTCTAGCATCATCTGTATCTGGGCTCTCGTGACACCATCCTTCAGCATTTCCGCCTGGTTGGGATTTACGATGTTGTCGCCGCGTCCATAGATGCCCAGGATATCGACGCCAATTTGCCCCAGGTGAGGACACAGGTCGGTGCGCCACAGAGAACCGATACTTCGCAGGAACGCCTCGACAGTCGTCTGAGAAAAATCCCGTTTTAGAACCTCGTACACTAGCTGGCCGTCTTTGGCCAGGATGGGAGAGAAAAGCTTGAGTCCTAACAAGAGGGCTGATGGTACTCGCCAGATGAGATTGGCGATGAGGCGAAAGCTGCCCAACTTGAGCAAAGGGTTGAGCGAACTGCCCGCCACGGGTGCCCCAACGACCACGATCTTTTCCACCCGCGAGGGGTACTCCAGAGCCAAGCCCAACGCAACCGTTCCCCCCATGGAATGACCGATAATTGGCGCACGAGCAATCCCCATCTTTTCCATGAACTGGTCTACCATGCTGACATATGAAACTATATTAAAGGTCTGCACGCTTTTCTTGGCCGAATCGCCAAAGCCCCAGAAATCCAGAGCGTAGATTCTGTAACGGCGCTCCTCCGAGAGAGTCAGCATGGTATCACGCCAGAGGTCCCACGAACTCAGCCAACCGTGTAGGAGGAGGATGGGTTTGCCGCGTCCGTCCACTTCATAATGGACGATTCCTTCGCTGGTGACGATGGAACTCAAGAGTGTTTCCTCCAACTCTGATCCGAGACTGGCGAACGCCGAACAACTCTGTGGTCTATAGCACCCCCCTCCCGCAGTGCGCCGGCATCAATGTCTGTGGTAATTGCACAACCTGGTGCACTGTCCTGGACGGTCAGCACTGTCCTGGACGACAGTACAGGGTACAGGGCATTGCTCAAGAAACGATTCTCAATTGAGCCTGCCTGCAGGCCAAGGCAAAGCCTCACCACCTGCCTGGATCAGATCTATTCCTGGTCCATTTCCTCCAAAATCGAATACAATAGTTCTAGCAGGACATTCTTGACACTTTCCCTGTCTACGGCAACCAGGTGCAATACTTTTATGTCGCGGTCAATCTTGAGCGCAATCCGCAAGTCTTCCGGTGACCAGGAATCCTCGTGATCCTGCTTGTTGGCCGCGACCACGTAGGGTGTGGGGGCATAGCCGCGAAACACCTCCAGAATACGTTTGGCCTCGCGGAACGTTTCGGGTCGGGAGCTGTCTATGAGCACGACAAAACCCAACATCCCCTCCGAGAGAATCTCCCACATAAAATCGAACCGTTTCTGCCCCGGCGTCCCAAACAGATACAACACCAGTTCTTCGTCCACTGTGATGCGACCAAAGTCCATGGCCACTGTCGTTTCTTCTTTGATGCGCTCCGGGTCGCTGGTGATCTTTCTCTCGGTGGCAACGACATCAATTTCACTTATGGATCGGATGAATTGCGTCTTGCCAGCGCTGAAAGGGCCGGTGACGACCATCTTGACTGTTTGCATGTCCCTTTATCCCCCCACACTATAACCGCTTGATCCGGTCAATCAGTTTCTCGACCACGCTCCGCTTGACGGCAGGCCGCCTGGGGCCCCTCGCCGGACCGGTCGGTCGCACCTCCCGGCCTTCAGGCCGCACCAACTCCACCAGGCCTGCCTGAAGCATGCCGTAAACCACCTTTCGGATCTGAAAGTCCGTCATGTTGTTCGATTGGGCAATCCGGCGAATGGTATTACGCGGGTTGATGAAGGAAATCACTCGCCATTCTTCAACACTCAGGCTGATGTTTCGCAAACGAGCGCTGGGATTGTCCGTAAATCTCAGGGCCATGTCCAGGTCAGGCAGTTCATCCTGCAGCCGTTCCCACTCCTTTATGCGGCGACTGCCCTCCATGATCACGTTGTCCAGGTCAATGGTGATCGCGATTTTGTCATCGGTGAGCAGTACGTCTGGATTGAAGAGGAATGTGCCATCCACCCATGTGAACAACCGGTAGACAATGTCCAACACGTGGGTTTTCACTCCCTGGACAATATCGCCCCGAGACACATATCCGGCCCTCATGAGTAGCCTGGCCAGTTCCTTGTCGTTCTTTGCCTCTGGACGAGATTGGATGGCTTTTGCCTGTTCGGAGGACAGCTTGCCGATTCTCTGCAACATTGTGACCAGATGGCCATCGGATTCTCCCCGCACGGCATAGATCAGCTTACCCTCCCGAAAGAACATTCGAGCTCTTTCTTTTCGGGCCTGAATAGCCAGCGCTCCTGTCTTGCGCGCCAGGTTGATCAAGTTCAACAATTGCGTTGCGCTAAAGTCTTTCAAGTTGCCTTTAAGTGCCATGTTCCCTATACCTCGTCGGCTTGTAAGGGTGGCTTGTCCCCCCGAATATTAAAGCGTGTCATCTTTACCAATTATACTCTCACTTTTTCATCAAGTCAACCGCACTTGATTGTTTATGAGATACAGTAATGTTACAGAGTAGTCACCCCGGAAGTTGCGGCGCGGAAGCTCTTGCCTTTAGCCTGCCATTGGCTCGTTTACGGCAGATGTGCTATAATAGTTTTCATCTTTGTCAATGTAGGAGGCCATTGCGCAATGAGCCATGTTCTAAACCATCGGTGGCTATGCCCGGCGATAGCTGCCGCCTTGTTGGGTTTGGTCGTCGCGGCCCTGGCACTGGGCGGATGCGGCAGCCAGCCAGCCGCTACCCCCACCGCCACAAAAACGCCCAAAGCGCCGGAGACGGCGACACCTGTGCCCACTGCCACCTACACACCACTCCCGCAACCGACCGATAGTCCTACACCTGTGCCTACGGATACGCCCCTTCCCTCTCCCACGCCCTCTCCCACGCTCTCTCCCACGGCGACTGCCGAGGCGGAGACTAAGGACCACAATAACCCTGG
Organism: uncultured Anaerolineae bacterium; assembly: GCA_964453885.1. Classification (GTDB taxonomy): domain Bacteria; phylum Chloroflexota; class Anaerolineae; order CAYNKW01; family CAYNKW01; genus CAYNKW01. Next base: position 4,879 of record CAYVPU010000126.1, on the reverse strand, counting down.
CAAAACGCCCACGCCTACCGAGACGTCCACACCGGAACCGGGCAGCAATTGGATTGATCCCAGCATCACCACCGATATCTGTCCGCTGACCGGCCTCGAGGTAGGTGACCCATCGGTGCTGGAGCGTCCGCCGCTGGCGATCAAGGTGTCCAACTATCCATCTGTCGTCCGACCACAGGCCGGACTCGACAAGGCTGACGTGATCTTTGAGCACTATGCCGAGGGAAAATTGACCCGTTTCACCGCCATCTTTTTGAGCCACGACGCCGACAAGGTTGGCTCCGTCCGCAGCGCGCGCCTGCTGGACCTGGAGATTCCGGCCATGTTCCGCTCCATCTTGGCCTTCTCTGGGGCCAGCGGTGGCGTGAAGCAAACGTTCCGCGACTCTGATATTTTTGATCAGATCATCTCGCCCGACTTTGGCCATGCCATTGGCAGCCAGGGGAGCGCGCCTTTCTATCGTATCCCCCAAGAGGGCAAAGCCGTCGAGCACACCTTGTTTACCGACACGCCGACGCTGTGGCAATATTCCGCCGACAAGCTGGGCTATAGCGGTCGCCAGGAGATCAAAGGCTGGGTCTTTTCCGAGGAACCGCCGCCGGGCGGCCAGCCCATCACCCGCATTAGCATCCCCTACGCGGCGGGCAGCATCGTCTCCGAATACGCTTACGACGCCGGGCAAGGGGTTTACCTCCGCTCCGTCACCGGTGAGCCGCACCGTGAGGAACTGAGTGGCGAACAGTTGCGTTTCAGCAACGTGATCGTAATTTATGCCCTCCACAAAGAGACTGATATCTTGGAAGACACCTGGGGCGGCGGCCACTACTCCTCCCAGATCCAACTCTGGGGAGAGGGAATAGTGCGCATTTTTCGCGACGGCCAGATGTTCGAAGGTAAGTGGGTGCGACCGGAGCGGTGGGATCTGGTGCGTTTTTCGGACTTTGACGGCAATCCCATCCCTCTAAGGCCCGGTAACACTTTCATTCAGATGGTACCCCTCGGCTTTACAGTCAACATTGGTTGAGCGATGGGCAATGCAGCATCGCGTGCCTGGAAGCGGGCGTGTCGGACACTGCATCCTTCCAGGCACGACGTGTGCCTGGTAACTGGTGCAGATGACAGGATTAAGAGACGTCTCCATCCTCGTCACCGGCGCGACGGGGTTCATCGGCCCGCACCTCGTGCGGCGACTGGTGTCCGCTGGAGCGCGAGTGGCCTGCCTGATTCTGAGCGAGACCGAAGGGCGCACACTGCCAGCCGATGTCACTAGCCACGTGGCTGACCTGCGAGACGCCAGCGCCGTGCGCGCTATCGTTTGCACTGCCCGCCCGGTCCTTATCTTTCACCTGGCGGCTGTTGGCGTCACCGAATTTGGCATTGACCCGGTCACAGCCGTCCAGGTCAACGTAGAAGGGACGCTCACGCTGCTGACTGCCCTGGAAGGCACCGGCTATCGCCGTTTCCTCTTCGCTGGCACCAGCCATGAATATGGCGACAACCCACCGCCCCTGAGGGAAGACCAACCGCCAGCACCGGCTAACGTTTACGCCGCTTCCAAATCGGCGGCCTGGCTCTTTTGCCAGATGTACCACCGCATGCGAGGCTGGTCAGTGGTTGGCGTGCGCCCCTTTGGTGTCTATGGCCCTGGGCAGCACCCACCCACCTTTCTGCCGACGCTCATCCAGGCGGCGCTATGCGGCCAGGATTTTGCCATGACCGGCGGCGAACAGGTGCGCGATCTCGTCTATGTTGAGGATGTAGTAGAAGGCATGATCCGCGCGGCCACGGTACTGGGTGTCGAGGGACAGGTTTTTAACCTGTGCAGCGGCAAAGGCGTGTCGCTGGCCGAGTTGGCCCGGCGCGTCGTAGCTCTCATGGATGAGCCAATCTGTGTTCATCTGGGCGCGCTGCCCTATCGCCCCGGCGAGATGTGGCGCATGGTGGGTGACAACACGCGGGCGCGACAGACATTGGGCTGGCAGCCCACGGTATCGCTGGACGAGGGCCTGCGCCGAACCATCGCCTGGTGCGCCGGAAACTTGGGTGAGTGAGCGAGAGCGGGAAAGGACAGGATTATGACCGAAATTAGAGTTAAGGGCATCTTTGATGGCAAGAAAGTCGAGTTGCTAGATCAGGTACAAACTGAAAAACCTTATCTGGTCACAATTCACTTTGAACGGCAGTTGGAAGAAAACGAATACCCTGGTCTGGAGGTCCTCAAGTATCTTGGCTTCTGGCCGGAGATGCCGCAGGATTTCGTTGAGGAGATCAGAACAAGTCGTCAGGCCTTTT
>CAYVPU010000126.1:0-2487 GCA_964453885.1 uncultured Anaerolineae bacterium | reverse complement strand
TTGATGAACCCGTTGGCAGGGTGGCCGCAGAAATTTATGCAGAACTCCGACGGCAGGGACAGTTGATAGCTGATGCCGATTTACTCATCGGATCTACGGCCATAGCCGCTGATGCGGTTCTGGTCACCAATAACGAGGGTCACTACGAGCGGGTGCCTGGGCTGGCGGTGGAAAACTGGATGAGCAAAGACCAGGACTGATATTCACTTATGTCTGAAGCAGATATATTGCGTCAAGAGATTTTGAAAAAGGTCAGCGAGTTCTATACCCTGGCCCATGCCGACCGGTCTTTCACGCCGGGCGAGACCAAGGTCCACTACGCGGGCCGCGTCTACGATTCTCGTGAACTGGCCAACATGGTGGATGCCGTGCTCGACTTTTGGTTAACGTTGGGCCGCTTTGCCGACGAGTTCGAGGGCCAGTTGGCCGAGTTCCTGGGTCTTGAGCACGCCCTGCTGGTCAACTCTGGCTCTTCGGCCAACCTGGTGGCAGTGGAAACTCTTCTCTCGCGGGAGGTAGATGGGCGCCGCCTGCGCCCCGGCGATGAGGTCATCGTCCCAGCCGTTTCCTTTCCCACTACCATAGCCCCGCTGGTGCGCGGGGGACTGATACCGGTCTTTGTGGACTGCGACCTGGGCACCTATAACCTCAACCTGGACGCGATGGAAGCCGCCATCACCGACCGCACGCGCGCGATTATCTTTGCCCACACGTTAGGCAACCCGGTGAACATGACCCACCTCATGGAGACCGCGCGGCAGCATGACCTGTTTGTCGTCGAAGACATCTGCGATGCCCTGGGCAGTCGGTGGGACAACCAACCGGTGGGCACCTTTGGTCATCTGGCGACGCTTAGCTTTTACCCGGCCCACCACATCACGCTGGGCGAAGGCGGAGCGGTGGTCACAAACAGCGCATCAATGGCCAAAATTGCCCGCTCGATCCGGGACTGGGGGCGTGCTTGCTGGTGCACTCACAAAGACACCGCTCCAAACGGCGCGTGTGGCCACCGCTTCGATCAAAAAGTACCTGGCATACCCGGCACTTATGACCACAAATACCTGTACAGCAACGTCGGTTACAACCTCAAGCCTACTGACATCCAGGCGGCCCTGGGCGTGGCCCAACTGGAAAAGCTGCCCGGCTTTATCGCTGCCCGCAAGCGCAATTTTCAGCGGCTCTATGACGGGCTAAAGCCCTACAAGGAATATCTCATCTTGCCCACCTGGAGCCCGCGCGCCGACGTCTCGTGGTTCGCCTTCCCGATGACCGTGCGCGACGAAGCGCCATTCCGCCGCCGGGAACTGCTCCAATGGCTGGAGGCGGCTCAGGTTGAGACCCGGCTGCTGTTTGCCGGCAACATCACCCGCCAGCCGGCCTACCGCGACGTGACCCATCGCGTTGTCGGCGAGTTGACCAACGCCGATCTGGTGATGCGTGGCGCGTTCTTTGTGGGCGTCTATCCTGGTCTTGACAGCCAGCGCATAGACTATATGCTGGAAACCTTTGCGACGTTCTTTGCCCGGCTATAGACATTCAGGTAATGATCTTGACACTACTGGGCAAAGACAACGATTCGTAGACGCGGTTTCCATACCGCGCATCGCCATGATACATAAAACGCCTTGCGCGCTATGGAAAGCGCGGCTACATGTCAAAATGTTTTTCTGAATGTCTATAGCATCAAGGGGAAGACAATGAAGTTATCCATCATCACCTGCACCTACAACGAAAAAGACTCTATCCTCACTGTCCTGGAGCGTGTCCAGGCCGTGGACCTTGGGCCAGGGTGGGAAAAAGAGATCATTATCGTGGATAATTTTTCCACCGATGGCACCCGCGAACTATTACAGCAAGTCGCTCAACGAGGCGACCCGGCGATCAAGGTGGTCTTTCATCCGCGCAACCTGGGCAAGGGCACATCTATCCGCACCGGCTATGCCCACGCCACCGGCAAGTACACCGTCATCCAGGACGCCGACTTTGAGTATGACCCCGCTGATTTAAGGCTGTTGCTGGACAAAGCCAAGTCCGACGGCGCCGACGCGGTGTTTGGCTCCCGAACGTTGGGAGGACAGGTCGCTTACAAGTACGTGCAGAACTACTGGGGCAACATGTTCGTCACGCGCGTCATCAACTGGCTCTTTGGAGGGAATCTCACCGACTCTGCCACCGCAACCAAATTGCTGCGTACAGAGATCATTGAGGGGCTGAAACTCAAGGGCACTCGCTTTGACCTGGATTTTGAACTGCCCTGCAAGCTGCTCAAGCACGGCTACTGCATTGACCAGGTGCACGTATCTTACCGCCCGCGCACGGCTGCCGAAGGTAAAAAAATTCGTCCCTGGGATGGCCTCGAAGCGCTGTGGGTCGTTTTCAGAACTCGTTTTTTTGATTGAATAACCTGCCATCCGCCACTTGTCATTCGTGATTCAGCAATTCCCGTTATGGGAAAACGCCAAGTTGTAGCCGCGATTTCGTAATCGC
>CAYVPU010000125.1:0-9597 GCA_964453885.1 uncultured Anaerolineae bacterium | reverse complement strand
ACTCGTCATTTCCGTGCACACCGTTCGCTCTCACGTCAAGAGCATCTACCGCAAACTGGACGTTCACCAACGAAGGGACGCCGTTCAGCGGGCGAAGGAACTGGAGTTGTTATGAGTGTGGCTAAAAGGCATTGAGACCTGAAACGCACCGCCGTGAACAGGCGGTGATGGGCCGGTTCTCTACCTGGCACTGGCTCTTCCAGGCTGGTGCGGGTAAATCATCCTCCACCAAATGGGTGGGGGATTGTTTTTTGCCCCCAGAATCACCCACCTCAATCACCTACTTTGGGGATGACAAGTCACCAGGTTGAAAGTATACTATGAACAAGCGTGGCATTTTGAGCCAGTGCGTATGAAATAAACCACCTGGGAGCACACATCTGACCGACAAGTTCGACAAACAAGGAAACTATGAAATCAGGGTGAAAGGGATTCTCGACGAAAAGTGGTCGGACTGGTTTGACGGCTTCACCATTGCCCCGCAAGGCGACGAAACCTTGCTGATCGGCCCGGTAGCCGACCAGGCCGCTTTGCATGGTCTGCTGGCCAAGATCCGTGATTTGGGGTTGCCCTTACTGTCTATAAAACGGGTGGAGAGGGAAGCATGATCACTCACCTGACCAAATCACAAATCGGACTGCTGGTGACGCCGCCTGTCTTGCTGGGTACGACCTATTGCGCTTACAAAGAGTTGGCCGTGCGTTCGTTCATATCAGTTCCGGAGCACCGGGCCGGCGGGCAATTGAAATAAGGGAGCGATCCAATGAATACACTGATCGTCTACTTTTCCAAATTTGGCAATACGCAAAAGATCGCCGCAGCGATTGCCAAGACGCTGGAATCGGAAGGGTCGGTTCGTGTGATCAGTGCAGACCGACTCACTGCCTCTGACTTGAACCAAGTCAAATACAAACTAATCGCACTGACGATCCTTCTCATTCTGCTCACCGCCTGCGGCAGCGCCGAACCCACGGCGCTGCTCATCCCGCCCACAGCCATCCCCAACCCGACCCCCACCCCGCAGATTGTCTACGTTACCGCCACGCCGCGCGTCGTCGAGGTAACCGCTACCCCGGAGCCGATCGCCCTTCCGCCGACACCGACATCAGAACCGGCTGGTAGTGGTATTTCTTTCATGGACAGTGGTCAACACCTGGGTTCCGCGCAAAGCTGGGCCGTCGCCCTCGGGGATTTGGACGGCGACGGCGACCTGGATGCTTTGGTGGCAAATGCCGCCCAGGGCGGAGCAAATAACACCGTGTGGATGAACGATGGGCAAGGCGTATTCACACTCAACGAGCAAACTCCAGGCTACGGCCAGGACGTAGCGCTGGGCGACCTGGATGGTGATGGCGATCTGGATGCCGTGGTTACGAATTGGTGGGGGGAGGAACACAGCGCGGTCTGGCTCAATGACGGATCGGGTAACTTTTCTGACAGTGGACAGAATTTGGGCTTTGCTTTTCAACCAGCCCTGGGAGATCTGGACGGTGATGGCGACCTGGATATCTTTATGGCGCAATTAGAAGCCAATACGGTCTGGCTTAATGATGGCAGCAGCGATTTTACCGACACTGGTCAGCGTTTGGGAACGGGGATCACTGCTGCTGTCGCCCTGGACGACCTCGACGGCGACGGAGACCTGGACGCTCTGGCGGGCGGATGGGATGAAGCGGCCAAAGTATGGTTAAATGATGGCGTTGGAACTTTTGCTGAACACGATCAGAGTTTGTCCCCCGCTTCTGTTCACATTCACGACCTTGCTCTCGGCGATGTGGATGGCGATGGAGACCCAGACGCGTTCATGGCAGTTGCCAGTGGCGACCCCAATCAGGTCTGGCTCAACGATGGAACTGGAGCGTTCAGCGACAGCGGCCAACAATTGCGCAGTTCCCTGGCCCATGGCGTCTCACTGGGGGATCTCGATGGGGACGGCGATCTGGATGCACTGACAGCCCACGGAGACCCTTGGAGAGGTTCATCAGGCGGCACAATATGGCTGAACGATGGAACAGGGCGCTTTGACAAGAGTGACTTGAACCTGGGTAATCTGTACAGTTCTTACACCGCGTTGGGAGATCTGGACGGCGATGGAGACCTGGATGCTTTCATCGCACACGGCGAAACGGGGCAGGAAAACGGGGGTGAGTTACCCAACAAAGTGTGGCTGAATGAAACGATACCGTCAGCAGTCATTGTGCTTCAGGGGAGTTCACCCACCCTGGATGGCACGCTATCGCCCGGCGAGTGGGATAATGCCACGGTCGAAACTTTTGCCGATGGCAGTGAATTGCTTTTGATGCACGCGGATGGTTATCTCTACCTGGGAATCCGGGTCAATATCCCTGGCATGATCGTCGGCAATATCTTTGTCAATCGTGGCGATGAAATCACTATTCTGCATTCCTCTGCGGCGTTGGGAACTGCCGCCTATCAGAAAGGTGAGGACAATTGGCAGCAAATTCAGAATTTCACCTGGCAGTGTCGAGATACCAGCGATAGTGATGCTGCGAAGGCAGAGCGAGATGCGTTTCTCCAGCAGGAAGGTTGGGTGGCTGCAAATTCTCGAATGGGAACCCCTGAAGAATTGGAGTATCGAATTGAAATGGCAGAGGATACGCTGCGCCTGGCGATGAACTTTATCAGGGCCTCGAATCAAAATAAGAAAATCCCATGGCCGCCGGACCTGGAGGACGACTGTATCAAGCCAACACCGGGTGGATTGCCACCAGAAATGCAATTTTCACCAGAGCTTTGGGGAATGATTTCTAAAGAATCCCGGTGAAGACGATTTTGGCGGTGGCAGTGGTCAAGTTGCCAATATATACCCATCGGAGCGATAAATGATAATAAAAAGATTTTTCTTCTCGGTTCTTCTTGTTCTTGGCGGAGCAGCAGTTTTTGTCCTGGGAAGCCCCTTCTACACTGTTTTCCCGACGAATGGGAACCAGACCTATTATGTTGCTCTCACAATATTCTTTCTCATCCTTTCAGTCATCCTAAAGAGAAACCAATCTCTTTCGGTTTACTGGCCAGCCGCATATTCACTCTTCATTGCATCGACTGCATTGCTCTTTCTGAGCACAGGGATCCTGAACCTCCAGCGCAACACGATGCCCCCTTTACAGTTCCTGGCCATGGATAAACTCTCGCAATTCCTGCACGTGGTGCCCGTCATCCTGGGATTGACGTTGATCGCAAAAGATGATCTGAAATCCATCTTTATTGGGAGGGGAAGGCTTAAACAAGGTATCACTTTTGGCCTGGTGTCTTTTGTGAGCTTTGCTCTAATCGCCCTCGCAATGGGGTTGAATTCGAGTGATTTCTTTTCATCGCTTCCCGCCGCAATCCCCTGGCTGCTGTTATTTGTCTTTGCCAACGCGATCATGGAAGAGCTTTGGTTCAGAGCCATCTTTTTGAAAAAATATGAAACCATAATTGGCAGGAAGGCCGCCATCATTGTGACAGCAATAGTCTTTGGCGCTTCCCATGTCAATGCCACCTATGATTTTCCGGGCGGGGGATTCGTGTTCGGCCTGGTGGTTTTTGTTTTGGGTCTCGTTGGCGCTAATTCGATGTTCAAGGAGGACGGATTGATAGGGCCTGTCTTGTTTCACGCAGGTTATGACCTGCTCGTCATCGTTCCAATTCTTAGCTCGCTGTAAGCAGACTTGAGACAGCCTATGCGAAGAAATATGAGGAGTACGAAATGACTATTCAACAAATAGACACAACCACTCAAACTGAAATCGTTCAAAACCTCTCGGAGAAATTGAGGGCTTATTACGTCTTTCCCGACATCGCTGAAGAAATCTGCGAGCGCCTCCAAAAGCACCTGAACGATGGAGAATACACCGCTATCACCGATGGCGAATTACTTGCCTTGGTCCTGACCGAACATCTGCAAGCCGTCAATCAAGACGAGCACCTGTGGGTCAGGTGGTATCCGGAACCATTGCCAGACCACGAAGGCTCAATGCTCCAGAACCAGGAACGTTTGATTGAATTTCGGCAAAAAGCCAAACTGGACAATTATGGGCTGCACAAAGCGGAAAGGCTGCCCGGAAATGTCGGTTATCTCGATATCCGTTACTTCTATCGGCCATCCTGGGGCAGCGGCGATACTGCCGCCGCCGCGATGAACTTTTTAGCAAACATGAATGCCCTGATCATTGACCTGCGCAGATGCAGGGGGGGAAATCCTGGCATGGTCGCGCTTGTCAGCACTTACCTTTTTGATGGAGAACCAGTCCACCTGAACAGTTTTTACTGGCGCGATGAGGATCTCACCCAGCAATACTGGACTCTGCCTTATGTTCCCGGTAAACGCTTCGGTGAGCAACCCATTTATGTGCTGACCAGCAAAGACACTTTCTCAGCCGGGGAGGAATTTGTATACAATCTGAAAACCCGCCAGCGCGCCACACTGGTCGGCGAGACAACCGGCGGAGGCGCCCATCCCGGTTCTCCCTACCGTTTGCATCCGCATTTTGAAGTATTTATACCCGCTGGGCGTGCAATCAACCCAATCACCAACCAAAATTGGGAGGGCAGTGGCGTCGTTCCGGACATCGCAGTCTCACCAGAGCAGGCCCTGAAAGTTGCATATCGTATGGCCCTCAAGTCAATCATCAAAAGTATTAGCGAACCGGCATCTGGGCCGCTTGGTCTGCTATTGAAAGAAGCACAAGCAGCTCTTGATGATATCGAAAACACATAGTAACTGAAGGAACAGAATATGTCAACGCGATATAGATTAATCACACTGACGATCGTTTTGATCCTGACTGCCGCCTGCAAGGCCGTACCCACGGCGATGCCCATCTCGCCCACAGACATCCCCAACCCGACCCCCACCCCGCCGGGAACCGGGAACGTCGCCCGCACCACCCTCACCTACGATGACCTGATGAACGGCTTCGATGCCGCTTCCCCCCTGGACGAAGCCGCCCTCACCCTCCCCGCAGACGCCGCGCCCCCCACCCACGCCTTCGAGGGCCGCCTGGAGTTGCACAGCGAGGATACCACCGGCGAGATGACCGTGCTCCGGGGGGACCCCGACGTCGAGCCGGAAGAATCCCACCTGCCCGAGTTCGACTTTGAGTTTGTGCAGCGCGACGGCTATCTCATCCCCGCGCGGCGCGGACTGATCATCGCCGACCACCTCTATTGGAATTTCATCCTCGAGCCGGGCCGCGTCTGGCAGGAGAACGGCGACCAGGGCTACTCGCGCGCCTCCTTTCCCTTTGCCCTGGTCTGGAAAGGCTCCAACGCCACCTTCAACGGCACGATGACCTTCCTCTTTGACGACGAGGGAATCTCAAAGGTCTGGTACCAGATCACACAAGAGACCACCATCTCCTTCAGTGCGGATATGTGGGGCTTGCTGGATGCGACCTACCACCCCGGCCCCATGGCGGACGCTGAAAAAATCCGGGACGCCTTCGCTCAGGAGTTGGCCGGCCGTTTCCCCACCCGGCCCATCAAGCAGCTATCCGAGGACTATCCGGGGGTGGATGCATCCGCTTTCGGGCGCGGAGTCAGCCCCAAAGACATGACCTGGTACGGCTTTGTGGTCAACGGCGTCAACTATGTGAGCGGCTGCCAAACTCGCTATGGCGAGTATCCCTACTGCGAATCCATGCGCGCCCCCTCCTATTCGACGGCCAAATCCGCCTTTGTCAGTGTGGCGTTGATGCGCCTGGCGCAGAAATACGACCCCGCCGCGCCGGACCTGCTGGTCAAAGATTATGTCCCCGAAGCCGCCGGCAGCCGCGGCGATTGGAGCGCCGTCACCTTTGACCACGTCCTCGACATGGCCACCGGCAACTACGAATCGGCGGGATTCATGGTAGACGAGGAGCACTGGGATACCGATCCCTTCTGGAGCAAAGAATACTATGCCGAAAAAATCGCCGCTGCCTTCAATTGGCCCCACAGCGCTGACCCCGGAATCCAATGGGTGTACCGCACCTTTGACACCTTTATCGTCACCCGCGCCCTGCACAATTACCTGCAATCCCTGGAAGGCCCCGATGCCGACATCTTTCAGTTCGTGGTGAACGAGGTCTACAAGCCGTTAAAGATGGGGCCGGGCGTCTTTACCACCCTGCGCACCAAAGACAATAACTGGCAGGGGCAGCCCCTGGGCGGCTATGGGATGTGGTGGATCCCCGACGATCTGGCGAAAATCGCCAACTTCCTCAACGCGGATGGCGGCGCAATCGGCGGCGAGCAAATCCTACACCCCGGCGTGCTGACCGCGGCCCTGCAACGCGACCCCGACGACCGCGGCGTGGAATCCTACCCCGGCGGCCAATACAACAACGCGTTCTGGGCCGACAGCTACGGCGCGTCTGACGGCTTCGACTGCGAGTTTTGGGTGGCCGAGATGCAGGGCTACAGCGGCATCGTCGTGGTGCTGATGCCCAACGGCACCAGCTACTACTATGCCAGCGACGGGCGCGAGTTCACCTGGGACGCGGCTGTGCGAGAGGCGGATAAGATCATTCCGCAATGCCCGTGAGTCGCAAGAGCCGATAGTTATGTGATCTTAAATGGGTCGGGCTAGTCTTTCTGGACTTTGGACAAATCTGGAGAACCATTCAGAAACCAGGTTTTTCAGCCCCAGCTTGAGCATTAAGCATCAAAGAACATCTTGGAATCTGTGTTGAGCGCCCATCACATGAACAAAAACCTGGTTTCTTGGCGTTTGTCCAAAGTCCAAATATTAGCGTTAGGCTTCATCCTGACCGGTGAACTGGCGATCCCGATTGGCTTTCACATCACCTGGAATTTCTTTCAGGCCAATGTATTTGGGTTTACAGTCAGCGGGATGGAATTTTCCTGGGCAACCATCCTGGCTACCGAGCAGAGCGGGCCGGCACTATGGGTTGGGGACGCCTTTGGGCCGGAGTCGGGGCTGCTAGCCATTGGCGCGGTTTTTCTTGGCTGCCTGTTGATCCTGCTGTGGGTGCGTCTGCGGTATGGGCGAGTTGGGCTGCACACATCCATCGCCACGGCCCCAGAAAATCCTGCAAAGCACGACATCGGAGTGTGAAATGGCATCCAAACTCAAGACCATCATCCAAGAAACATGATCGTGAAAGTGCTTTTACCGTTTCACGTTCTCAGGAATTGGAGGAGGGTGAGGAAATACCGATGAATCGAAAACGAAAGCAAATCCTCCGCGTTTTGGCGCTAATACTTTTGCTTCTTCTGGCAATCGTCTCTTTTTGGAGTTGGGGTAGAGCAGCGCCCAAGAAACCAGACCCTATTCCGCCGGGAGATTACAGCTACACGGTGGATTATGCAGAACACAGAATCCATCAATTGATGAAGCAGCACCATTTGCCCAGTGTGGCCGTGGCCTTGATCGACGACCAGGATACAGTCTGGCAGGAAGAGTTTGGATGGGCGAATGTCGAAAAGGAGATGCCTGCAACAGCGGATACGGTTTACAAACTCTGGTCCGTTTCCAAAGTTTTCACCGCCATCGAAACGATGAGGCTGGTCGAGGAGGGGCTGGTTGACCTGGATGCCCCCATCACAGACTATCTACCCGATTTCTCCATCCAGAGTCGCTTTCCGGATTCTGAGCCGATCACCATTCGCAGCATCCTGGCCCACCGTTCCGGACTTCCACGCAATGAATGTCATTCGCTGATGTCCAGGCCTGGAGACTATGACGTTCTGGGGGAAATGGTCGAGTCGTTGAAAAATTGCCACATGGCGTTTCCCGTCGGCTACAGATACAAATACACCAACATTGGACCTGACATGCTGGGCTATATCATTCAGGAGTTGAGAGGCGAGAGCTTTGCCCGCTATATGGAAGAGAATCTGTTGGCTCGCATAGGGATGGAAAACAGCGCGTTCCTGTCGGCCGGCATCCCCGCTCAAAAGGGTGTTGCCTCGGGCTATGAGTATTACAAAGGCGAATACTATCCCCTCGAGCAGGGTGACATTACCAGTCTTCCATCGGGGAATCTGTACTCGACTCTTGAGGATATGAGCGCTTTTGCCAGGTTCGTGTTTCGGGTTGGCGAAGCCAATGGAGAGCAGATCATCAACCCAGAGACTCTCAATCTGATGTTCGAAGACCAGTTTTCGAGCCAGAGAGACCCTCAGCCCATGGGACTCGGCTGGAAGACAGCCCGTGTCTTCGGTTCCGAATTGTTGGTCTGGCATGATGGCGGCCCTGGCGAGGGCATTGGTTCGCTGGTGGCCTTGCTCCCCGAGAGGAAACTGGGCGTCGTGCTGTTTGCAAACGAGATCAGCTTCGAAGGGAGCATCTCGGTTTCCCTGGCAAACGAGATACTCGAACGGATGCTGGAAACCAAATACGGGGTTGTCCCTCCTGAAGACGAAACTTCAGAGCCGGTCGATATTGATCGGTCTCTGCTTGATGATTATGTGGGCCAATACATTGCTTTTGGGCAGGTTATGGATATATCTTTGAGTGGAGACCGGCTCAAAGGCAGAATCCAGGGGATGAAACTCGATCTGACTCCTGTGGGCCAGGCCAGATTCCGGGTGAGTCACTGGTTGCTAAAGCTTGGATTGGCGGACCTTCTCCAGCTTCCCATCGATCTCCAAGAACTGGAAATTGAATTTCTGGCAGGGGACAAAGCCGACGAAAATGTGATGATCATCAATGTCGGTGGCATCTTTTACGAGGTCTGCCCCAGGTATCCTGAAATTACAGATATTCCCGCTCTTTGGGAAGAGCTTGCCGGCGACTATGAGCTGGTGGCGCGGCTGTCCTCGGGAAATGCCGGAAGTGAGATTGTGGGGAGGGATGAAATAGTGATAGAAGACGGTCTCCTCAAGACGCCAGGCGTTGTCGGCCCGCTCAAACCCATCAACGAGACCGAGATTATCATCCTGAGTGGGCCATTCGCCGGGGAGATCATGGTTTATGAGCCAGGCACGGGCTATATCTACCATCAGTGGGTTGTCTACAAACCGACCGAACCAGACTTGAACAAAGAATAGTCGTTGAAAGAAAACCAGTATGCTCACACGAATTTCGTTCATTGGTGAGGTTGTGAACTGGCCCTGTTGGGACGCCAGCCACCCCCTCGATAGCTGGTGCGTCGGGGGAGATTGTGCCGCACGTCGAACTAGCGAAGGATAAAGGACAAACCACGGCCACATTCACCGCCAGTTCTGGTCTCACGAAACAAGCGAACAGCATTGCCAGAATCACCAAGACGTGGTAAGATTATGGTGTGTGTTCAAGTAGACCTATGAAGGCAGTCACGGGAGACAGAATGGCCACACCACTCCTGACCACCAAACTCTATATCCCCCCCGTTCGACCAGAGCTAGTTTCGCGCACGCGCTTGATTGAGCGGTTGAACGCGGGCCTTCACCGCAAACTGACGCTCATCTCCGCCCCGGCCGGGTTTGGCAAGACCACGCTGTTGAGCGAGTGGGCGAGTCGGCGAGGGGGCGAGTCGGCGAGGGGGCGGCCCGTCGCCTGGCTCTCGCTGGATGAGGGGGACAATGACCCGGCACGGTTCTGGGCCTACCTCATTGCCGCCCTGCAAACGATCCACGAAGGTATTGGAGAAGCCGCCCTCGAAGCACTTG
>CAYVPU010000124.1:3046-9711 GCA_964453885.1 uncultured Anaerolineae bacterium | reverse complement strand
GTCTGGCAAGTGCTCAACAAGTGGGGCGGTGACGCTGTCGTCGTGCACAACAAGGGCATGGTGAGAGTCCTGCCCCCAGGCGCGGCCAAGGGGCCGGGTTTGGAGCGCCTGCTGGGGTTGTGCGGTTTCTCCCCTCGCAACCTGGTGAGCTTTGGCGACGGAGAGAGTGACCTGTCCCTGCTGCAACTGGGGGAGATTAGCGTGGCCGTGGCCGATGCTGTGCCCCCCCTGAAAGAGGTAGCCGACCTGGTGACAATCCGGCCTGGGCCGGCCGGGGTGTTGGAAGCATTGCAGGCCTATTGGCTGAACGGAAACACGTGCGACTCGTCCATCGCCCAGAAACGCGACCGTACGATTCCATTAGGCGAAGACGAGGTTGGCGAGCCGGTTTCCCTGCCGACCGCCGCTCTGACCGACGGAAACCTGGGTGTGTTCGGTGATTCGGGCAGCGGCAAATCGTGGGTAGCCGGGTTGCTGGCCGAAGGCATGCACTACACCGGCTACCAGGTCCTCTTGATAGATCCCGAAGGCGATTTCAGAGGGCTGCGTGCCTTGCCGGGAATCGTGGCCCTCGAAGGGAATCGGGAGACACTTCCCTCACCGGAACTGGTCGCCACGTTGCTGGAGACAGCGACCGTTTCGGTTGTACTGGATCTGTGCTCATATCCGGCAGCCCACCGTGCCCACTATGTGGCCGATTTGTTACGCGCGCTGCACCCCTTGAGAGAACGCAAGTTCCGGCCTCACTGGATCGTTCTGGAGGAGGCCCAGCATTACCTGCCACCCAACGGCAATGCCGCTTCGACCACGCTGTTGCCCATGCTGGCCGGTGGTGGATGGGCGTTCGTCTCCTATCGCCCGGATCGGCTGGGCAGCCAGGTGCTGGCGGCGCTGGATAGTTGCATCCTCACGCGCTTGAGCGAACCGGAGGCCGTGCAGACAGTGCGCCAGACGCTCGACAGCGTCCCGGAAGTGTCTCTGGCTGATCTTCCCCGGGGACATGCCTGGCTGTGCGGCCAGCGCGCGGTGCGCCTGCGCCCCAACGTCCGCCGGGTACCACATATCCGGCACCTGTACAAATATCTGGATACCCCCCTGCCAAAACACAAACGATTCTACTTTCGTGACGAGCAGGATTTCCTTGGCATCGAGGCAGCAAACCTGTTCGAGTTCCTGCAGTGTCTCCACGATTTACCTATCGAGAGTCTGGCCTATCATCAGGCGCGTGGCGATTTCGTCGCGTGGGTGGAGGGGACATTGGGCGATCAGGTGCTGGCTGGCCACCTGCGCAAACTCGCTCAACGGTCATTGGAGAGCGAATCACTGCGCGAGGCGCTGCTGCAACGTGTGGCGAATCAGTACGACGAGTTACACGTATCGCGTTGACATTACAAGTTCCAGGGAGTGATCTATGCACATCTCGGTGATCGCCACCGATTTTGACGGCACCATCTCTCAAGGTGATCAACTGGCTCCTAAAGCCGGCCGCGCATTGCGTCGTTGGCGTGAAGCCGGGCGGTTCACCGTGCTGGTGTCGGGCCGACCCTTTGAGTTTTTGCACGATCTCCAGGCGCGTGAGCAAGCGTTCGATCTGATCGTGGCCGAGAACGGCGCAGTGCTGTATAATGCGCGGACTGACGAAATGCGCCTTCCCTTTGGCGAAGTACCGGGGGATTTGTTGGACACATTGGCCAAGCTGGGCGTCCCGCTGTGGCGGGGCATCGCCATCGCCGGCACGACAACGCGCTACGACGACGCAGTGTGGGTCGCCAGCCGGGAGCTTGGCCTGGCGGTCCACGTTGAAACCAATCGTAATGAAGTGATGTTGCTGCCACCTGGCGTCAGCAAAGGAGCAGGGGTGCTCAATCTGCTCAAGGGCGAGGGGCTTTCGCCCCGCAATCTGTTGGCCTTTGGCGATGCTGAGAACGATCGTAGCCTGTTACAAATAGCCGAGATCAAAGTGGCCGTTGCCAATGCCGTCGAGGATCTCAAAACGATTGCAGACCACGTCACACCAGAGGTCGGGCCGGCCGGCGTGGCCACCTTTATCGAGCGTTATCTGCTAGACGGGAGGGCCTTTGATTTTCCGGTGCGTGGTGCGCATCACTTTGACCTGGGCGCGGCAGATGAAATCAGCCTGAACGCCCACGACATGGTGAACCGCAACCTTCTGATCGCTGGCGGGAGCGGTTGCGGCAAGTCATGGCTGGCCAGCCGGCTGGCCGACGGGTTGATTACCGGCGGCTACCAACTGTTAATTCTGGACCCGGTGGGCGATTTGCGCGCGCTGAGGCGCCATGCATCCTGTCTATGCCTGGGGCGAGAAGAGATACCGCCGCCTATGAGCCTGGTCGTGCAATTGTTGGCCGAGACCGATCTAAGCCTGGTGCTGGACCTGTCGCAAGTACCTACGCCAGAGGAGCGGATGCTCTACACGATTGCACTGCTGCGGCGTGTATGGGACGTGCGCCGGCGCTTTGGCAAACCGCATTGGCTCTTGATAGATGAAGCGCAAGACCTGTTCGGCGGCCCAGATAACCCGGTGCGTTTGCCGTTGCTGCGAGATGCAAACTCGCCCGGCGTGTGCCTGGTGGCCTGGCAGCCCAGTCGCCTGAACAAGGCCGTGCTTGAACAAATGGATGGTTTCTTGCTGACCCGGCATCGCCTGGACCGCGAGGTGGAACGTCTGAGCCATCTGCTAGAGAGCCGGGGCCTCGATGTGACCGGGCTGGCCGAGCGCCTGGGCGAACTGGGCGAAGGGCAAGCTCTGGCGTGGGGGGTGACGCCCTCACCGGCTGATGCACTGATGCCTTTGAGGGTAAGAGTTGGGCCACGTGTCTTTGCCAAAATGTACCACCTACATCAATACCTGGAAGACAGAGTAGCTCCAGCCCAACAATTCTATTTCCACGACTCGGCGGGGCAGATTGCGCCAGCCGGCAACCTGAGTGAGTTGATTGACCGGATGCGCACCCTGGACCTGACTGTGCTGACTTTTCATTTCGAGCGCGGGGATTTCAGCCGCTGGATCCGAGACGTGCTCCACGATGAAACCCTGGCCCGGTGGGTGGACCGGTTGCAGACTACAAACCTGTCCGGCGAGGCGCTGAGACAGGCACTGCTCGAGGTGCTCAAGCAGCGCCACCGCGCGCTGGAACGGCTGATCTAACCTCGCACGGCGCTATCCCCCATCAAAGAAAACAAGCCCCCCACACTTGCAACAGCGCAGGGGGCTTTTCGTTTCTGACTTATGTGGATCAGCAGGGGCGGATCGTCATCCATCTCTGCTGTACTCCTGCTATTGGTAGTTGCGATTGATGACGGGCAGGTAGATGCGGTATTCGCTCACCGGAGCGCTTGGCAGGCCGACGACGTCGTCTTCGTCGGAGGGCGTGTCCAGGGGCGCGACGAAGGGATCTGCCCGGCCCCTGAGGGGACGGGTGCTGCCCGTCATCTGCATCCCGCTGCCAGGCGTGATCTCGAGCCGGTAGTCGGCGCTGGTCCAGCCCTCGACCTCGATCTGGTACACCCCGTCTGTCTCGGCGGTGAACTCGACCCACTCGACCGGCTCGCCGGTGTAGCTGGCGCCGACGGACGAACCGTCGGGCGCCCAGACGTAGAGGTCGGCATCGCCGATCAGCGAGGTGAGGCGCACGCGCAGGCTTTGGCCTGCGGTCAAGGGTTGGCGATAGATGTGCACCTGGCCCTGGGCGACGTGTGCCCCACCAGATGGCAGGTAGTTGATGAGTTGCTGGCCTGGGGCGAGGGAGATGTTACCCGCGCCATCGGCGACCCAGACCTGGAGGTAGTGCACGCCGGCTGAGGGCTGGAGAGCCCACAGGTAGTCGGTGCGGGTCTCGTCGTAGGACAGCCAGTCGCCGATGGCGACGGGCACCCAGTCGCGGATGCTCTGGATGAACTCGTACTCGATGTAGAGCAGGCTGGCCACGCCGGAGCCGCCAGGGTTGTCGTGGGCGGTCACGGTCAGACGAACCTGCCGGTCCTCGGTGTTGGTTGCGCCATCGTTGATAGTAAAGGTGTCCACCTCTGGCGGCGTGGTGTCGGGCAGCGGTGGCAGCACGGCCACCGTGCGGCTGATGACATTGTTTGCTTCGTTGTCTTCGTCCACGGCATCATCGGGGTCAATGACGGCGTAGAGGAGATAGGTGCCCGCGCCTGAGGGCGTCCAGGGAACCTGCATCGTGGACGCGTGGCCGTCTGGTTGCAGCGCCGCCACCAGGCCACGGCCGATGAGGCTGCCGCCGCTCTCGGGGTTGCCCTCGTAAAAGTCAACGTTCACCACAGCTATCAGCGGCGTCTGCCCACCCTGACGGCGGGCGATCAGGCCCATGGTGGGCGTGATTTCGTCGCCCTGGCGGATGCTGGCCGGGTTCAACCACAGGTCGAGGGCGCTGGCATACAGGTCGTCGCTGACCGCCGCGTCAACGACCTCGTAGGCGTCAGGCAGCATCCCGCTGCTGCTGTCAGGGTTGGTGACCGTCAGCGTGTAGACTCCGGGTGTGACGTTGATGGGGACGATGCCCCGTAGATGGGTGCTGTCAATGAAGAGCAGGCCCTCCAGGAGCACCTGGGGGCTACTGATGCTCAGGGTGGCGGTCAGGCCGGGGGCAAAGTTGAGACCAAGGATGTCCACGGTGACCGGGGTGTCGTCCGGGCCCTGGGCCGGTGTAAGTCTGGAGATGGTGGGAGATTGTGCTGCTTCCAGGACAGTGAACGCATCGAGCAGAGTGCCGCTGGTCTCGTCGGGATTGGTGACGATCAGGTCGTAGGTGCCCGGCGTCAGGCCAGCCTGAACCGTGGCCTGGAGACGATTGGCGTTGACGAACGTGACGGACTGGAGTTCGATCGCATCCAGGAAAACGGTCGCCCCGGGCTGAAAGTTGGCGCCATCAATGGTGATGGGGGTCGCCTGGTCGTTGAAGCCGCTGTCGGGCGTGACGCTGTCCACGTGGGGGTCGGGCGCGGTGGTGACGGTGGTGTCTATGCTGTCGGCGTCGTTGGAGGGGTCGGGGTCGTACTCGTCCGCCGCGACGACTGCAAAGTTGACGATCGTGCCTGCGACGTTGGGCGTGACCACGATGGTGACCGTCATGGCCGAGGTGGAGGACAGGCTGCCCAGGTTGCAGATGACGTCGCCGCCCGATTCGGTGCAGGTAGGCGCGCCGGGCGTGGCCGAGACAAAGGTCACACCCGCCGGCAGCGTGTCGGTCAAGACGATGCCCGTGGCCTCCCAAGGGCCATTGTTGACCACGATGAGCGTGTAGGTCAGCGCCTCGCCCGCAACCACCGGGTCGGGTGAGTCGGTCTTGGTGAGCGCCAGGTCGGCGGCGGGGACGATCTCGAACAGCCCCACGCCGACGCCGCTCTGCCCATCAAAGTTGGTCACCGTCACATCCCGGAGGCCGAGCACCGCGCCAGAATCCACATCCAGCGTGACCTGGAGCTGGGTGCGGCTGATGAACTGGGTGTTCGTCACCGTCACGCCGGCCCCAAAGTCCACGGTCAGTGGTTCGTCCTCGCGAAAGTAATCGCCCTGGATGGTGACCAAAAGACCGACCGTGTCCGGCGCCGCGATGGCGGGCGAGACGCTGCTCACCACCGGCGGCGGGCCGCTGAACTCGCTGGTGTTGCCGGCCGCGTCGGTGGCCGTGGCGTGGACGTTGGGGCCGGTGAAGGCGCTTCCTTTGCTGAACGACCAGTCGCCCATCCCATTGGCCGTCGTCGTGCCCTCGTACCACTGCCCCTCGTCATCGTTATCGGAAAAGACCTCGACGGTGCAATTGGCACACGCGGTGCCGCTGGCGGTGCCGGCGCCCGCGTCGAAGGCGGTGACAACCGGGGCGACGATATTCCCGTTCGCGCCATCAAGCAGGTCAATGCCCAGGCCGGTGTTGTTGTAGATGCTGTTCTGGGTGAAAGTATTGCTCAAAGCATCTGACCCCTGTATGGCGATGCCGGGATCCCAGTTGTCGTAGATTCTGTTGTAAGCAACCAGGGTGTTCACCGGCGTGTCTAGCGAGATACCCGCGAACGGACGATCGCACTGGTGAAGCCAGCCATTATCACTGATCGTGTTGCTGAGGATTTGCGTCCCCACCGGGTTGCTGGCCCAGCCGATGCGAATGCCGTGACACCTCGCGCCACGGATGGTGTTGCTCACGATGTGCGTGTAATCTCCGCCAAAGTCCACCCGCACGCCGGTATACATCGTGCTCATCGTGAACGTGTCGCTGGCGTCAACCCCGATGTAGTTGCCGACGATTTCGTTGTTTGACCCGCCATCATTGATCGTAACACCGACCCAGTTGACGATGACGTTCCTCTCGCCCGGCGACGTTCCGCCGACGGCGTTGGAGCTGGCTCCGTATTTGACGGCCACACCATGCTGCCAATTGGGGATAGCGGCCGTGCCGGTGGCGTCGGTGCCGATGTAGTTGCCGCTGACGACGTTGTACGTCGTGCCATCGCCCTCAATGGTCACTCCACCATCCGACCCACCACTGCCGTTGTCACTGATGATGTTGCGCTCGCCGGGCGTATCGCCGCCGATAACGTTATAAATGGCCCCACCTTCGATGGAGATGCCGTTATCGGTATTGCCGATAGCCACTGTGCCACTGATGTTCGTGCCGATGTAGTTGCCG
>CAYVPU010000124.1:0-2946 GCA_964453885.1 uncultured Anaerolineae bacterium | reverse complement strand
ATCGGTATTGCCGATAGCCACTGTGCCACTGATGTTCGTGCCGATGTAGTTGCCGCTGACGGTATTGCTCATCGTGCCACTGCCCTCAATCAGCACCCCACTCCCGTCGTTCCCGCTGATGAGGTTGCATGCCCCGCTGCAAACCCCACCCGGCGTGGCGTTGATCCCGCCGACGAGATTGTAGCTGGCCCCGTTGATTATGTGGACGCCGTCACCAGTATTGGGTAGGGATGCTGTGCCGCTGACATCGGTGCCGATGTAGTTGCCGATGACGGTATTGTTCACTGTACCACTGTCACTAATATAGACGGCGGGACCGTCATTGCCACTGATTACATTGTCTTCAATGACATTGTAGGCTGCGGCATTGCTGATATGAATGCCGCTCACGCTGTTAGGCAACGTGAAAGTGCCTGTGGCATCAAGGCCAATAAGATTGCCTACAACCCGGTTGTGATCGCTCCAAAGCAAAATGCCGCTGTGATTGCTGCCCCCGATGATATTCCCCAGACCCTGCGTCGTACCACCAATGGTTGTATAATCGGCGCCCTCTAGTACGCCTACGCCTTGGTACTCGTTAGGAACGACGTGGCTACCCACCGCATCTACACCTATATAGTTGCCAACCACTGTGTTGCTCACGGCTCCACTGCCATCAATGTAGACTCCTTTGTTGCCATTGCCCGACAGCACATTCCCCTCGCCTGTAGGTCCAGTTCCAACAGTGTTGTTTCCCCCAATTACATTGTAACCTGCGTTCTGAATGCGTATCGAGGAGGCGGGGAAGTTCAATATCTGTAGCCCCTTGATGACATTGTTATCCGAGCTGATCCAAAAGCCAACAGTGTAGGTTGCAGTAGGTGTGTTGCATCCGTCAATCACAACACCAGCGTTACTGCCGTCTATTGTTAGATTACCTTGGTTTAAGGAAGGGAGCTGACTGGCAAGTGTGATGGTCACCGGGCTGCTCGGGGGAAAGACGCCGGTGTCGAAGGTGATCGTGTTGCTGACTACTGCCGTTTGCAAGGCCCAGCGCAGCGTGCCGTAGCCACTGTCGGCGGTGCTGGTCACAACCAGCGTAGCCGCCGGGGCGTGGAGAGGCCGGGCTGGTGGTGCAGCCTGAGCTGGCGTTCCAGCTATCATTCCCAGCACAATTACCAGGGCCACCAACGGCAAGCCGATAGCCAGTGTTCTCAGAATCCATTGCTTCTTCATTTCGCTAACCTCCTTATGAAAAGCGCCCGGTGTTGGGCCTGTTGCCGAGCCAGGATGCGAGCTCGAGACTTGCGGGCTTTCTCAGAGCCATCGAACCAGGCAAGGCTTGTTTCTGGTGGGCCTCGTAAAGTGTCAAGCTGTCAGAGTTTGCCATTTGAGGAGATGAGACAACGATGAGAAGAGATGAAGCAGTGAGACAAGTGAATTATATCCGAGCCTTGGCCTATTGTCAAAGGATGGCACGGGGCGGTTCCCCTGTCGTCTTGCCACTGTCCAGGCGCAACAGGATATTGCCGGCCAGCTCAACGCCGGTGACGTGTTTACTGTGTCCGAAGGAAACGTACAACACATCGGCTTCCCGGTCATAGTTTATCTTTGTCCTAGTCATCCCTCAAACCCGCTCTCAAAACGACTGAGCATAAGCCGTCGTCACAAACTTTTCCGCGTGTACACTGCCGTCCGGTTTAGTGATCCACCGGAAGCGAACGCAGACAACAATAACGCGGCCTTTTTTGGAAATCCCTGCCGCAGGTGATAATATATCGCAGAAATGCAACGCTATCAACATCCGCACACGATGACTATTCCGCGCACACCGTCGTGGGTGATCCTTCCTCTCAGTCCGCTAATCAACGCTCCTTGAACTCGGCCAGATTCCGGATCGCGTCGTGCATCTCTTTCGCAGTGACCGACTGGAGCAAATTGCCCAGTCGCCTCAACATTTCACCAAAGGGCAACTGTTGTGAGGTGACGACTCCGCTGTGGTGGCGACCCTCATTCCACCACCCCAGGTAGATTGGCACAAAGTCCTCAGTAATTCCCGATATGACCCGGCTGCCCCCCTCTAACTCCCCCCAACGGGGGAGAACCGTCCAACTTCCCCCCCCTTTGGGGGGGATTGAGGGGGGGGAGTCCGCCAAAACGGGAATTGCTGCAAAGTCCTGGGCGTTGCAGGTGACAAGCACTCGTCCCTGGCTGGTGGCATACTCAAGCTGCTCCGAGTCGGACAGGCAAGCATTCCCCACCCCCCAGGCTCCAATCGCATCATAGCCACGGATGCGTAGTTGCTCGGCCAGGTGATAGCTAATATCGTGATCGAGATACAGCTTTACCCTCTGTTGCGGCTCAATACCCACGCCAGGGCCTCCTCATTAGCCTGGACCTCGGCATCAACCTCGGCTTTGTGCTCATGATAGTAACTGAGCGCGGCATAGACCTGAGCCAGTGTGAGTGGTGGGTAAGCCAAAACGATTTGCTCGGGGGATTCGCCGAGTTGCGTCCGCTCCACAATGGTGCGGACACTGAGGCGCGTACCGGCTACAACGGGTCGCCCACCACAGACCCCCTCCACTCGCACGATGTAAGGGTGACCTGTCCGCGTCAACGTTGGTGTTGCCCTGGCCTGAAGGTTTATCAACAAGTTTTTGATGTCTTTTAGCTCAGAATAAACCACCTGAGCATCCAGTTGAGCTTTGGTTTCCATATCGCTACCTCACTGTCTGAAACAACTCGGCTTTCGCTTTCATTATACTCTACTCTCCACCAAAAGACAGGCACCCCACGCCCACAAGAGCGCAGGGGGCTCCCCATCACTCGTCACGCAACACGCATCACTCCTCCACTACAAACTTTCCCCCATCTGACCGTCCAAACACCTCGGGGAAGTACATCTCGTAGGCCAGGGTCGGCATGGTCAGGAACTCGCCGGGCACGCTGGCACGCATCAGGTAG
>CAYVPU010000123.1:8342-9713 GCA_964453885.1 uncultured Anaerolineae bacterium | reverse complement strand
TTTATCAGGTTATTTGGCCAGAGAAATCGCTCACAAAGACTTCTAAAGTCTGGCTGTCCACTACAAATCGGGAATTGCCGAGTGTGATTCAGGCTGGCGGATCGATCTCGCGGCCTTTGTACATTTGGCGATAGTAAGCCATGTACTGGCTGTTTTTGATCTTGCGCCACCAACACTCGTTTTCCACGTACCAGTGCACTGTCTTTTGGAGAGCCTGCTCAAAGGTATGCGCCGATCTCCAGCCCAGGGCAACCAGTTTGTCACTGTTGATTGAGTAGCGCCGGTCGTGACCGGGCCGGTCGGTCACGTGCTGGATCAGGCTGTACGGCTTGTCCAGCAAATCCAAAACGGCCCGGGCCATGATAATATTCTCTGTCTCAACACCGGTGCCTACGTTATAGATCTCCCCCGCCTGGCCCCGGTGCAAGACGATGTCTATGCCCTGACAGTGATCGAGCACATATTGGTAATCGCGCATCTGGCGGCCATCGCCGTAAAGGGGCAATGGAATGTCGTCCAGGGCATTGGTGATGAACAGCGGCACAACCTTTTCCGGATATTGATACGGCCCGATGTTGTTCGCACCTCGCGTGATGGTCACTGGCACGTCAAAACTGGTGTAATAAGCGATACACATCAGATCGCCGCCGGCCTTGCTGGCGGAATAGGGGCTGCGGGTGTGCAGCCGGTCTATTTCTACCGAAGAGTAACCCGGCGAGATCTCGCCATAGACCTCATCCGTACTGACCTGGTGGTAACGCTCGACGCTGTAGGTCTTGGCCGCTTCCAGCAGCGTATAGGTGCCAAAGACGTCGGTGTGGATAAAGCTGCCCGCCTCCATGAGAGAGCGATCCACGTGGGTCTCGGCGGCAAAGTTGACGATGGTGTCAATCCCGTGCTGGCGCATCACGGCATACACCGCCTCGGCGTCGCAGATGTCACCCTTCACAAAGGCATAGCGACCGCCAAAGCTCGCTTCGACATCCTGCAGATTATCCAGGTTGCCGGCATAGGTCAACTTGTCAAAGACGACCGCCCGGTAGTCTGGATATTTCCGTAACATGTAGCGCACAAAGTTGGAACCGATAAAGCCAGCTCCCCCGGTAACGAGCAGATTTCGCATGGGATAAAATTCTCCTCTGAAAGTAAGGCTCTTTGGGATTCCGCGGGGTCAGATTGCTAAAACTCTATATCCACGCGGTCTCGCTCTAATTCCCTGAAACGGGTGAGTTCCTTTTCAAAATAGAGTTCCACGCTGCCTGTCGGCCCGTGGCGATGCTTGGAGATGATGATTTCAGCGATGTTTTTCATGGGCGTCTCAGGATTATAGACCTCGTCACGATAGATGAACATGACAATGTCCGCGTCCTG
>CAYVPU010000123.1:2335-8242 GCA_964453885.1 uncultured Anaerolineae bacterium | reverse complement strand
CACAGGCCGCTTCTCGTGGCGCTGCTCGACGGCGCGGGAGAGCTGTGAAGCGGCCATCACCGGCACGTTAAGCTCGCGGGCCAGGCTCTTGAGCATCCGCGAAATGTAACTGATCTCCTGCACCCGGTTCTCGGAGCGGCGGTCACCTTGCATAAGCTGAAGGTAATCCACAATGATGATGTCCAGGCCATGCTCGGCGTGGAGGCGGCGGCATTTGGTGCGCATCTGCATGGCCGATATAGAAGGGGTATCGTCAACAAAGATGTGCTGCTCGGAGAGAATGCTGGTAGCCTGGGCGAATTTGTTCCACTCGTCTTCCTCGAGCTTGCCGGTGCGAAGCCGGTGCGAACTGATGCCGGTCTCAGAGGCAATAAGCCGCTGCACCAACTGCTCGTTAGACATTTCCAGACTGAAAACGGCGATGCGCTGTTTTCTGATGGCAGCGTTGCGCGCAATGTTGAGTACCAGCGAGGTTTTGCCCATAGCCGGTCTGCCGGCGACGATGACGAGATCGGATCGCTGCAGGCCACCCAATAAGCGATCCAGGCGAGGAAAGCCCGTGGGGACACCAATAAATTCGTCACCGTGGCGATACAGGAAATCAATGCGATCATAGTATTCGCTGATTACCTGGCGGATGGGCAACAGATCGCGACTGAGACGGCGTTGCGACACACCAAACAGAATCCGCTCGGCGCGATCCACCACCTCGTCAACGTCTTCCGCTTCCTGATAACCCAGAGCTGCAATCTCTCCAGCGGCACGAATGAGCCGCCGACGGATGGCGGCGCGCTCTACGATGTGACCATAGTACTCCACGTGGATAGAGGTGGGCACAACGTTGATAAGCCTGGTGATATAGGCTGCCCCCCCCAGTTCTTCCAGGCGATCGTTCCGTTCCAACTCGTCACATAACGTGACAAAATCTACCGCTTCGCGACGATCGTACAGGGCCAGGATCGCCTCATATACCCACCCGTTCCTCTCAACGTAAAAGTCGGCTGGTGCCACAAAGACCGCAACCCTGAAAATAGCATCAGGATCAATGAGCAGCGACCCCAGGACCGACTCTTCGGCCTCCACGTTGTGTGGCATCATTCTGTCCATCGCCCTGGCTGGACGGCGCCGGGGTATGGCCCCCGTTACAGGCTCCTGGGCCGATCGTCGCACATCGGCCCAACTCTCCCCTGTTTCAGGTGGCTCCTCGTATGGTACGGGGAGCGGCGGAGGCTCAGGAATGTTGCCGGTTTCATCCGGCCCGGCCAACAGCGCCGGACCGCGCTCACTGGCTTCCGTCTCAGACGGCCCGCTCTCGCCCGGCGACGTCGCCGGAGGCGTTCCTTTTGTGCCAACAGCCTCAACCATCTGGCCCTCTAGTCCAAGAAGGCCAGCATCCCCCTATCGCCCGATGCTGGCCTCCTACTATCGCACGCCGCTCCCTACTCTGAGAGCAAGTCATCCAGATCCAGGCTGTCCACAAAGTCTCGGAACGCAGAGAGGTCTTCTTCCGAGACTGGTCCCTTTTCTCCAATCTCCAAAATCCCTTCTTCAGGCTCAATGGCAGCTCCCTCCATCACCGAATCTGCTACAAAGACGGGCGCTTTCACCCGCACGGCAAGCGCGATGGCGTCACTGGGGCGAGAGTCTACCTCCACCCTCCGCCCATTCTTGTCCATGACAATCGTAGCAAAAAAGGTATCGTCGCGCAGATCATTCACCAGCACGTGGGACACGCGCGCGTCCATGGCGTCAATCACCGCCTTGAGCAGATCATGCGTCAGCGGCCGAGGCACCGCCCTGCCCAAAAGCTCTATGGTAATAGCATCTGCCTCGTAGCCGCCAATCCAGATCGGCAGATAGCGGTCCTGGTCTGCTTCCCGCAGGATTACCATTCTGTGGGGGGATATGAGACTGGCCCGTACACTATCTACGACGACCTTGATCATGGTCACACTCCTCTCCAGTGCCCTCTCCTCCAGAGCCCTTGACACACTCGATTATACCACAAGAGCGAACCTCACACAAGTAAAGTACGACAGGACGCTACCGGGAGAACACATAAATTCGTGCGGACTGACCGAGTATCCTCACCGGCACCTCCCTCACCAACCTCAATTCTGCGTGAGCGGCCAATCCCCGGTATACCAGATCATGTTGGCTGGTAAGCAGAACGGCCCTCCCCCCCTCCCGCAGAACCCGAGGTGTCTCCCGAAAGAAGCACTGATACAATCGCTGGTTCTCTTCCAATGAACCCATCTGCTTGCCAAAGGGCAGATTGGTCACCAGTCGATCCAGGCTGGCATCCGCCAGTGGCAACCGACCGGCATCCCAGCGGTGCAAGGCCAACGGCTGATGGCGCGGCCCGATGTTGGTTTTTGCCATAACAATAGCTACAGCGTCCCTATCGCCCCCCCACAGGCCAGCATACCGCTCCACCATTGCCCGCTCAATAAGGATCGTCCCCACGCCACACATGGGATCGCAGAAACGATCGCTTGGCCGGGGTTGCGAAAGAAAGACCATGGCTGCTGCCAACGTGGGTCGCAGCGAGGCAGGCAGGTGGGCGATTTTGTATCGCCGGTGACGCATCGTCCGATCAGAGAGGCGCACGCTGGTCACGGCAAGGCCTGGTTGCAGATGCAGCCACACTTCCAGATGAGCCTCATCAGACACCCACTTCCAGCGCGGGAATCGGGCGGCGACGACGCCCTCCACAGCGCGCTGGGCGTCCACCCGCCGGAAGCCATGGCGACCCCACATCTGGGCCACGACGCGAAAAGTCGTCCGCCTTACCTTGCCCGGTCGCACCCGCCGGTAAAGCTCGGCGGCAGCGTCCCACGCCCGGCGACCATACAGCTTTTTGGCGTAGGCGCGCAGGTCGCGGTAGACCGAGCCCATCTCTTGGGAAAAATCCACGACGGAGAACACATCCTCTGTCGTCCGCAACTCCAACAACGTTGACGGGTCTCCACTCCACCGAAAGAGCAAGAGTTCCTTGATGTCCCCCAGCCGCGAGGCCCCCGCCAACCGCTGCTGAATCTCTTCCCAGGCCACTTTTTCCAGGCCAGGGATCACCTGCGCCGCAAACAGATGACCCTGGGCCGCGCCTTTTCTCCGCTTGCCCATCCTCTGTCACTCACCACGTCCACGGCGACTCCGAAACATCAGTCGCAATGGCGTCCCCATGAAACCGTAACTCTCCCGCAATTGGTTCTCCAGGTAGCGTTCGTAGCCAAAGTGCACCAGCCGAGGGTCGTTGACGAAAAAGATAAACGTGGGTGGATCCACCGAGGATTGAGTGGCGTAAAGAAACTTGAGCCTGCGGCCCGATTTGGACGGTGGCGCGTGCTTGACCACTGCCTCTTGCACGATGCGATTCAGTTCGCTGGTGGGGATGCGTATCAACCGTGCCTCTTGCGCCGCCAGCGCCGTGGGGATGACTTTGTGCACCCGCTGGCCCGTCAGCGCCGAGATATAGACGATGGACACATAGTCCATGAATTTCAGGTCGGCGCGCACCTGTTTGGTCCATCCCACCATCGTATAGGTATCTTTTGTTATGTCATCCCATTTGTTGACCACCACCACCACACTTTTGTGCTCGTCTAGAATGTAGCCAGCGATGTGAGCATCCTGATCGGTGACACCCTCGGTTGCGTCAATGAGCAGCAAAGCAACGTCGCAACGGCCAATGGCCCGCATGGCCCGCAACACACTGTAACGCTCCAGCCCTGCTTCCACTTTGCCTCGCCGCCGGATGCCGGCCGTGTCAATGAGCGTGATGGGCACGCCTTCCCAGGTCAAGTGCATATCAATGGCATCGCGAGTGGTACCCGGCACAGGGCTGACAATGGCCCGCTCTTGCCGAAGCAACTTGTTCAGCAGCGATGATTTGCCCACGTTGGGCCGACCCACGATGGCGATCTTGATGGACTCGTCTTCTTCCTCCTCTTCCATCACCCACCGGGGAAAAGCCTCCACCACCTGATCCAGCAGATCGGCCACACCTTTGCCATTGAGAGCAGAGATGGCAAAGACTTCACTCAGACCCAGGCGGTAAAAATCCCACGCCTGCTCATCCATCTGGATGTTGTCTGCTTTATTGGCAGCGATAAAGATCGGCTTCTGAGAACGGCGCAACACCTCCGCCACATCCTCGTCAGCGGAGGTGACGCCGTCGCGCAGATCCGCCACCATAACAACGATATCCGCTTCGGCGATGGCCAATTCTGCCTGGGAGCGAATCTCTCGCAGGTAATGCGGCGAAGCGGCCAGCAAAAAGTCACCTGGCTCGCCGGCTCGGCGGCGGCGCTCGGCCAGGATCTCCATGCCCCCGGTGTCCACCACGCTGAACCAGACGCCATTCCAGAAACAATCGCCGTACAGCCGATCTCGAGTGGTACCGGGAATCTCAGAGACGATGGCGCGTGGCTCGCCCACCAGCCGGTTGAACAACGTGGATTTACCTGTGTTCGGTCGCCCCACTAGAGCGACGAGTGGTTTGGGTTTACTCAATTCTCTTACCCTTCAAGTCGTCGGCCAGAATTCGAACAGTGCCCCCACGGACTCGCCGCGCACGTTGCAGCGGATCACCTCGCCGAAAATGCGGGCCACCGACAGAACCTTCAGCCGCGCCGGCCGGCGCTCCTCTGGTAAGGAGATAGTGTCGGTCGCCACAATCTCTTTGATTTCCTCAATAGCGTTAAGCCGCTTTACAGCCGGGCCAGTGAACAGACCTTGCGTGCACGCAACGGTGATGCAACGTACGTTTTCAGCCCGCAGCACTCGCACGGCCTCCACAATGGTGCCAGCGTTGGCGATCTCATCGTCCACCAAAAGAACGCGCTTGCCCTTCACGTCGCCCATGATGCCAGAGATGGCAACGGTGTGATCAGAGAAACGCTTCTTTTCGCTGGCAGCAACCGGCAAGCCCAACGCCCGCGCCAGTCTGGCCGCTCGCTTGGCGTGACCAATGTCGGGCGAATAGACGACAGTGTTGCTGAGATCCTGGCGCTTGAAATGCTCCACAAAAACCGAGTGCGCCGTCAGATGGTCGGTGGGGACGCTAAAGAAGCCATGCACCTGAGGTGAATGGAGCGTCATCGTCACTACGTGGGTTGCCCCGGCCGTCACCAGCAAATCGGCAACAAGACGGGCACTGATGGAAATGCGAGGCTCGTCTTTCTTGTCGGAGCGGGCGTAGGAATAGTAAGGGATCACAGCATGGATCCCTTTGGCTCCCGCGCTCCGTGCTATGTCCAGCATGAACAGCAGTTCCAGCAGATTATCGCTGCACGGCGGCGAGATGGGCTGGATGATGAACACCTCTTTGGCTCGCACGCTGACACCCAGGTGGACGTAAAAGTTATCGTTGGTAAACTTGCGAACGATGGTGGGACTGAGTTCCAGGCCCAGATAGCCAGCGATCTCTTGTGAAAGATCGGGATGAGCCGTGCCGCTAAAGATCAACGTGTTTGCCGGTGGCTCGTGGTCATTCTGCAACCCGACCAAAGTATTCCTCCTCACCGATGAACTTGCCGCCCCGAATCTGTTGATCAATCAACTGGCGGCGGGTATCAAAAGTCAACTCGGCCTCCATCTGTTGGAAACAGCACCCACTGCCTATGATTGTCTTGCGGCAATAATAGGTGGTATCCCGGTCAGTCTCGCCATAATGGATACTAAGGTCATTGCGCAGATCCGCGCGGGTGCGGATTTTTTCGCCACAACGATCGCACTGCACGTACAGCCAGTAAGCATACGTGTCGCGTCTCCCTTCGGGCGTAAAGAGAGACGCCAGTTTTTTCAGCAGATTCATAGTCACTCCCCTTCTGCAAGGGTGAGAGTCTGCAAGACCGACCCCTGCTCCTTGCTCCTACCTATGCACTTGTCCAAAAACAACTTGGC
>CAYVPU010000123.1:0-2235 GCA_964453885.1 uncultured Anaerolineae bacterium | reverse complement strand
GCGCTTAATCAGCGCCACAAAACGCAAAGTTATTAATGGACAAGTACTATGGGTCTACGTTCCTCTTGCCCGTCATCTCCTCAATCTCAATTTCCACCACTGCCGTGGCAGCTACCTCTCGCTCCGTCGGACGCTCGAAGGAACGGCCCTCAGCGTACCTGGCCGTGAGCGCCATGAGGGCTTCCATCTTGGCCGCCGGATCGGTTAGTTGACGCGCCGACCCACGGACAATAACGCTGCGGTAGCGCGTGCTGAACTCTATTGCTCTGGACGCACGAGATATACGATCCACCACATGCGCCTCGAAACAGACACGCGGTTCATGGGCAATGTTGTCCATCTTGGTGCCCTTTTGCGCGCCGTGAAAATATACCTTGCCATCATGATACACAAAGTTGACCGTGACAACATAGGGCGCACCATCGGGCCCAACGGTCGCCAGGCTGCCCACGGGACATTCACGGAGAATGGCTTCCATTTCGGCACGGTCGGTAATCCACTGTTTGGGCATCGCGTTCCTCCATTCATCGAAAGGTTGAAAGGCAAAACTGGCATTGCCAACTTGCCTCGCCCTACAAGTACGGAACCACAAAAGCAAACAGACACACCACATCCAGCACGGCCAGCGAGGCATAAGGTAGCGCAAACAACAGACCGTCCCCGCCACCGACCAGACGGCCAAACCAACGCGCCGCCGTCCACCAACCCAACGCCAGCGCCAGCCCCAATGGAATGAGCGCGGGGAAGAGATAACGACCCTGGAACTGCACAAACTTGGCATTGTACCACAAGTAGGCAAGAAACGTCAATGCTGTTGTAAAGAGGAGTAGCATCACGGCGGAAGCAGATCGCCTCAACGAGCTTTTTGATTGCCTCGCAACGACAGCCCCCCACCCGACCAGCCCGGCGACCACCACGGCGGTAAAGACCCCCAATGCCAGGTAAATGCGCCGGTCCATCGGCACGGCCATCCAGCCGAACTTGCCCCAAAAAGAGTGGTACGTCCTCTGCAAGCCCTCTGTGAGCAAGTTTGCCCAACCGCGCTGCGCGATCCAATCCGCCGTCGTCATCTGGCCAAAGACGACCTCATCGTGGCGGGCCAGGCCCATCACATCGGGCCAGCCGTAGACGGCCGCGTTGCGCGCCAGCCAGGGCAGGGCCAGCGCCAACGCTGGAACCAGTAGCCACGCCAGATCGCGGGCCGCCCGCCGCCAGTCGCGCCACCGGCGCAGGATCACGGCGGCCACGCCCACGGCCACCGCGATCAGGGCATAGATCTTGGTCAGCCACCCCAGCCCCAGCAGCAACCCCACACCGATCATCCCCCCCCTCTCCAACCTCCAACCTCCATTCTCCTTCCCCAGGTAGCGCACCAACCCCCACAGTGCCAGCGCCAGCAGCAACTCGGCCAGCGTGTCGTTGTTCATCGTCGCCGTCGTGGCCACGTGCATCGGCAAAAAGGCGACAAAGGCCGCCGTGCCCAAGGCCAACGCTGGCTGCGCCGGACAAACCGCCAGCGCCAGCCGGTAGGCCACGTAGACCAGCCCCGCACCCAAAGCTACCGACAGCAGGCGCAATGGCACCAGCGCACCGCCGAACAGCTTGAAAACCGGCGTCGCCAGCAAATAATACAGCGGCGGCTGGTAGAACTCGTAGCGGATGGAGTCAATGGAGAGTTCGGGAGGAAAGTGATTGGACTTGATCTCTTCCAGGTATTCGGCGGGATAATCGCCGTGCTGGAGGATGGGCAAGCATCCCTGCTCAGCCAGGTAGCGAACATAGTTGTAGTGAGCCGGCTCGTCGGGCGCTTGCCAGGCGGGTGTATAGACGGCGAACAGCGTGCCGATGAGAAGATAGGTCACGATGATGAGGGTCAACCCAAAAGAGTAAAAGCGGCTCGAAACGCAGGGAGAGGATTTGTCCACTCTAGCTCCTCACAGAGTAAAACTGCCGTGGCAGCATAAAAGGCCGCATAGTATGCTCGCGAAGCAGCAAAATCGTAATAACCTCCTGATACCAATTCTTTAGCAGCTTGAATAGATTTCTCAGCTCGTTCCAAATTTGCTGCTATTTCCCCTGCATATTTAAGCGTCATAGAAACAGCCCTTCCCTTTTCACGTTCCGGTAAAGCTGAATTTCTCCACCCTCAAACTCGTCTACAGCAGCCGGTTTGGCGGAAACAAGCTGTTCCGACTCGAGCTGTATTGAATACAGCAGGTCTATAATCTGCCCTAG
>CAYVPU010000122.1:7029-9728 GCA_964453885.1 uncultured Anaerolineae bacterium | reverse complement strand
GGCAGGCCGCCGGCACGTCTACCGGCACGGTCACGCCCAATCGGGCCAGCATCCGCGCCAGGTGGCACAGGGGCAGGCCCATTATGCTGGCAAAACAGCCTTCTACCCGCTCGGCTGGGTGGAAGCCAGCGTGCTGCACGGCGTAGGCTCCCGCTTTGTCCAGCGGGTCGCCGCTGGAAACGTATCGAGCGATTTCTTTTTCGCTATAGTCGCGCATCCAGACTTTGCTCTCGGCCAGGCCGGTGACGGTCTGGTCCCCCTGGGCCACGGTCAGGCCGCTGTAGACGTGGTGGGGCCGACCTCGCAGGGCGAGCAGCATGGCGGCCGCTTTGGTGGCATCGGCTGGCTTACCCAGCGAGTCGCCGTCGAGGGCCACGGTGGTATCGGCGGCGATGATCAGGGCGTGGGGGTACCTGGCGGCTACAGCCAGTGCTTTGGTCTGGCTGAGGCGCTGCACCATGGCCTGAGGCGATTCGCCGTCGCTGTTCGTTTCGTCTACGTCGGCGACGACGACCGAGAAAGGGAGGCCCAACAGGGACAGTAGCTCCCGCCGGCGGGGCGAGGCAGAAGCCAGCAGAATAGGAATGGCTTGGCTGGTCACAAGTGTTACCTTGACTCTCCTGGAAAGAATCATAGCCAAAACACAATGCGCAATTCTGTTTGGAATTGCGCATTGTGAATTTAGCATTGTGAACTCTTACTTGATGGCCGCCTCCGTATCTCGGTCAAAGATGTGCATCCGGTCCATGTTGACCACGGCGTCAAACGCATTGCCAACGCGAGCCCTGGTGCGCGGTTCCACGCGGGCTATGAACAACTTGTCGCCGACGAGCAGGTAGACGAACACCTCGTTGCCCATCAACTCGGTCACATCCACGGTGGTCTGCATGCGCTGCTCGTAGATGCCGGGCGCCACGTACTCGGCGTCATAGATGTCCTCCGGGCGGATGCCAAAAATGACCTCTTTGCCCAGGTAGCCCTGTTGGGCGAAGACTTGCGCCTTGTCCGGGGGCACCCGCAGGCGGAAGGGCCCGCCGTCCAAGTACAACTCGTCTTTGGCGCCGGTCAACGTCACGTCGAAAAAGTTCATGGATGGACTGCCGATGAAGCCAGCGACAAAGATGTTGTGGGGGGTGTCGTACAACACCTGCGGCGAGGCGATCTGCTGTAAAAGGCCGTCCTTCATCACGGCAATGCGAGTGCCCATGGTCATGGCCTCCGTCTGGTCGTGGGTCACATAGATGAAGGTGGTGCCCAGTCGCTGGTGCAGCTTGGAGATCTCGGCGCGGGCCTGCACGCGCAGCTTGGCGTCCAGGTTGGACAGCGGCTCGTCCATCAAAAAGACCGCCGGGTCGCGGACGATAGCCCGACCCACGGCCACGCGCTGTCGCTGGCCGCCGGATAGCTGCTTGGGCTTGCGATCCAGCAAGTCGCCGATGCCCAGGATGTCTGCCGCTTCCTTGACGCGCTTTCCAATCTCGGACTTGGGGGTCTTGCGCAGCTTTAGGCCAAAGGCCATGTTGTCGTAAACCGACATGTGCGGATAGAGCGCGTAGGACTGAAAGACCATTGCAATGTCGCGGTCCTTGGGGGCCACGTCGTTGACGAGTCTATCGCCAATGTAGATGTCTCCCTCGGAGAGTTCTTCCAGACCGGCCAACAATCGCAGGCTGGTCGTTTTACCGCAGCCCGACGGGCCAACAAAGACCAGGAATTCCTTGTCCTCGATTTGGATATCCAGGTCATCCACGGCGACGACGTCGCCAAAGTGCTTGTACACGTGGACGTAAGTAACACTTGCCATAGTATTTCCTCCTGAAAGGTTGTTATTTTCTCCGCCAGCGCCCATCGCTGACGGCAAGTTACGCTAATACGACTTTGACCCCCAACTCGGCCAACTCCCACAGTATGGCATCGGGCGCCTCACGGCCAGTAACGATGACGTCGGCGCGGTCTACGGCGGCGATGCGCGCTGTGCATACTCGACCGAATTTTGTGTGAGCAGCGACCACGATCACCTCTGGGACAGCCTCCACCAGCGCCTGGGCCGTCCGCACCTGGGATAGATCATCGCTGGTCAGGCCATCGGGTGTGCTGATACCCTGTACGCCCAGGATGACTTTGTCGGCGTGTAGGCTCTCCAACGCCTGTCCCGCTAGATGGCCAACCATGGCCGAACCCTCGCGGTGCACCAGCCCGCCGACGACGATGAGCTCTACTTCCGAGTGTTCCGCCAGGTAGGCAGCAACGGATAGGCCATTGGTGATGACTGTCAG
The DNA here is from genome assembly GCA_964453885.1 of uncultured Anaerolineae bacterium. Taxonomy (GTDB): domain Bacteria; phylum Chloroflexota; class Anaerolineae; order CAYNKW01; family CAYNKW01; genus CAYNKW01. Next base: position 7,452 of record CAYVPU010000122.1, on the reverse strand, counting down.
ATCGGCTTGCCCGGCTAGAGCGCGAGCCACTGCCAGGGCAGTGCTGCCAGCGTCCAGGAAGATCGTCTCGCCGGGGGATAGCAAGCTGGCGGCGGCCTGACCAATACGGGCTTTCTCGTTAGCCAACGGATCGCCAGCAAACTCGGCCTCTCGGCTAGCTCTTTCATCACGCCGCGTCGCGCCGCCATAAACTCGCTCGACGGGGCCCTGTTGGGCCAGCTTTTGAAGGTCCCGCCGGATAGTGGAGGGGCTGACGCCAAAGCGCGCGCTCAGGTCGGCCACGCGCACCGCGCCTTGCTCTCGCAGCAGCCGCGCTATGGCCTGTCGTCGCTCCGCAGTCAGCACTTGCTTCCTCACCTCCACCTCTTACTCATTCGCAACGGCGCAGATGATACCATAGGTTGCGCGATTTGTCAAATCAGG
>CAYVPU010000122.1:0-6929 GCA_964453885.1 uncultured Anaerolineae bacterium | reverse complement strand
ACCTCCGGCACGACGATGCTGCCGTCGGCTCGCTGGTAATTCTCCATGACGGCGATCATGACCCGGGGCAGGGCCAGGCCGCTGCCGTTGAGGGTGTGGACGTAGCGCGGCTTGGCCCTCGGCGCCGGCCGGTACCGGAGGTTGGCCCGCCGCGCCTGAAAATCCTCGACGTTGGAGATAGAGCTGACCTCCAGCCATTCCTGGACGCCGGGGGCCCACATCTCCAGATCGTACTTTTTCGCTGCCTGGAAGCCCAGGTCGCCGGTGCACATCTCCACCACGCGGTAAGGGATCTCTAATCGGCGGCAGACATTCTCGGCGTTCTCGCGCAGGTTCTCCATTTCCTCGTAGGAGGTCTCGGGCGTGGTGAGCTTGTACATCTCGACCTTGTCGAACTGGTGGCCGCGCTTCATGCCCCGCGTGTCCCGTCCGGCCGACATCTTTTCTCGGCGAAAGCAGGGGGTGTAGGCCACATAGTTCAGCGGCAGTTGGTCCGCGTTCAGGATCTCGTCACGGTGCAGGTTGGTGAGGGAGATCTCGGCGGTGCCAATGAGCCAAAAGTCGTCTTCCACGTCGTGGTAAATGTTCTCCTCAAACTTGGGCAACTGCGCGGCGCCAACCAGGCACTCACGCTTGACTACGGTTGGGGGATAGATCTCGGTGTAACCGTGCTCCTGGATGTGCAAGTCCAGCATCCAGGTGATGAGCGCCCGTTGCAGGCGCGCCCCCAGCCCGCGCAGCACGTAGAAGCGGGTGCCGGCGAGCTTGACACCGCGCTCAAAGTCCACGATGCCCAACATTGGCCCCAGATCCCAGTGCGGCAACGGCTCAAAGCCGAACTGTCGCGGCTCTCCCTCGGTGCGCAGAACGACGTTCTCACTCTCGTCTTGGCCCACCGGCACGCTTTCGTGGGGCAGGTTGGGCACGTGCAGTTGTGCGTCGTAGAGTTGCCTTTCCACGTCACGCAGGGCCATGTCCAGGACCTTGATCCGCTCACCGAGTTGGCGCATTTCCTGTCGGACGGTTTCGAATTCAGCTTCCAGCACCTTTCGCTCGTCAGGGCTGACCTCTTTGAAGCGCCGCTGGAAGCGGCCCATCTCTTTGGATGTGGCGTTACGCTGGGCCTTCAAGCCCTCCACCTCCGTCAACAGCTCGCGACGTTTGGCGTCCAGTTCCAGGATCAGGTCAATCGGGGCGTCCGCGTTCAGCTTGACCATCGCGGCTTTTACTTCGTCCAGGTGTTGGCGGATGTAAACCAGGTCTAGCATAGGAAAACCTCCTCGTAAAACTTAAACGTAGCGTGCGACTGGGCAGAACACGCATGACGCATGAAAAAAGCGCCCTGTCCGGGAAAGGACGAGGCGCATTACGCTCGTGGTGCCACCTTCTTTCGCCGTTGCCTCGCGACAACGACCTCAGCGGATGCGAGAGTTGCTCTCGCATCGCCGCTCTGTAACGGGAGCGCCCGGCCCGGCCTACTGAGCTGACCCTTTGACAAGCCTTCGGTCCGAACTCTGGCCGAGAGCTCAGGGCTGACGCCGTTCGGGGGGCGGCTCGGGAGGGGATTTCGACCATGCCAGCTATCGCCTTGCAGCGACCGGCGATTCTCTGGAAGCGGCAGGCGGCCTACTCGTCTCCGTCGTAGCCTTGGGGTGTGAGTTGTCGGGGATTATACACCGAAGGGATGGAGGTGTCAAACGCCTTGGTACAAGGATTGGGCTTGATTGGCCTGCCAGCCCAACGCGACAACTGAATCGACTTTTACCTTTTCCACCACATTTGTCAACTGCCCGACAACTCTTATCAAGTCTTCCAGTTCAAAGGGCTTGACGATGTACTCGTCGGCGCCCATTGCTCTAGCCGTAACGGCCTTCCGCCAGTCGGCCGCGGCGGTCACAAACACGAAGGGAATGTTGCTCCACTCAGCGTTCTGTTTTACCGCGCGCAAAAAGGCGTAGCCATCCATGCGGGGCATTTTGACGTCGGCCAGGATCAGATCGGGTTGTTCTTGCCCCAGGAACTCGATAGCCACCTCACCGTCCGAGGCCAGTGCCACTCGAAAACCCTCAATCTCAAGGGCGAACTGTAGCCCTTCGGCCATCTCCTGATTGTCCTCTACTATCAGAACTAGCGGGTCCATACTTATCCTTCCCTTCCGTGACAAAGATGTTGGCTGTGACGCAGATAAACGACGAGAAGCCTCTTTCTCCTCTTCAACAGGCCCCGAAACTGTTGAGACTGGAACACTGGCAAGAACCTTCTCAAATGGCTGAGCCATTTGAGGCAACTCCCTGGCCGGCTGACTGCCATTTCCACTTTCATGGCCGTTGTGGCCCATCCATTCCCATAATTGGAGAGAGAACTCTTGAATAGTTCCAGCCACGGTTTTGCTTACCGCAGTCGCCTCCTCCGCTGTCAGATCGAATTGATAACCCAGGTAGCCGTGCTCGATAATTTGCCTGGGATTCTGCAACGACATCTGGCGGAACTGTTTGCTGACGGCAGCAGCGCCGATTAACCGGATCAATTCGGGGTGTTGGTTGTATTTCTGATACATGGTCTTGCCCTCCTGAAATCAGGCTCCCCTGATACGTTTTCTTGGGCTTATGATACCATACGCAAGGATAACAAACGGGATACCAAATTACGGTACAGAAGGATAACAAGCGGGGTATTAGACAGCGATATGGAAAGATAACAAGCAAAATATCAAACAACGACAACTTGCTTGGGCAGCCGGCCAGGTTTCTCTTGTCTGCGTGAGGAAATGAAAGCCCTGGGTAGAAAAAATGCTTGCTCGTCGGCCCAACCTGTGATATAATGAAGGTCAATGATGCGTTGGATTTCGCCCCAATCTGTGGTATAATGACCACACGAATCCGAGTATGACCCGTCATAGTTCACCGAGGAGCCAGGCATGAAGGATTGATAGCCGACCCCAGTCCCGGAGAGAGCCCGGAAGGTGGTCGGTGTTTGTTTATGGGAAGGTCAGGCCCTCGGAAGCACAGCTTTGTCATTCGTACTGGGGGGATGTCTATGAGTGGCAGGCCTGTTTTCAACAATTTCGATCTGCACATTGGTCAGGGAAGAGGCAGCGTCTATCCCGTCTCGGTTCATTACTCCCCCGCAGGCGAGACAGCGGACCCGGTCCAGGTCTCCATCGTTCTCGACGATGAGCCGATGCGCCGTTGGCTCAAGCGCCTGCAAGACGGCTTCACCGAGCGGGACGACTTGTTGGCCCTCGGCCAGCGACTGGCAGGCTACTTGCTGCCACCAGGGACAGTACGGGACCTCTATCAGCGCAGTCTCGGCACGACCGAGGCCAGGGGACTGAGGTTGCGTCTCCGTCTGCGCATCTCGCCGCCGGAGTTGGCTGCGTTACCCTGGGAATGTGCTTACGATGAAGGAAGCGGTGATTTCTTTTCCCTCAATCCGCGCACAGTGCTGGTACGTTACCACAGCCATCCGGTGCCGCACCGTTCTATTGCCAGCCATGCGCCAGTGCCCATCTTGGTGCTGATCTCCAATCCGCCGGGCACGTTCCCCCTCGAGACAACCAGAGAGGTGCGCGACCTCATCGAGGCCCTGGGCCGCCTGCTAGACAAAGATCGGCTCAGGATCGATGTGCTCTTTAGTGGCTCGCTGGAGGAAAGACGCGAGATCGAGGCCCTGGTGGCTGATCAGGTGGGGTCCCGGTTGCTGCCTGATCCGGTGTCTATAGATACTCTGCGTGACGCGTTGCGTCAAGGTTACCGGATCGTTCATTTCGTTGGTCACGGTGTGTTCGATGAGGAAATGGGAGGGGCGTTGCTGCTGACCAACGACGAAGGCCGCGCAACTCGGGTCGGCGCTCAAGCACTGGCGCGAGAGCTGCGAGACTCCAGTGCTGCCGTGGTCGTGCTCAATGCCTGCCAGTCGGCAACGGAGAGCACAGCACGGTCGTTTATGGGTCTGGCGCCCAATCTAATTCGGGTCGGCGTCCCGGCCGTGGTGGCGATGCAATACGCCATTGCAGACAGCAGCGCTGTAACCTTTTCGCGCGCCTTGTACAGGGCGTTGGCCGATGGCTGGCCGTTGGACGCAGCAGTGACCGAGGGACGCAAAGCGATCAGCGCCCGGGTGACGGCGGACGACATGGACTGGGGTATTCCGGTCCTGTTCATGCGATCCAGCGATGGTGTTCTGTGGAAGGAGGAAACGGGGGAAATAACTGTCGGGGATTACGTTCTGCAGATCGGTGCTACCCACGGCAGTGTGGTCAATGTCGCACCGTCTGGACACCGTTCTCTCCCCCAGGCCCACCCTGCCCCTATCTTTCTGCGTCCACGTCCCTTCGCGGACTTGCTGGACAGAGAGGCAGAGATCGACACTGCGACCGCTGCTCTCCAGTCTGCCATACCGGTAGAACTCTACGGCCAAGCGGGACTGGGCAAGACTGTTCTCTTACGTCACCTGGCTCATAATTGTCCTGCTGCTTCTTTCCCCGACGGTGTCATTTACCTCTCGGCCCGGGGTCAGCCTGTAGCTGACCTGCTCCAATCCCTTTTTGATGTTTTTTACGAGAGCGACACTCCCTGCAAGCCCACCGACACCCAGATTCGACGCACCCTGCAAAACAAACGAGCACTCATCTTGCTGGACGACATAGACCTGGCACGGGACGACGTCGAGACGTTGATGGATGCCGCGCCGGGTTGTGCATTCCTTCTGGCCTCGCAGAAGCGCCGTCTATGGGGCGAAGGGCGTAGCGTAGCCTTGCACGGACTGCCTTCAGAGGATGCCCTGGCGCTGGTGGAGCGGGAGCTGGGTCGGATTCTGAGCTTGGAAGAGCAGTCGTCTGCTCAGGCTCTGTGCACCGCTCTGGAGTGCCATCCCCTGCGCATCCTTCAGGCGGTAGCGATGGCGCGAGAAGAAGGGCTTACGCTGACCGAGGTCGCCCCCCAGTCGCAGACTCTTTCCCCCGAAGAAACGACAGCGCAAGTCCTAAAGCCGCTTCCAGAGCCGGAGCGACGGGTTCTGGCAGTGCTGGCTGCTTTGGGTGATGTGCCCCTTCACGCCGACCATCTGACTGCCCTGACAGAGCTCGCCGAGGTTGCGCCAGTGCTAAAGAGTTTACAGCGACGCGGCCTGGTGCAGGCCCACAGTCCTCGCTACAGCTTGGCCGGCACTCTGACACAGTACCTGCGGCAGACGCTGGACCTGACGTCAACAAAGAATCGCGCTCTGGCCTATTTCACGGCCTGGGTGCAAGATCACCGCTCGACGCCCGAGTGCCTGTTAGAAGACGCCGATGCCATCCTGCAGGTGTCAAGCTGGGGGGTGAGTGCCGGGTGCTGGAGGGAGGTTTTGCGCTTGGGACAAGCGGTGCAGGGTGCGCTGACGTTGGGCGGGCGATGGGATGCGTGGGCTCAGGTGTTACAGTGGGTGCTTGAGGCAGCGCGTACGTTGGAGAACCGACCTGTCGAAGCATGGGCGTTGCATCAGTTGGGCACTCGAGTCCTCTGCCTGGGAGACGCCGCGAAAGCTCGTCCCTTTCTGGCCGAGGCCCTGCGGCTACGGGAATCGCTGGGGGATCGACTGGGAGCAGCGGTGACAGGCCATAACTTGGACGTTCTCTCGGGTCTGCCCATCCCACCCCATCCTCCTTCTCAAGCACCTTCACCGCCTTCGGTCAGCCCTGCAACTGCAGGTGCTCCGTTTCTAACCAAGGGAGTGATTGTCCTTCTGGCTGTCATTACTGCGGTAATGGGAGCATTTGGAATATGGTATGCTGGATCTCGACCTACCCCCACGCCTCTGCCGACTGAAACTATTGCCATCCTCTCCCCAACTCTTGAGCAGACTGCCACGCCGACCAACACATCAATGCCCATTGCCTTGCCAACGGGCACACCAAGGCCGACCAACACATCAACGCCCATTGCCTTGCCAACGGGCACACCAAGGCCGACCAACACGTCAACGCCAACTGCCACGCCGACCGATGTACCCACGCTGGCTGCCATGCCCATCGGCACATCAACGTCAACTACCACCCTCACCAGCACACCCACATACACTGCCACGGACACACCGACCAGTACGCCTACACCAACCGCCACGGATACGCCAACGCCAACTCCAAAGCAGTACCCAGTGCCCGTGTTGCTTGCCCCCGAAGACGGAGTTGAACTGGTGGAAGGAACTGTTGTCGATTTGCGCTGGAGCTGGGATGGAGTACTCGAGGAAGACGAGCACTTTGACGTGCGTTTCTGGCAAGAAGGTGCGCCACATTACGGCGTGGCATGGACGAAGGAAGGCTTTCACTCGATGAAGGGGGAACCGGGTATTACATACTATTGGGCCATTGCGGTCATTCGTGATCAGGGGGGGCAGTCCGTGGAGCAACAAAGTCCGGAAAGTAAAGCTCGTAGCTTATTCTGGCTTGCGCCGACGCCAACCTTCACGCCGACCTACACCCCAACACCAACTGCCACACCGACGCCAACCTTCACTCCGACTAACACCCCAACGCCAACCTTCACGCCGACGCACACACCAACATCAACTCCCACACCGACAGGAACCGCCACGCCCGATAATGATGGACCGCCAGCCCCGACACCAGTCGAACCACTCGGTGAGCAAATCCTTTCCTGTCGTTCCTCGCAGACCCTAATCTGGCAGGAGGTCAGCGATCCCAGCGGTATCCTTGGCTACTATGGCCAGTTGGAGTGGGAGGTGACTGAAGGCGCCTGGCAGTTGGAGGACACGTGGGGGCCGGTAAGCGGCGACCGGGTGGACGTGAACGTGGAGTGTGGTCCCTACTATCGCTGGCGAGTGCGGGCTCGGGATGGCGCTGGCAACTGGGGCGATTGGTCCGGGTGGTCCTACTTTGGGATAGAGTTGGACTAAAACCTCTTCCCCAACAGCAACAACTGCCTCAGCAT
>CAYVPU010000121.1:0-9783 GCA_964453885.1 uncultured Anaerolineae bacterium | reverse complement strand
TGGTTCGTAGAAGCTGTCTTGCAAGAACGAGCCCGCTCGCTCCATGACCTCTTCGTCCACGGCAAAGCCGGCGCGGTCGGCCTGCACCAGGCCAAAGAGGACGTAGGCCGTGAGGAAAGGATTGCTGGGATCGGCCGTCCACCAGCCCCAGCCGCCATCATACTTTTGGCGGGCATAGATACGCTGCAACGCGACGCCCACCTGTTGCGGGAGTTTGGTTTCGAGTTCGGCGTTCTCCAGGCCCAGTTGCTTCAGCGCGCGGTAGGTCATGACGTTGGGCAGGAAGCGGCTGACCGTCTGCTCGATGCACTCGTAGGGGAAATGCTCCAGGTAATCCAGGCCATCGCGCATGCCGGCGGCTAGAGACGGATCCAGGTGCAGCGACAGTTCGCCCTGAGTCGGATCAAAGCGATCCGGCAGCAGTACTGTCTCGACGCGGGTCTCGGCGGTCTCTAGTTGGCCGGCCGTGGCGACGACTTCGGGCGTGGAGTAGCGATAGACCGGCAGGGTGATTTCAACGGCGTCGAACAACGGATTGGCAGGATTGGCGGATTCTTTGGCCTGGAAGAGCAGTTTGGCCTCCTCGGTCTCCTCAACAGCCACGAGCCAGTCTACTTTGACCTTGTCGTTGGCAGGAACCTCGACGGTCTGAAGGGCATCGTCAAAGACCAGGTCTTCAGCGGCCAGGGAAACCTCCACTGCTATAGCTCTGTCAGCGTTGTTGTGGATCACCGCCGAAAGGATGGCCTGGTCGCCGATGACAAAGAAGCGCGGCGCAACAGGACGCACCAGCAGGGGCAACGTGGAAACGATCTCAACCCTGGCCTCACCCACCAGTGTGTCGGCGGTGACACCTTTGGCGCCCATCTGCCAGGTGGTGAGGTTGTCCGGCAGTTCAACGGTAACGGTCGCCCGCCCGCTGGCGTCGGTGACGATGGCCGGGTTCCAGTAGGCGGTATCGGGGAAGCGACGACGCACCGCACCTTCACCAGCCAACTCGCCACCACCTCCTCCTTTGGCATCCTCCGGCACGTTGGCCTCGATCAACCGGTCTACTGAAAGGATCAGGCCGCTGGCAGTACGCACGCCCACGCCCCGCTCGCGGTAGAAGCGATTCAGAAGCGTCTCGCTGCCCTCGCCAGCCAGAGCCAGCACTGCCTTGTCCACCAGGTTGAGTGAGAACTCGGCTCGCACCGGCCGGCCGGTGTGGTCGGTGGCCTCGATCTTGTAGGTGGCCTCTTCGCGCGGCTGGTAGGTCTCCTTGTCCGGCGTGAGCTTGACCGTGAGCTCTTTTTCCTTGGTAGAGATGCTCAACTCGGCATAACCGATCTTGAACGAACTCAATGGGTTGGTCTCGTCCATGCCCTTGACAATGACCACCGAGACAAAGACATTGGGCGCATAGCTGGGCAGGATGGGCAGCTTGATCACATCAGAGTTAGTCTCCAGGGTTAGCAATTGATGCTCAATGATCCGCCCGCGCTCGATCGTCAGCAACGCCTGGACATGGCCCTGGTAGGGCGATGGAACGAGGATCTCGGCCATGTCGCCTACCTGATAGGTCTTTTTGTCCAGCACCAGGTCTATGCGGTCGTGGTTCTCCATGCGCCAACTGACGTATTGCCGCCCGCTGACCCACATAAAGGCAGAGGATTGCACCTTGTTCTCAAACTCGTCACGGCCCCAGGCAGCGATCTTGTAGACGCCGCCTTTCTCCGGCGTAAAGTCGGCCACAGATTTGCCGTCATCGCCGGTGGTGAGGGTAGTGGTGTAGACCGGCGTGTCTTCTACTTCCCAGGTCCAGTAAAAGCGACCATCCTCGCCCTGTTCCTGCACATTGTACCAACGACGTTTGTAAAAGACGACCGTCAGTGGCGCGTCTGGCACCGGCTCGCTGTCCCAATCCACGGTAATGACATCCACCTTTTGCTCTTCGCCCACGCGGCCTACGTATCGCCGGGGAGCCAGGCCGATGTAGAAGGCGCCCTTGTGGACAATGGCGTCCACGCGGTTGCTGACCTCCTGGTTGTTAACGTCGGTGACAGTCACCTCCAGGGTGAATATCTGTGACCGGGTCTTTTCGGAAATGTCGGCCGGAACGCTAAAGGTGAAGCGGCCTTTGGCGTCAGTCTGGCCTTCTCCTTCGGCGACGAGTTCGCCGTAACCACCGTAGCTGTCGTAGCGATAGGACGTCCAGTCGTAATCGGTAAAGTCATACCAGCCGGGGCCAGTGTAGTGAAAAAAGTAATCATTGGTGAGAACAGCCCAGCGCACGGTGGCATTGGCCACCGGCCCGCCAAAGTAGTAGGTCGCCAGGGCGCTCACGTTGATTGTGTCACCCTGGACATAGCCCGGTCCATCGGTCTCCACGCTTACCTGAAACTCGGGTTTGCGGTACTCGGCCACCTGGAAGGATCCGCCAAAGCCCTCGTCGTTGACGCTGGCCCAGATGTAGTAATAGCCCAGCGCGGCTTCCTCGCCTAGTTCCAGCTCACCGTAAAAGGTGCCCATTTCAGAGACGGGCAGCTTTTCCTCGTACAGCTTTTTGCCCTGCGAGTCTTCGATGCGGACGGTTGCCTCTTCGATGTCGCTCGGCAGGCTGTAGCGGGCGTCGTCGTCCTCGCGGAAAACACCCTTAAAGTAGACCTTTTGGCCGGGGCGGTAGATAGGCCGGTCGGTGTAGAGGTGACCAACATAGTCGGCCGCGTAGAACTCGGCATTAAGGCCAAAGGCCCAGGGTGAGATACCTTCTTCCCATTCGCTGACGACGGCTGCCAGATCGCCTTCTCGCCTGCCGATGGCGATCAAAGAACTCCACATGTCTATAGCTTTGTGCGCCGCGCGAAAGACGCCATCGCCATCAGTGGTGCCAGAAGCGATCTGATTGTACTTGCCGTCGTACAGCGTTATTTCCATGCCAGGGATGGGCTGCCCGGTGAGCAGGTCCGTGGCCCAGACCAACGCCTCGGTGAGGGTGCGCTTGAAAGTGAGGTTGGATTGGGAGACGACCATGACCTGGCGAGGTTGCCTGGACCGGGAGATGCCAGGCGCAGAGAGCACCAGGAAGTAGAGGCCAGGTTCCAATTCGCCGCCTTCCAGCGTCGCCACAGCCGAGCTGGCGATGCCGGTCTCGTTGGTGGGCGCAGAGACAGGTACCGCCCACTCGCGCACTAACTCGGTGGCGGCAGGCCAAAAGTCCTCCCAGACTTTCCAGCTTTCCTGCCCGCTGAGGCGCAGGAAATCCCGCTGGCTGAGGGTGTACAGACTAAAGATCACTTCGGAGACATTGCGATGGGCAACGTAGGCCATTGTTGTCGTGTAGGCGTTGTAGGTACCCACCCGGCCAGGGGCCATGGAATAGATCATGGGGTCCAATTCTTGGGTGGCAAAGCTAAGGGTATACGGTTCGCCAAATTTGTGCCCGTAGCGGCCGGCCAGGTCACTGCCCAGGGTGACCGTATAGGCCGTGGATGCCTGTCGTCCAATGGAAAGGTTGAGCACCTTATCGGATCTGTACCAGTAGGAATAGACCCGCGTGGCGGTGATGGCGCCGGTCTCACCAGTGAGCAGGCTCTGGTAGACGACGCTCAGATTATCGGTCAGTGTCTCCGGGTTCATGGGACTGGAGAACGTGATGCGCACAGAGCCGTAAGGACTGGCGTCGGCCATACCGTTGAAAGGCTCGGTATTGACCACACGGGGGTATTCGACTATTTGGAATCCCCACTCATAGTTGTACTGGGTGCCCTCTGTGCCGCCCGCTGCCAGCGCTCCTTTGGTCACCACGGCATTGTACTGCCGACCCAGATCCAGCGACTCGTCCGGTTCAAAGATCATTACCTCGTCGTCATCCTCCCAGCGGAAGGTACCGGACAGGGCCTCGTCGCTGTCCGAGGGGGTCAGCTTGAAATGCTCCGGGACCAAAACGCTGTCCATAGGCTGGTTAAAAGTGACGGTCACTGTCGTATAGGGACTGGCATAGATGGCATTGTTGGCCGGATAGGTGCGAATCACAGCCGGCAGTTTGGTGGCAAACGTCCAGGTATGGTCTTCGGCCAGGATGCCACCGGTGGTGTCGGTCAGGCCAGAGGCGACGCGGGCGGTGTAGGCCGTGGCCGGGGCCAAGCCCTCGTCGGGCGTAAAGATATAGATGGAGGTGTTGAGCCACTCGCCCTGGCCCTCTACGAGCGGGTCGAAAGACAGGGGCTGTGGTAAATCGGCCTGCTGCTGGATGCTCGTCAGTGGCACGACTGGCCGGTTGAACATGACAGTGACGCGGGCGTCCATGTCCACTTCTTCGGTGCCATCAGCCGGTTGGGTGGCCGTCACCTCCAGGTAGCCGACGGTGGCAAAGCGCAGATCTACCACCTCACGCAGGGGGAGTCCTTCGGCGCTGGTGGCTGTCTCGTCCACCGATACACGATATTGGGTGGCCCGGTCGAAGGCTTTGCGGGGCCGGAAGATCAGCGTCCGCGCATCAGGCCAGTCGAACGCGCCCTCCACCCTGGGCTCGGTGGCAAAAGCCGCTTCGACGGCGGAAGCGTCCATGGGCTGATCGAAAGTGAGGACAACCGTACCATCCAGGGACTGCTCCTCGCCGCGTGCGGGGGAGCGGTAAGCCAGGCGGGGTGGCACCGGCGGCAGTGGGGTGGGCGTATCGGTCGGTATTGGCGTCGGCGCCGGGGTATCGGTGGGCGTACCGGTCGGACTTGGAGTCGGCGGTTCGACAGTGCTGGTGGGCAGCACCTGCACAGCCACCGTCGGCGAGGGAGGAACCGCCGTCGGCGTTGGTTCCTTAAAGACGGAACAACTGAGACTGGCGACGATGGTGAGAACGACAAGTAAAGCTACGAGTCGGTGGGTTTGTTTCACTGGGCACCTCCATAAAGTGCGGATTTGCGGAACGCGACGGATTACGGGTCAGGCGCGTATGATGACGGGATTCAACTTCTCACCTCAGCACCGTAATGGCAACAACCTCTGATTCCACAGCTTCCCCCGACGGATCTCTTCCCACGGCCTGGAACGTGTGCTCACCCGGAGCCAGCGTCCAGAGCGCGCTATAGGGCAGGCAAGTCAGCATCGCCAGCGGAAAACCATCAACCAACAGGGTAACCTCCGACAGCCTGGCGTTGCTGCCCGGACGGGCCTCGACGACAATACGTTGTTCGCTCGGTGGCAGCCGAGGACTGATGCGATAGACCGTCCACGGATCTGGGCTCATCAGAGTCAGCGGTGAGGAGGAAGCCAAGACGGGAAAGAAGGACCCCCGATCCGATCCCCGGTCGTCCGTGGGGGGATGGGAGAGTAAAGCAACTGGTGGCGTTTCAATGTCCTGGGCACTGCCCCATTTGGCTAATTCCGGCGGCAAGACCATATAAACCCGTTCGACGACCTGCTCTATCGGTGTGTCCGGGCCGGCCAACAGGCCGGTAGCCCTATCAATGCGGAAAGCACGATGCCAGTCACATTCCTCCTGCGGTTCTGTACCAGCGATGAACAACTCTTTGCGGCGATGGGGACAATGTGGGCCAGCGCGCAGCCCTGACAGCGCGCAAACTTCCACCTCCACCAAACCCTCAGGCCGGATGAATGAGCGAACCGGTTTCCCTTTCAGCGCTGCCAGCATGAAATCACGCCAGATGGGCGCCGCGCCGCTAATGCCGGACACACCGCGCATGGGCGAGTTATCGGCGTTGCCGGTCCATACGCCGACGACCAGACCCGGCGTGTAGCCTACCGTCCAGTTGTCACGCCAGTCAGAGGTGGTGCCGGTCTTGACGGCAGCCGTGCGATCCAATTGCAACACACTCCCTTCGCCAAAGGCGCTCATGCGCGCCCAATCGTCAGAAAGAACGTCGGTGATGAGGTACGCCACCTGCTCATCCAGGGCGCGCGCTTGCGGGCCTCCCTGCCCTTGGTCTCCTTGATCCTGGGGCCCTGTACTTGGGCCGTACAGGACCAAGTGCTCAAGGACCCAGGACGGCGCCCACAGAACGCGGCCATCGACGTCCTCCACGCGACGGACCGCCACCGGCCCGACCCGAAAGCCGGTGTTGGCAAAGGCAGCGTAGGCAGCCGTCAGTTCCAGCAGACACACCTCGCCTCCACCCAGCGTCAGCGCCAGTCCGAAGCGGTCGGCCTCATCAAAGGTAGTGATGCCCGTGCGCCGCGCCTGGCGGATCATCGTTTCCAGGCCCACGTAATCCAGCACTTTGACGGCTGGCACGTTCAAGGACGAAGCCAACGCCTGCCGGGCCAGCACCGGGCCGTGAAAGATGCCATCGTAGTTGCGGGGTGTATAAGGCCGGTTCTCGCGAGTGAGAAAGGTAGTCCGCACATCGGCGATCATCGTCGCTGGCGTGTAAGGTGCTTCGCCTCGCGCCTCCGCCCATGCAGGGTCGAAAGCCGCCGCATAAGTGATCGGCTTGATGGACGACCCCGGCTGGCGGAAAGCCAGAGTCACGTTCACCGCGCCCTCGCTCTCGGCATCAAAGTAGTCGGGACTGCCCAGCATAGCCAGGATCTGGCCGGTCTGCGGGTCCAGGGCCACCAGAGCAGCGTTGTGCACGTTGCGATCCTGCTCTCCGTGGCGGGTGTCGGCCAGACGGGCCAGGTGGCGACGGGCGATCCGCTGTGCCGTTTTCTGCAAAGCCAGGTCCAGCGTGGTATAAACGCGCAGGCCGCCTTGCTCCAGTCGCTGGCGGCCCAGCGATGCTTCCAACAGTCCGCGGACGTACATGACAAAATGCGGTGCTTCGATGGGAAAGGGCGTCGAAGCAAAGTGCAAGGGTTCGACAGCGGCCAGGGCGGCGTCTTCCTCGTTGATGAAACCCTGTTTGACCATTAGACCCAGCACCACCTGTTGGCGCTGGCGCGCGGCCTCCAGGTCACTCAACGGGTTATGAGCCGAGGGTGCTTGCGGCAGGCCAGCCAGCAGCGCGCACTCGGCCAGGTCCAACTCGCTGACGTGCTTGCCAAAGTAGGCCTGGGCTGCCGCTTCCACACCATAGGCATAGTTGCCATAGTAGGTTTCGTTGAGATAGAGTGCCAGGATTTTTTCGCGACTGTAGGCTCTGGCCAGCCGCCAGGCCAGGATGCTTTCGCGGAGCTTGCGGGTCAGCGTGCGCTGGACACGCTCCTCCGGCGAGAGGAGCAGATTGCGCGCCAACTGCTGCGTGATCGTGCTGCCACCAGAGAGTACCTCGCCGCCCTGGAGATTGATCCAGAGTGCCCGGAGGATAGCCCTCAGGTCCACGCCGGGATGGTGGTAGAAATTGGCGTCTTCGGTAGCGACCGTAGCCTGGAGCAAATAAGGCGGCACCTCCTCCAGGGTCACTGGCATGTGCCGTCCACGGGCCGGGTCTATGACCTCGTACAACAGCCGACCATGCCGGTCAAGAATCTGCGAACTGGGCGCAGCTACGTGTTGGGGCAGGTCCCCTGGCTGGGGCAGATCAGCCGTCAACCAACTCCAGCCAGCTCCCATTAACAAGCAGAGGGTAGCAGCGGCGCTCAGAACAACAGCCAGGCAGAATCGCCAGGTAATCTTTTTGAGGCATCGGAGCTTGTCCACAAAACCAGATCCTTTTCCTACTCGTCATCGTCCATCCGCCGCCGCGCGCCGTGAAAAAGCTCGCGCCGGCGTATTAGGCGTTCCACCCGCTCGTATAGCTCCTGTAACATCACAGGCTTGGCGACATAGTCGTCAGCGCCGGCCTGTCGGGTCTTGTAACGCACGGCAGGATCACCCAGGGCTGTCAGGATAATGATCGCAATGTGACTGGTTGCCGGGCTGGTCTTGAGTTGACGGCAGGTTTCGTACCCATCCAGGCCAGGCATCAAAATGTCCAACAGGATGAGATCAGGCTGTACTTGCCGTGCTACATTCATTGCCTCACGACCACTGCTGGCCTCGAATACCTCATAGCCGCCCTTCAACAGCGACATCTTTGTCACCTGGCGAAAATCACGATCGTCGTCCACTATCAAGATCTTCAAATCAACCATCCTCCGCCAACTGAAAGCGACAACTCTCCCGCGTATCAAACCTATCTATGTCGTATTATACTCTGTTATGGAGACTGAAGCAAGAGGTCTTTCAGGCGTTGCTCCGTCGAAAGATCAGCGATTTCCCTACGCCCGGCCTCCATCGGACGTAGGCTGATGTTGGGGATATGCCCCCACCTGAATAACCGCCCGCAGCACGCCGTCGTCGTATGCGGAAACCATTTCAAAGGCCTCGGTTATGCGCTCCAGGGACAGGAGGTGGGTGGCCAGAGATTTGACATTCACCATGCCCGTCTGCACCAGGCGGATAGCGCGGGGATAGGTGTGCTTCATGCGCCGCACCAACTTGATGGTCAGTCCTTTGCGGCGGACAGTGGTCGCGGTCAGGGTCATGGTATCGTCGGAAGGGATGCCAACGACGATCATTTTGCCGCCGGGACGCGCCACTGCAGCAGCCTGCTCGGGGGTCTCTGGTGCGCCCGCGGCCTCAAAGGCCACGTCCACGCCGCGCCCGCCGGTCAGGCGCATGATCTCGGCGACGACATCCGTGTCATCAGGGTTCAATGCCGCATCAGCGATATAGTCCGTGGCAAACCGTCTGCGGTAAGCCAGCGGCTCGGTCATATAGATCGCGCTGGCGCCGGCGGCCTTGGCCACCGCAGCCGTGAGTAGACCGATGGGTCCGGCCCCCAGAACAGCGACGATTTGCCCTGGCTTTAGGTGGGCCAGATCAACAGTGTGGATGGCGATGCCCAGCGGTTCCAGCATCGCGCCCTCCACAGATCCAAATCCCTCCGGCAGGGGAAAGCAGTTCTCAGCCGGCATGACGGTGTACTCGGCAAAGACGCCATCTACCGGCGGCGTGCCGCAAAAACGAACGCTGGGGCACAGATTGGGATGCCCCTCTCGGCAGGATTCGCACTCCCCGCAATGAATCGCCGGTTCGACGGTGACCAACTGCCCGATCTCCAGGCCTTCGACGCCCGTGCCTAACCCGGCGACCCAGGCAGAGAACTCGTGTCCCAGGATGATGGGTGCTGCCACCACCTGGTCGCCGATACGCCCTTCCACGTAGTAATGTACGTCCGAGCCACACACACCCACGCAGGCCACTCTTAGCAACACCTCGCCGGGGCCAGGAGTAGGCCGAGGCAGGTTCTCCAGTCGCAGGTCGCGGATGGCGTGCAGCCGCGAGACCCGCATTGTACGGACTTGACCAAAATCAGACATTTCTTGTTATCCCTTTCTAACCCTTTCTATGCTCACTCACCCTAACACCCACCGGCCGCCAAAGGCCCCGACACGGATTCCCCGTCATCTGCGGCAAAATAGTGGGGATTGGCGTGCAGGTACATATGTGAGATTCACCTGGCCCAGTCTGTAAACCGATTTGGCAAATCGGTGGTACATATATGAGATTCACTTGGCCCAGGTGGGAAAAGCAGAGAGCAAGGGGAAAAAAGCCGGCGGCGACCTGCAGAGGACGGTGCGATACAGCTACCTGACGGTTCTCGGATCCAGCGCATCCCGCAACCCATCGCCCATGAAATTGATGGACAGCACCGTGAGAACGATCAACATCCCGGGGAAGAACCACATCCACGGCTCGGTATCCAGGTGGTGGTAGGCCTGGTCCAGCATGTTGCCCCAGGTTGCCGTTGGCGCTTGAACGCCCAGTCCGAGGAAGCTGATGTAGGCCTCGGCGATGATAGCGCCGGCCATCCCCAGGTGGACGATCAGCGGTTCGCTGATCTGGCGGCCGATAGTCAGGAC
>CAYVPU010000120.1:0-9891 GCA_964453885.1 uncultured Anaerolineae bacterium | reverse complement strand
AGTATTACTGGTTCGTCCACCTCGGCGTGACCACAGAACTGAATCCCTGGGACGCTTTCTGCCCCGGTCACCTGGATCAGCACCTGTATCCGTTTTACAAAAAGGGCCTGGAAGAGGGGATGCTGACCCGCGAGCAAGCCAAAGAGTTGCTGCAATGCTTCTGGATCAAGTTCAACAACCAGCCCGCACCGCCCAAGGTCGGCGTCACAGCAGAGGAGAGCAGCACCTACACCGACTTTGCCCAAATCAACACCGGCGGCCTCAATGCCGACGGCTCCGATGCGGTCAACGAGGTCACGTATCTGATCCTGGACGTGATCGAAGAGATGCGGCTATTGCAGCCCAGTTCTTCCATTCAGGTCAGCAAAAAGAGTCCAGACAGATTCGTGAAACGAGCGGCCAAGATCATTCGCACCGGTTTTGGTCAGCCCTCGATATTTAACTCTGATCTCATTGTCCAGGAACTGGTTCGGCAGGGCAAATCCATTGCCGATGCGCGGAATGGCGGTTCCAGCGGCTGTGTGGAGGTCGGCGCTTTTGGGAAGGAGAACTATAACCTGACAGGCTATTTCAACATGCCCAAGGTGTTCGAGATCACTCTGAACAACGGCCTCGACCCCCGGACGGGGCGGAGGATCGGGCTGGAGACAGGGGATGCCACCCAATTCGGCTCGTTTGAGACATTGTTTGAGGCTTACGAAAGGCAGCTAAAGCACTTTGTGGACATCAAGGTGCGGGGGAACAATGTCATTGAGAGACTGTACGCCGGGTACATGCCCACGCCATTCCTGTCGCTGCTGATTGACGATTGCATCGCCACAGGCAAGGACTATCACGACGGCGGCGCGCGGTACAACACATCCTACATCATGGGCGTGGGCCTGGGGACACTCACCGATGTCGTGACGGCCATCAAATACCACGTCTTTGACGAAAAGACTTTACCCCTGCAAGCGTTGCTGGCCGCGATCAGAGATAACTTTGTGGGCCACGAAAGGGTGCGCCAGATGCTGCTGAATAAAACGCCTAAATACGGCAACGACGACGACTATGCTGACGGCATGATGGTCGCCCTCTTTGAAGCCTATTTCAGGGCCATAGACGGCCGCAAGAACACCAAGGGGGGAACCTACCACATAAACCTGCTGCCGACTACGGTTCACATCTATTTTGGATCGGTGATCGGAGCCACACCCGATGGACGGAGGGCAGGAGAGCCTCTTTCTGAAGGCGTTTCGCCCGTGCAGGGAGCCGACCGGCGCGGGCCGACGGCGGTCATCAAGTCGGTAGCCAAGATGGACCACGCCCGCACCGGCGGCACGCTGCTTAACCAGAAATTCACGCCCCAGTTGCTCAGTGGCGACGATGGCCTGGTAAAATTGGCCCAGTTGGTGCGAGCCTATTTCAAACTGGATGGCCACCACGTACAGTTCAACGTCGTGGATGTCACCACGCTGCGCGCGGCACAAAAAAATCCCGGGCAGTACCGGAACCTTATCGTGCGCGTAGCGGGCTACAGCGACTATTTCTGCGATCTCGGTGAAGCGCTGCAAGATGAGATCATTGCCCGGACAGAGTATCAGTCGTTTTGAGATCGGTGTATACTCCATGGTGCGTGATGACACGGAACACGCAGCACGTGACACATCCTGGGGGGGCAAAACACAAACCAGACACAGTGTCATAAAACCAGACAATCGGGGCCATCAGATCCGGGGGCAAGGTGAAAATCCTGACAGTGAGCGACATCGTAGAGCCAGGACTCTACCACGCCAACATCAGTGAGCGCTACAGCGACGTGGACGTAGTGCTGGCCTGCGGCGACTTGCCCAATTACTATCTGGAATTCATCGTCACCATGCTCAACAAACCACTCTATTTTGTCTTTGGCAATCACGACAGACGCGCCATCATTCCAGAAAAAGACCCCAAACCGGTGGAGCCGGGCGGCTGCGTCAACCTTGATGGGCGCACGGCCAACTACAAAGAGCTCCTGCTAGCCGGATTAGAAGGCTCCATGCGCTACAAGTCAGGCGGCGGCCCGCAGTACACCGACCGGGAAATGTGGCTCAAAACGATGCACCTTGTCCCCCAGCTTTTCTGGAACCGGGGGCGACACGGTCGTTACCTGGACGTCCTCATCACCCACTCGCCGCCCTACAGCGTTCACGACGCCAGCGACCTGTGTCACACGGGATTCAAGGCCTTTCTCTGGCTGATGAAACACTTTCGCCCGCGTTACCTGATTCACGGTCACGTACATCTTTACGGCCATAATCCGGTGCGGCGAACTATCTATGAATCCACGTTGGTCATCAACACCTATGGACACCAGGTTTTCGAGTGGAAAAAACTATGAAAGAACGTATCATTGCCATTTTTGGCGGTTCCGCACCAACTGAGGACAGCGTCGGCTACAAAGAGGCGCGCCGCGCCGGGCGACTGCTGGCTGAGGCGGGCTTTACCGTGATGAACGGTGGTTACATGGGCACCATGGAAGCCGTCAGTCGGGGGGCCAAAAAGGCCGGGGGGCGCACGCTGGGCGTCACCTGCACAGCCTTTAATTGGCGAGGCATCCAGGCCAACCCCTGGATTGACCGCGAAGAAAAGACCCCCGACCTGCTCTCCCGCCTGCGACGGCTAATCCAGGCCGACGGCTTTCTCGTCCTCAAAGGCAGCATCGGCACCCTGACCGAGCTCTCGCTGACGTGGAGCCTGCTCCAGACCCGGGCCATTCCGCCTGCGCCTTTCGTCCTGCTCGGCCCGCATTGGCGGCGCGTGCTGGAGACTTTTGTCGCCAACAGCTACGCTCGCCCGCAAGACCTGGCGCTGATTCAGGTGGCTGACACACCAGAAGAAGCTGTGGCACTGCTCAAGCAGGGAGTTGAGGAGGAGGTAATCATGTCGCCGCAACTGGCTGCCCTCTATTCTCAGCCGCTGATGGCTTTGCTGGCCGAAGGAAAGACATTGGTGGACCGGATCGTCGTCTGTCCCTGGCACACAGAGGCGCAGATCCGCCAAGCCCGGTCACGCCATCCGCTGCTGCTGCACAATATGCCAGCGCCGTTTGTCCTCAATCAGCCCGATCCGTTCGACAAAGCCATCATGGCCCAGGCTGAGAGATTGCTAGACCTGGTCGATCCGGCCTGGTTTTCGCTGAACTTTGGCCTCGGTGTCAAAGCGTCCCAGCACGACGGGCAGGTCACGCCGCGATCAGAGACCCAGCCCCGAAGCCAGGTCTACCTGAACACCTGTCACAACGTCGCCCGGCTCAAGCGATGGCTGGCGGTGCCGCTGCTGCTGGAAAACCCCGCCTACCAGCCCAACAGCGCCTACGAGTACGCCTGCGAGCCGCTTTTTTTGACCGCCGTATTGGACGCAGTGGACTGTGGTTTTCTGCTGGATGTTGCCCACGCGCGGGTGAGTGCGCACAACCTGGGCTTTGACGAGGAGCGATACTTTCGCTCGCTGCCCCTCTTTCGCGTGCGTGAGGTTCACGCCAGCGGCTCCCGCCTGCGCGAGGGGGCGATGGTAGACTCTCACGAACCGCTGCAGGACGAGGATTGGGAAGCCCTGGCCTTCGTCTTGGCCCGCACGAAGCCGGAGGTAGTAACGCTAGAGTACACCAGGGATAAAGACCTGCTGCGGGATCAATTGCAACGCCTGCGTGACATGTTATAGAGTCGCATCACATTCTGCTCACACAGTCAAAAAAGAGGAGGGGAAAGATGTCTGAGAAACTACCCACCCGCGATGAGAATTATAGCAAATGGTACACCAGTGTCATTCTGCAATCTGAATTGGCGGATTATGCGCCAGTGAAAGGCTGCCAGGTGCTGAGACCTTACGGCTACACGCTGTGGGAGAAAATCCAGGCCGGGCTAGACCGCCGTTTCAAGGAGACCGGTCACGTCAACGCCTATTTTCCCCTCTTTATCCCGGAGAGTTTTATCAAGAGAGAAGCTGAGCACATCGAAGGCTTTGCGCCAGAGCTGGCCGTGGTGACCCACGGTGGGGGCAAAAAACTGGAGGAACCCCTCATCGTGCGGCCTACTTCGGAGACGATCATCGGCCACATGTACGCCAAGTGGGTCCGCAGCTACCGCGACCTGCCCCTGCTCATCAACCAGTGGGCCAACGTCGTCCGCTGGGAGATGCGCACCCGGCTGTTCCTGCGCACCACCGAGTTCCTGTGGCAGGAAGGCCACACCGTCCACGCCACCGCCCAGGAAGCGCAAGAGGAAACGCTGCGCATGTTGGAGGTCTATGCCGACTTTGCCATCAACGACGCGGCCATCCCGGTGGTCAAGGGGCGCAAGTCGAAAAGCGAAACGTTCCCCGGAGCCGTCAACAGCTACACCATCGAGGCCATGATGGGCAACAAGTGGGCTTTGCAGTCCGGCACCTCTCACTTTTTGGGCCAGACTTTCGCCCGGGCCTTTGACATCAAGTTCCTGGACGAGAACAACCAATTGGAGTACGCCTGGACCACGAGTTGGGGCGTGAGTACGCGCATGGTGGGCGCCGTCATCATGGCCCACGGCGACGACCAGGGACTGGTGCTACCGCCGGTGTTGGCCCCCTACCAGGTCATCGTCGTCCCCATTTGGCGCCAAGAGGAGCAAAAGAGCGCCGTGCTCGAAGCGGTGGAAAAGGTCAAGGCCGCCCTGGCCGAGGCCAACATTCGCTACCATGTGGATGACAGAGAGGGACAAACGCCCGGCTGGAAATTCAATCACTGGGAGATGAAGGGCGTGCCGCTGCGGATGGAGCTCGGTCCGCGCGACGTGGCGCAAAACCAGGTTGTCTTGGCCCGGCGTGACGTGCCCGGCAAGGCGGGCAAATCGGCCATGCCCCTGGCTGGCCTGGCGCAGGCCACGCCCGATACGCTGGCCGCAACACAGGCCAACATGCTGGCCAAGGCCACCCACTTCCGCGACGACAACACTCACTACGCCAAAGACTTTGAGGCGTTGAAAGCCGTCACCGCCGACGGCTGGGCGCTGGCCTGGTGGTGCGGCGACGAGGCATGTGAGACGGACATCAAGGAGCGCGTCCGCGAGGAGGCCAGCATCCCCGTCACCATCCGTTGCATCCCCCTGGAGCAGCCCGGCGGCAAGGGGGTCTGCGTCGGCTGTGGCAAGGAAGCGACGGAGCAAGCCATCTTTGGCCGGGCGTACTAATACTACAAACCGCACCTGGAGCGCCTACACTACATCTGCTCGCGGTGGATTGCCAAATCCGCAGCCTGGCCGCCGGATTTGACAATCTGACCCGCCGCCAATCCTTCGACTTTGCCCTCCGTCCTTGGGCCGGAGGACCAAGGGCTCAGGACAGGCCCTACCCTACAATGGCCAACAGTTTCAAGATGAATAAAACTACGCGACGACAGTTCGGCCTGGTTGACCTGGCTCTTCTGGCGGTAATCGTCATCTGGGGAGCCAACTTTAGCATCATCAAGATCACTTTGGAAGCTCTCTCGCCAGCGGCGTTCAACGCCATTCGTTTCTCTGCCGCCACTGCTATCGTGCTGCTGGTGACAAAGGTCACTGGTGGCAGCTTGCGCGTGGATAGACACGACGCCGGGCGATTGCTGATCCTGGGACTGGTAGGCAACACCGCTTACCAACTCTTGTTTATCAACGGCATCGCCCGCACCACTGCCGGTAACAGCTCGCTGATGTTGGGCGGCGTGCCGGTGTACGTCTCCCTCATCGGCGCAGCAATGGGCCTGGAGCGGCTGGATCGGCGCGGATGGCTCGGCTGCCTGATGGCTTTTGGTGGCACAGTCCTAATCGTGGTCGGCTCTGGTCAGGCTGTCGAGGTGAAAGGCGAATCACTGCCAGGCACGCTGCTGGTGCTCGGCAGCGCTGTAACCTGGGCTACATACACAGTGCTGTCCCGGCCTCTGTTGCGACGCCACTCGCCGTTGAAAGTGACAGGGCTATCTATGTTGACCGGTACGCCAGTACTCCTTCTGGCAACAGCGCCCGAATGGCGGGTCCAGGACTGGGCCGCCGTGCCGTGGCAAGGCTGGCTGGGACTGGCCTATTCGACGGTGTTGGCCATTGGCCTGGCGTACGTCGTCTGGAACACAAGTGTGAAAACAGTAGGCAGCGCCCGGACGGCCATTTACTGCAACCTGCAACCAGTCATCGCCATGCTCATCGGCTGGCTGTGGCTGGGGGAAGGTCTTGGCTGGATGCAAATCGCCGGAGCGACCGTCATCCTGGGGGGTGTCTTTTTGACCCGGATGGGCACCACCCGAACCGCCAGAGTCCTCTAGCCTTTCGCGCTTTTCGTGCCCTTTCGTGTGTTTCGTGGTAAGACCTCGTGCTCAGGACAACACACCAGACACTGTAGTGAACGACAGTACACTGTTTTTTCTGCGCCGTAGACCTGCCACCTTATTTTTGCGCAAACAGAAGGGAAGGGGTTTCTATTCATTTTGGTTGGTTTCATGCAAACAGAAGCCGTTTCTAATCTGACTTTGGGTGTGAACTAGACAGATTTGAGAGATTGTGCGATCATTCTTCTGATTTGCTTGGAAAAGTACTGTTCGGGCGATTAGAAACTGCCTGCCTTTGCATTAACGAATAGAAATGCGTTACTTTTGCGCAAAAATATGGTATGTAGTATAATTAGGACACAAGACCGCAGTTGAACTCATCGAAGCGGCGGAAAGCAATAAAGTCTCACTGTAACTGCCGAAGGCTTCCTCCTGTGAGCCAGGAATTTGCCTTCGGCGTTTTGTTTGTGAGAGAGGGAGTGTATTGCGGTATATGCGGCGTAGGTCGTATATACCGATCATTGAGAAAGGAGGATGAGTTATGGCAAACAAAAAGCTGCTGTTGGTCATCTCGTTGTTGTTGGTCGCGCAGATGGCACTTGGCCCGGGCGTGGCATTCAGCGCACCGCCGGCCTCAGGACCAGTGGTACACGTCGTGCAGGCTGGCGATAACCTGTTTCGCATCTCGCTGCGTTACGGCACGACGGTGAAAGCGATCATGGTGGCCAATCACCTGACCAGCACCATCATCCATGTGGGCCAGCGGTTGGTCATCCCTGGTAGCTGGATGCCGCCATCGAGACCGCACTTCTTTTACATCGTCAGACGTGGAGACACGCTCTATGCCATCGCCCGGCGCTTTGGGACAACGGTAGCAGCCATTGCTCGCCTGAACGGCTTGGTGAACCCGAGTCTCATCTACGTGGGCCAGCGTCTCAAGATCCCCGGCAGGCGACCTGTGCCCCGACCTCCACGGTGTGGCGTGTGGTACACTGTCCGGCGCTACGACACGGTGAGTGCCCTGGCGTTACGCTATGGCACCACAGTATGGGCCATCGTCTCGGCCAACAAGTTACCCAATCCCAATCGCATATATGTCGGCCAGCGGCTGTATATCCCCTGTCGCCGAGTGCGGCCTTGGCCGCCACAGTGTGGCGTGTGGTACACTGTCCGGCGCTACGACACGGTGAGTGCCCTGGCGTTACGCTATGGCACCACAGTATGGGCCATCGTCTCGGCCAACAAGTTACCCAATCCCAATCGCATATATGTCGGCCAGCGGCTTTATATCCCCTGTCGCTGAGTGCGGCCTTTGACGTCACCACCCACTTGCTTCCACATTACATCGCCCTTAACACGCCGCAGCGCGGCGCGCATCCGAGCCAGCAGCTCCTGCCGGTGGCAGGGCCAGGTCAGGTAGTCGTCAGCGCCGGCCTCCAGGCCCCGGGGCCGCTGTTCGTGAACATCTGGAAGGGGGGCCACCTGAAGGGCAACCGTCTGACAACCCAGGCCGTCTATCACATTCTGCAAAAGCGGGCTACTCAGGCGGGAGTAAAGGACCTGTCCCCTCACGATTTTAGACGGACGTTTGTCGGTGACCTGCTTGACGCCGGCGCGGACATTGCGGTTGTCCAGCGCCTGGCCGGTCACGCCAGCGTGCAGACGACCGCCCGCTACGATCGGCGACCAGAAACCGCCAAGCGCAAAGCAGCCGGGCTGCTACACTACCCCTACCGTCGCCGCACGCTGCACGAGGCAAAATAAGAGAGCGACGACGGTCAAGAAACAGATGGGAGCGCACGACCTGCGGCGTATCTGCGATGACAGCTCTCTACATCGGCCTGGGCGACGACGACACCTCGACGGCGGTTGACTATGTGAGGTATTGAGACCCTCATACCGCCTATTCACTGAGGCCAGCGGTGGCAGTTTGGGAGGTAAGTGAAGATGGATAAAGATTATCGCGCTTTGCTAGACGCTTTAGATCCTCTCGATTTGGCAATGGTTGACATCCCGGCAATTGGGCTCTTTAGTCATTATCTGACGGTTATGGAAGATTTTTTGGAAGCGGAGTCTCAAGAGTGTTCTAATGACGATCATTTGTACTCAATGGTCTTGGGGGGATTTGGTGACATTTTACGGGCTTCTTTCTTCGTGAATTTGTATGCTTCCTTTGAATCCTATTTGGTAGGAATGTGCGTGGATTGTGAGTTTCCAAGAAAAACGAACAAAGTGAAGAAGGCAGTGCATTTCTTGATTAAGGATAAATCTGTTCGTTCTTCGCTTTACAAAAGACCGGAATGGAAAGAGATAGACGATTATAGAGTTCTTCGAAATTGTATTGTTCATGATGAAGGGGAGCTAACTCCACACACAAGAGAACGCGACAAACTAGAAAAATACGTCTCGTCTAAGTATCCTTTGTTACGGTTATCTTATGATAACATATTTTTAAGCAGAGATTTTTGCAAGGAAGCAATTGGTGTGATTGACAGATTTTCAATCGCAGTATTGATTGAGTCCGGTAGGCTTGCTGGCATCAGCGGTGGCCAGCTCAAATAGGTAAAGCAAGGATCTGGGCGTGTTTCAGGCCCCATAATTATGTATGATAAACTGAATTATCAAACGCAATCGGCCAGGTGTGGGCTTTTCCTCACCTGGTGCACCGTGACGCGAAACGCGCCCTGAAATCGTTTCTAGGCGGGAATGGTTGGGTGAGGGTGGGGGCCAACGGCGGGGGGGAATATCGGGAAATCAGATTTTGAAGTATAATAGAACCAAGATAAGACCACCGTTGAACTCATTGAAGCGGCGGAAAGCATTAAAGTTTCTCTGTGGCTGCCGAAGGCTTCCTTGTTTGGACAAGGATTTTGTCTTCGGCTTTTTGTTTTGGGAAGGGGGTGGTCCATGTAAGCTTCCATAACAGTCTCTTCGGTCACGGAGAGGTTGTCCGTCACTCGACAGTCATGTTGAGGGACATTGACAACAGGAGGTGTCAGATGCCAAAGTATCTCATACGTGCTACCCATACCGTGGAAGGTTTGAAGGGGCTTCTCAAGGAAGGTGGCTCTAGCCGGCGGGAGGCAATAGCTCGGGGCACAGAAGCCATGGGTGGAAAGCTGGAAGCCATGTATTATGCCTTCGGCGACACGGACCTTTTCGTCATTGTGGATTTACCGGACAATGTGACCGCCACTGCCGGGTCCCTGATGACGAATATCCCCGGGATGAGCAAGAACACTACTACCGTTCTTATCACCCCCGAAGAGGTCGACCAGGCCGTGGCCCTGGCCAAGGAAAAGATGTCCGTATATCGCCCACCAGGACAGTAGCGGTGCCCCGTGAGGGTAGGCAGAGACAGTAGGTGTTCCAAGATGGAGGAATGGGCTGTCAATAAGGGCCAAAGGGAATGAGAAAAAGCGTCATCATCTCTGACAGGAAAGGAGAGGAAATCATGGTTTACGCTGTGAGAACGGTCGGGACCAAGCCAGGGAAGCGCTTCGCTGGCATCGACCAACTGAAAAAGCTAGCAGTGTGGATGAGCGACAAGTATGGCACACCTACCCAGGTGCTGGGAAATGGCACGGGCCTGATCTACCAGA
>CAYVPU010000119.1:0-10046 GCA_964453885.1 uncultured Anaerolineae bacterium | reverse complement strand
GTACAGGACAAGTGCCTTCGCCCAACGCAAGAGCGCGGATTTCGTCTGCCAGATCCGGTGGGAGCGGATAGTTACCTTCTCCAGATCAAAAACAGTTGCGCCTATTATAGATGAAGCGGGCCCTGGCGTCAAACACACAAAGCCGCCGACCGTGGCAGGCCAGGCCGGCGGCGGAGTGAGGACAGGGAAATCCTGGTGCTATGGCGGAAGAGGAGGCGGTGGCTCAATGGTTGAGCGGGCAAAGATGGCCAGTGGCGCGCCGCTCTGATCCGTGGCCCAAAAGACGACGTTGTTAAGGTTGCCAGTGGTCGTGCAGAGCACCGTCCAGGTGGAACTTGACTCGTCAGCAGTGACGACATGGTCAGAAAATGCGGTTTCATCGTCGCCAG
Organism: uncultured Anaerolineae bacterium; assembly: GCA_964453885.1. Classification (GTDB taxonomy): domain Bacteria; phylum Chloroflexota; class Anaerolineae; order CAYNKW01; family CAYNKW01; genus CAYNKW01. The sequence goes on along the minus strand of CAYVPU010000119.1, from coordinate 9,657 downwards.
AGAGAGCGCCGAGTGCCACGGCAAAGGATCGGACAGGCGTGGTAATGGTGATGCCCACCTCGTAACTGGGATGGTCAAAGTCAAAGTTATTCTGGGTGAACGTAGTGGCAAAAGCTGTCACGTAAGGGTACAGGGGCACGGTTACAAGGGGCTCCAATCGGAAGGCCCACGAGTAGGCCAGGATGCGTGCGCCCTGGGGCGTTATGTTCCCGTCCGGCGACGTGCTGAGGGCCACGTTGTAATAATTCCCGTCGTCGCCGGGGCCTCCCACCACCGAGAGCTTGAAAACGCGCTTGTTGCCCACCAGTTCCCCCTGATCAGGGTTGTTGACTGTGGCAAAGAGGTACCACTTTCCATTCAGCGTGTGACTGACGCCAAAGGTCTGGCTGATTATGGACTTACCGCTGCTTATGCCGGGATCAGCCGTCTTAGTGAACGTGATCCGGCGGGCGGCAGGGTGGGTGTAGGCCCCGGGGCCTCCGTAGAGACTAAAGGTCGTGGCGGTGTCCCAAGCGTCCCCGACTCGTACGTCATATCGCTCGTCGGTCGGTGGCGATCCAGGCCCCAGGTCGGGGTCAAAGATTCGGATGTGGAGCGAGTTTGTGAACGTATCGGGCACTTCCAAAAAGATGACTTGTACCTGATCGTTGTCCCCGTTGCGTGATGAGCTTGGGGCGATACCAAATGTCGCCAGGAAGGATGTCTCTAGTGTATTGGAGGGGATGGTAGCGTTCTGCACAGTAAAGGCATCGGCGAGCACGCCGGTGGGCGCCAGGGGGCCGGGGTTGGTCACGTACAGGTCATAGGTGCCGGCAGGAATGCCAGGGGGCACAATGGCAGTCAGAGTTTTGTCGTCAACAAACATCTCGCTCTGCAGAGGCGCGACGCCAAGCCGGGCGCTGGGCGTGGGAAAGAAGCCACTGCCAGTGATGGTCACGGTGGTTGTTCCAGTGTTCACGCCTTCGTTGGGCGTAATGCTCCATACCTCAGGTGCGGGATAGGCAACTGTGAATGGGTTGCTGGCTCCCAACGCAGTCGGAGGGATGGAAGAGATGGCGGTGATGACATCGCCGGCTCTAACGCCCATGACGGTGACGTTGCCGCTCCATTTGCCGGATGAGAAGGCCCCAGAGACTGTCGGACCAAGTGTGCCGGTCGTGTCGTTCAGGCTGGCCGTGTCGGCATAAGATAGAACCACGTTGTCGTAGGCGTCGTAGGCAGTGATGCCGATGGAGAATGGCACGTTGTAGGTTTGGGGGCTCGTGATCGTTCCAATCCCCAAGTGATCCAGCGGGCCGTGACTGACGTCAAAGCTATTGCTGGTGCCGGACCGGCTGCCAGACACGGCGGTTACGGTGACGTCGGCCTGAGCCAGGGTGATAATCAAGTTGCCTGTCCATACACCGGCCGTAAAGCTGCCGGTGACGCTGGGGTTGACGGTGCCGGTGGAATCGGACAGGGCCGCCGTGCCGGTAAAGCCAGTCACAAGGTTGTTGTGGCGGTCGTAAGCAGTGAGAGTCACGGCAAAGGGCACGCCGGCTGCCTGGTTGCCGATGTGACCAAAGGTAAAGTGGTGGAGTCCTGGATTCACTGTGAAACCGTTGGGCAGCGTGCCAGACTTTCCATCGGGGTTGGTGACAACCACGTCCCACGAATCGGGCACAGCGCCAACCAGGTCGAACTGGCAGGTGATCAGGGTCGTGCTCTCGACGTTGACGTTCGAGGCTACGATATCTGAAGAGCTGTCCCTGCGGAGGAGAACAGTCGTTCCAGCCTGCTCGGTCTGAAAGTTGGCCCCTCTTACGCTGGCCGACACGACGCTCTCGTTGCCGCTGCTGCTGGGAGAGACGTTGAGCACGGTAGGCGGCGGCGGAGGGGTGGTGGGCGTGAACGTCGGCGTGGCTGTAAAAGTTGGTGTGACGGTAGGCGTGTCAGTCGCTGTCAGTGTGGGTGTTGGCGATGGTGTGTTGGTGGGTGTAACTGTGGGGGTTGGAGTAGGGGAGAGTGTCGCCGTCGAGGTGGCTGTCGCTGTCGGCGTGGGGGTATTCGTACTCTTTTGGGTTGGCGTGGGCGTGGTGGTCTCTGTTGGCCTGGGCGTGGTGGTCTCTGTTGGCCTGGGCGTGGTGGTCTCTGTTGGCCTGGGTGTGGGCGTCGGCGTGTCGGTGGGCGTCGCCGTGAAAGTGGGTGTCGGTGAGGAAAGTGGGGTCTCGGTGGCCGGCGCCGGTGTAGAGGTGGCGGTGACATAGACCAAACGGGCGACTGTCCTTTTGACGATAGCCAGCCGGGTGGCATACGCCACGTTAATGGTCTCCACGCGCAGCACCTCGTATTGAATCTCTTGATTGCGGATGGAGAGAAGGACGATGGTCAGGAGGACCAGGTTGAACAGCATGATCAACAGGATGAAACGCACTCGCGTATTGAGGGCGAGGATCTGGCCTATCAAAGTTTCGCTCGGTTGCAAGGGGTGCTGGTCAATCATGCCCGATCAACCGTTCTAAGGTCAGGTCATCCGGCAGTTGCTCTGCCACTGGGTTGGCCGACCATATCTGCTGGTCTGGAGGAGCGGCGCTGTCAGTCTGTCTTGTCAGACTGCAAGTCGGACGGGAATTTTTCCAGGTCAGCCCGGGCTCCTAGTTCGGAGAAGGTCTCCCAGGCACGTCGGAGATATTCCTTGGCCTTACTCTGGGCTTTGGGCGAGTCGTTGCGCCGGTGGAACATCATGCCCATCTCAAAGGCGGTGCGTCCCTGGTTATACCGATCTCCCAGTTCTTCAAAGCTAGTCAGGGCCTGCTGATGGAGTGCCTCCGCCGTTTCCCACTGTTGGCGATCGGTCGCGATCATGCCTCGTACCATTGTTGCGTGGGCAAGTTCCGATTTGGCGTTGGCCTGGGTGGCCAGTTCTATGGCCGTGGCTGTCTCTTCTTCAGCCTGATCGAGTTTCCCCATGCGCACGTACAACTCGCCCATGTGTGCTTTGACGGCCGTCATGCGTGCGGTGAAGCCGAGGCCTTTGCCAGCGATGGCCCAGCACTTTTGAAACAGCTCCTCAGCCCGGGCGTAGGCCTTGCGTTCCATGTTGATCAAAGCCAGGCCAAGGTGGACGACAGCCAGAGATTGTGGGCTGCCCATGCCGGTGATGGAGGCCAGGCTACGCTGATAGGCTTTGTCGGCTTCCGCCCAGCGCCCCTGGTGACGATAGATGTCCCCCATCGCACTGAACACCCGCGACGTTGCGCGTCGTAGGCCTGCCTGTTCGGCCAGATTCAGGCTTTCTTGCAGGTTGGCAATGGCTTTGTCCCACTCGCCCAGCAGGTAATAAGTCTCCCCCTGGGTTGCATGGATATAGGAGAGCGACGAGATGTCCCCGCACTCGCCGGCCAGGGTGCGACCCTGTGCCAGGTAGTCGAGCGCTTTTTTGTATTGACCCATAAGTTGGGCCTGCCAGCCCAGGTTCTGATACAGTTTGGCTTGAGTCGGCAGGTCTCCCGTCTGCTGACTGATCTCCAGGCTGCGAAGCCAATGCTCTTCAGCCAGTTTGTTCTTGGCCTGGCGAAAGTAGCGAATACCAGCGAAATAGAGCAAACGAGCAAACTCTTCCGGATCAAAAAGCCGCTCCCCCACTTCGAATGCCTTCTCAGTCCACTTTTGAACCTCTTCCAGTTTACCTTGATGCCAATATACGCGGGCAATCTCGTTGTAGATACGAGCGACTTCGATGTGCTCTGTGCCTTCCAGATAGGTGAGGCCAAGCTGGAATTGGTGCATCGCTTGCTCGTAATCCCCGCGCTCCACCAGGATCTGTCCGATCTTGCGGCTCAACTCTGCGATTTTGATGTGTTCGGTTGAAACCTGACCCGGTTGCATATTCTCCTCCTTGGTCAAAGTCGTTATATAGCAGTTGGTCTGCTTGCTGTCCCCCCGTGGACCTTGACGTTTTGGGTCTCTGGGAGTTTGCAGGGTGACGTATCAGAGCACCGTATTGGACACGGTACAATGTCCTGAACCCTGTACTTGGCCGCCCTGTACCCTGTACTGTCGTCCAGGACAGTGCTGACCGTCCAGGACAGTGTACAGGACAAGTGCTTGTTTGGGTTCTTTGCGCCGCGCCCCCAACAAGTTGGGGAGTCCAACACCTTGACCCTGCGAAATCCCAAAGAACCGACGTTTCTAGCACTGCCTGGGGCTGGGGTATGGGAGCCCCGGATACCTCGGCATACTTTTACGGTTCGATGGGAGTCACTGGCAGTGTGAACCCAGGTGTCACCACGACAGTGACTGTCACCGGTTCGATCACTTCTTGGGTGATCAGCAACTCTTCGTAAACAACGCGTGTCTCGACGAGCAATTGGTATTCTTTTGCCAGCTCCTGGTGCTGCATAGACAGAAGCAAGGTTGCAATGAGCAAGATGTCAAACCCCAGGATCAACACAATGAACCGCCAGCGACCATGCCGGGCGATGCCCTGAACTCGTCCAAGTTCGATTTGAAAGCCAGGTGCGCGGTTCATATCGCTTTGCTCTGTCTCTCAAGCGTTGCTGCTGCCTCGCTCAGTTTAAGCGCGTGTGGTCCTTCATCAGGTGGGATCATTTCTGTCTCGGCTTCGTAAAAGCGCACCTGATTCCTGCCCATCCGCTTGGCCAGATAGGCTCCCCGGTCAGCTTTTTTGACGAGCAACGGCACGTCCAGGCCATCGGCAGGAAAGAGGGCTACGCCAATACTGATGGTAAAGTGCACCTCCTCGCCTTCCTGGGTGACAAAGGTACTGGCTTCAACGGCGCTTCGGATGCCTTCGGCCACTGCCCGCGCTTCTGCAGCATCAGCCCTGGAGAGAAGAATGACAAACTCTTCTCCGCCGTAACGTGCCACCAGGTCTTGCCTGCTTACGGTGTGGGTCAGGATTTGAGCCACGGCAATCAATACCTCGTCACCGGTTTGATGGCCGTAGGTATTGTTAATGACACGAAAGTCATCAATGTCAGCCAGCATCACGGCGGAGGATCGACCGTCTTGTTGACTTCGTGCCAGTTCGCGTTGTGCGCGTTCCTGAAATATCTGGGTATGCATCAACTGCGTTTTGGGATCGATCTCTGCCCGCCGCAAGGTGTGTTCATACAACTGGGCGTTGCGAAGCACCGCCGCTGCCTGGGCGGCCAGGATGCCCAGGAGGCGAAAGTTCTCGGCACTAAAATTCTTTCGATGCCGGACCAGAACCAGCAGGCCCACTATGAGATGCTGAGCCATGAGAGGCATGATCAGGAAGGCAGTCCGTTCTGGCCACTCTTCCTCGACGCCAGTTAGCGAGCCTGTTGTCAAAATGTCGTTGACAATTCGCCCTTGGCCACTGCTGATAACCTGCCCCATCAAGCCCTTCCCAGATACGACGGGAAAGAGTTCTCGGTCTAAACTGCTGTAGGCGACCAAGTATTCATTGGCTTCCTCATTGAGCCCGAATATCAGGCACGCGTCAAAGGCGAGGAGCCGTTCCATGACTTGGGCAATGCCCCTCGTGACAACTTTTACGGTTTCTTCCTGCGTGACAGCCGCCAGAAACTCCTGGGTGATGTTGTAGAGGAGCTTGACTTCGCCGTGGGTGGTGTCAATGTTGATGTAGAGTCGAAAAGCCCACAGCACCGCCAGGATAGGCAAAAGGATGATGAACAGCGCACCTATCGAATAGGCTCGGAGAAAGTAGATGCGATAGGCCAGCAGTGGGAGCGGCACCAGCAAGAACGCGATCAGAAGGTCGGTGCGTGGCAAATCGAATTCTTCGACTGCCAGCATGATCCGATTTCGAATGCCAACGATCACCTGGGATAGCAAAGCATAGCTCAGGGCATAGGCAGCCAGGGCGGGGATATGGATGGATTGTATCTCTCCCCAGGACGACCACTTTTCGCTGATCAGAACAAAGAGTCTGCCGGCTATCACGCTGACCAGACCATAGTGGCTTACATAAAAAAGCCCTCGCGCTGGCGTTAGCTCTTTTTGTCTCACCATCAGCAGGCTGTGGCCAACCAGGGAACCGACCACAATGACTTCGGTGGCCTGCATCACCCGTTGCCAGGTATTTATCTCGCCGTTGGCCGGCACCAGCAAGGCCAGCAACACCAGGACAAAACTGGTCGTAAAGCTGGTGCCACCCGGTAGTCGGATGATCATCAGTTCGGTCAGCACGGCCAACACAGCCAGCACCCCCGCTATTGGCGTGAGAACCAGCCCCTCTTGGCGGATCATGAAACCCACTGCTATCACCCCGAGGGCGGTGATGGTGCCAGGGTAGATTGCCTGAAGGAAGCGTTTGTGATTCATGTTCTCATTATAACCCGGTTGGTGTGCCACAAGCATGACGAAAGCGTTAAGGTTTCGTCGCTGAAGTAACATGTTAGCAACCTGGATTGAGCCTCGTGGCCGTGGTGGCTTGCACTATGGTGAGCCATTTCGTAGCAATCGTGATTAGCCTGTCTCTATAATATGATACTTTAAGATGCGTCAGGTGTCAAGAGACGCAGGAAAACTACTCGTGGAAAAGCCGAGAATACCTTTGGCGTCTGGCTCCCCAAGTATAACATGAATAGGGATTCGGTGCAATCTCGTCTTGCCTTTCTTATTGCTTGGTTGTATAATCATTCTGCTCATCTACCCAGCAAATAACTCGTCTATACATCGTTCCAACTTGTCTGCCTTTAGCTTTGCCCTCAATTTCCAGACGGAGTCAGTCATTTGATTCTACTCAATAGCGGCCGCTTTGATGCCATTGGGCAAGCACTTGCTGCCAACCTGGCGACGTGGCTTCTGGCCTTGTCGCCCATCGTCGTCGTGTTGGTGCTGATGCTCGGCTTTCGCTGGGGCGGGTCAAAGGCGGGGCCGGTAGGCTGGTCCGCCGCGTTTTTCGTTTCGGTGTTCTTTTTTGGCGCTACGCCAGAGTTGCTGGCATACGCGCAACTCAAGGCCGTGCTGCTGACGGCCCACGTGCTGTACATCATCTGGATGGCCCTGGTGCTGTACAATGTCGTCAACGAAGCGGGCGCTATCGCGGTCATCGGTCAGGGCATCGCCCGGCTGACGGGCGACCGGGTGATCCAGTTGCTCATCCTGGCCTGGGCTTTTAGTGCTTTCCTGCAAGGGGTAGCTGGTTTTGGCGTGCCCATCGCCGTGGTCGCGCCGTTGCTCATCGGCATGGGTTTCAACCCGGTGGCCGCCGTGGCCGCTGTAGCCATCGGTCATTCCTGGTCGGTGACGTTCGGCGACATCGCTTCCTCGTTTCAAGCGCTCATCGCCGTCACTGGGCTGGACGGGCGCGACCTGGCGCCCTGGTCGGCGATCTTGCTCGGCCTGGCGACCTTTGGCTGCGGGCTGGGTGCGGCGCATGCCTTTGACGGTTGGCGGGCGGTGCGCCGTGGCGCGGTTGCAATCCTGCTCATGGGCAGCGCGATGGCGGGCACGCAGTACCTCCTGGCCACCAATGGCCTGTGGAACCTGGCCGGATTCGTGGCCGGGCTGGTCGGGTTGTTGGTGGGGGCGGGACTGGCCCGCTTTTACCAGAGAGAGAAAGGGGAAACTGGGACCTCGGGCACGATGGGATTGGGACTTGCCTTGTCAGCCTATCTGGTGCTCATCATCATTGTCTCTGCCGCCGAGTTGTGGCCCTGGCTCCACGATACCCTGCGGGCGATCAAGGTAAATGTTTTGTTCCCACAACTGACCACGGCCTACGGCTGGGCGACGCCCGCTGGTGCAGGGAAGGCGATCCCGGTCTTTGGTCATGCCGGTGCACTGCTGCTTTACTCGTCCGTCATTGCCTATGCCATCTACCGGGCGACGGGACATTATACGTCGGGCGCGCCAGCTCGCATCCTGACCAGGACGGTACGCAGCGCCATTCCTTCCAGCATTGGCATCGCCAGCATGGTGGGCATGGCAGTGATGATGGATCACGCTGGCATGACCTACCGTCTGGCCCAAGGACTCAGCACCGCCGTGGGGGCGGCTTTCCCGCTAGTTTCACCGCTCATCGGCACGCTAGGCGCGTTTATGACTGGCTCCAACACCAACTCTAACGTCATCTTTGCGCCGCTGCAGCAGCGCACCGCTGAACTGATCGGCATCAGCGTTTGGATCATCCTCGGTGCGCAGACGACGGGCGGGGCGCTCGGTTCCATGCTGGCTCCGGCCAAAGTCATTGTCGGCTGCTCCACGGCGGGACTCGCTGGCCAGGAGGGCCAGGTGATGCGCAAGACGGTGGGCTATGGTCTGGTCATCGCGATTGTGGTTGGGATCGTCGCCTGGGCAGCCATCTACGTGTGAAGGTCGTTCGCCGAGGGTCTTTGACCGAGCCCTCCCTCGCCTCGGTCAAAGACCCTCGCCCATCACAAAGGGCTTTTATGAATCGTTTTAGGAGGCGGGTTCTATTGTGAGACCTTTTCTTTCGGTCGTCATTCCGGCTTACAATGAAATGACCAATATCCAGGCTGGATCGCTGGACAAAGTGGCTCGCTACTTGACCATTCAGGATTACTCTTACGAGGTGCTGGTGGTGGACGACGGCAGCGAGGACGAGACAGTTGCTCTGGCCGAGGCGTTTGCGCAGGAGCATGTGGGCTTTCGAGTCATTCGCGCCCCCCACCGAGGCAAAGCGCCGGCCATCGCCACCGGCATCTTGGCTGCTCAGGGAGAGATCGTTCTCTTTAGCGACATGGATCAGGCAACGCCCATTGGTGAGACAGCCAAACTACTCGCCTGGTTCGACCGGGGTTGTGACATCGTCATCGGGTCGCGAGGCACCGTGCGCCGCAATGCGCCCTGGTGGCGAAAGTTCATGTCGCGCAGTCAGGTCATCTTGCGCAACCTCATCCTGGGGTTTCGTGGGATCACGGATACTCAGTGTGGGTTCAAAGCCTTCCGCCAGGATGCCATCAAGCCCATCTTGAGTCGTCTTAGCTTGTATAGCCTCGAGACCAATTGGGAGGTCGAAGGTGCGACTGTCTCGTCCGGCTTTGACGTAGAGGTCTTGTTCGTGGCTCGCAAGCTGGGCTATCGGATCAAAGAGGTGCCGGTTGAGTGGGACTATCAGCGCACGCGGCGGGTGAACTTGCTGAGGGATTCCCTGCGCGGCCTGCGTGACCTGCTGCGCATCCGCCTGGCAGACCTGCGGGGCGCTTATGCCGTGGGGGAAGCGTAGACATGTCGGAAAATTCCAGAGTGCCGTTCCAACAGCAGCACAAACTGGCGCTGCAAAGCTTTGTCTTTGGCATCATGATACTCGTGCCTGTCGGCCTCTATTTTTTCGCTCGCGCTGGCTCTGCCGTCGGCGTTCTAGTCTTGCTGGTGGCTCTGGGCTGTGGGATGCTGCTGGCTGCATGGGTCGGGTAGGGATGTCTTTCTGTACGGAAACCCGGTTTTTTGACCCCCAGGCGAGCGATCACTCATTTTCATTCTCATTGTGAAAGGGGGAGCAGGGTGAGCATTATCGCAGTCGCAATCGTGCTTGTCGTGCTACTGGTCATCTTGGTTGGGACGCTGGTCTTTTTCTTGCGCCGGCCCCTGCCTCGAACGCGAGGGACGGTTCACCTGCCTGGCCTGAAAGGGTCGGTGGAGGTGATCCGCGATCGCTGGGGCGTGCCGCACATCTATGCCGATTCGGCCGAAGACCTTTTT
>CAYVPU010000118.1:5682-10123 GCA_964453885.1 uncultured Anaerolineae bacterium | reverse complement strand
CATCAGCGTTAGTATTATCACGCCAGAAGCCATCAGGAGGAAACTACCTCTTCGTTGAGCGCTCTCTAACCTGGCACTGGCCGTCTCTGCCAATCGGAAGGCCTGTGAAACCATCGTTTGAGCCTTTACCGACAGTTGGCCGACTAACCGCTGCTCCACATCCAGCGACAGGGCAATTTCCTCCTCACTGAGGCCTCGGCTCTCGTAGTTTGCGACCAGTCTGGGAAACAGGGGTTGGAGCCCGGTATGGTTTTGCATGATCTGGTCCAATATCGCTTGTTCCTCTGGACCTTCCGTTTCAACTCCTGTCAGAACCTGCCCCAGCGATGCATATCTCATTTGCCACTGCGCTTGCGCTCGCTCTTCGTGGTGCAGCAAATAGTCACTAGTGATGAGATGTAGCTCAAAAACTCCGCTGACGACCTTGTCAATAGCTTTGCTTTGCTCAATGGCTTCACTCACTTGCTGAGATATCCAGGCAAGTGTCAAGCCAAAGACGAGCAAGGCCACCCCACCCGTCACGATGACGCTGAGTTGCAGCTTCTTCTTGATGCTCATAGAAACCCCTCTCACCGGATCACGGTAACCGCTTCTGGATTCACCGCCTCGAGTGCGTCAGTGTATATGAAATCTAGGTAATTTGGCACCGTCGTTTTGTCAGTGAGCTTGTTTTCGATCCTCCACCGTGCCTCGTCCTCCATGTCCAGGATGAGGGCCTGAGGCAGACGAACAGAATACGAATACTTTGGCCAAACAGACTGCAGATATCCAGGCTCATAATCAAACTGCTGCTGTACGAATGTTTTCGCTTCGTCATCATTCTCTTTCACATGTTGTTCTGCTTGCAACAAAGCCATCAGAAAACGCTCCGCAACTGACGGGTGATCCGTAAGCCAGTCGGCCGTGGTTATCAACATAAAGGTGCTATCCTGATCGCTGTCCCCGGGCCAACTGATCACTGTATCGCCTAATGCTTGCTTTACGTTGTAAACATGCGGTTCCCAGGCCAGAGCGGCGTCGATTTCCCCCCTTACCATCGCATCTTCGATCTCTTGTGGCTTCAGATCGACAATCTCTACGGCCTGAAAAGAAAGCCCATTGAGGGTCAGAAATCGCCCAAGGGCAGCCTCCGCACCAGTGTTTCTTGTTACGCCGATTCGTTTGCCCTCAAGATCAGCGATCTGCCCTATTCCACGGTCTTTGCGGGCAATTAGTTCTCTGATCTGGTAAGTCGCGATTCCAGCAAAAGTCCTCAAATCGTCGCGCTCAAAACTATGGCTTACCAGGACAGATGACGAGGCCGTAGAAATGTCAGCCTCTCCCGCAAGCATCGCACCTGTGGCCAGTTTGCCAGCCTGAAAGGAATTTATGGTTACCTCCAAACCATGATCTGCAAAATACCCTTGATCTAGCGCTATATAAACAAGTACCGCGGTCTTGCCAGCAGCCACAGTGATTTTCTCAATCACCCCCCTATACCTCTGGGTTTGACCTCGGGTACACCCGCTCCCTGTTCCCAGGACGATCACGATCAGTATCGTAAGTGCTATGGCAATGGATTTCGTTCTGACCTTCATTTTCATTACCTCCTAATACTACAACGTTACTTTCCCCAAAATGTCATTCTGAGCGACCGAAGGGAGCGAAGAATCTATATAGTGACACCTGACACCTTACGATGGGGTGGAAGCGATTCCTACTACCTGTGCGTAGTGCAGCGAGAAGATGCCACTACTAGGAGTAGTACGCCGGTTCGCTGATTATGTCGAAAGGTGACAAATGGCACTATTCTCGTTCCTGGCTGGCAATTCGTTACTGGAAAACGGGATTCTTCGTCGCTTCGCTCCTCAGAATGACAAAGTCACGTTGTAGTACTAATACTTTCTGCAAAAACCCCATGGTGTACACCTCAGCCAGGTCCACCGGCTCATCCAGAAGCCCCTGCTCCAGCAGGATGTCGTGGGTCCCTTGCCAGACTTCGGCCCGCATCCAGCCGACGTGGTCCTCCCCCGTATGGATCAGGGGCAGGCTGTCCGTCATCTTGGTGGTTTCGACCTCGGCGTCGGCGTCGAGTTGGCTCTTGTAACGCCGCGCCAGCAGTTGGACGTAGCTGGTCACCATGCGCAAAGGCTCCTGCAGGTCGTGGGAGGCAATGTATAGGCAATGCCCTCCTCGCCCACCACGACGTCGTCAATAATGCCCCAGATGGCATCGCCCTTGAGCCATACGATGTCTATGCCCATGATCTCCCCCTCTGCCGTGACGACGGGGTTGGTGAGAAAGACACCAGGCCGGCCGGTGGCGCGTCCGACGAGAATGTCCGAGACGTAAGGCTGGCCCTGGATGGTCCACCATCTCTTCTGCTCCCCTGCCAGAACCTGGTGTAAGAATCCGCTTAAGAAATCCCTTATCATTCTACCACAGCCGGAACGTGAATAGCGTAAAGTTCTCGTAAATTTTGGGTAAAATCTGCGTAAATGCGAGGTGGTAGCTCCACAGTAAACCGTGGTGGAGCCTTGATAATCCTAATAACCGCTATATATGGTGTTTAGATCTGGCCTGTTACCCATATATGGGGGTTGATTCTGGAGAAACGCGCCGACCACGGTCAACCGTGGTCCTACCTGCGAGGTCTGCCTCAACAGTAATAATACCAAACCACGTCGGGCAGGATGTGCTACCGACGGCAGGGGTTGTAATCGTATCCCAGCACCACGACAATATCTGCTTCGGCTTGACCCGCCTGGTCGGGGATACGCTGAATGTTCTCCGGCGACACGCGGAACAACTCGATCAGGCGGGCCTCGGTGCGGGGGTTGCTGGTGTAGACTGTCAGGCGCGTCTGGAAATAGTCCTGCCGGTCAGCATCAGCAGCGGCGACATGGGGGATGCCCTCCCAGCGGAGGCGGTCGGTGGCCAGGTCGGCCAGACCAGACCGGTCCGTGCCGTTGCGCACGACGACGCGCGCGCCCTCGGCGGTCAGTGCGCTGATCTCCTGCACCGGTGGGGCAAAGAACTCGACTAGCGCCACCTGCATCTCCGCCGGCCTGGGCAGGAGCACCTGCGCCCCCCCGGGCGCGACCCATCCTCGCACCTGATCCCGCCCGATGAAACGGCTCTTGAGGTTCTGTGGCTCCAACTGCACGCCAATGGAAGCCAGGGCCAGGACGTCGGTCAGATTGAGATCGGTCTGCACGGCGCTGCCCAGTGTCCTCCACAGTTCTGGCACCTTGGGCAAAATGCCTATTCTCAACGACTTGTCCCACAGCCCACGCAGCACCTTTTGCTGTCGCCGGCTGCGGTCAAAGTCGCTGGTGCTGAGACGCGAGCGGGCGTAGAACAGCGACGCCTTGCCATCCAGGTTCTGAATGCCGGCATCAAGGGACAGGGTATAGAGCCCGCCTGGCGATGTGGGGTCGGGAAAGATGTCCTCGAGAGGGCAGTCAACGGCCACGTCTACGCCGCCCAACGTGTCTATCAGCTTGATGAGCGCGTTAAAGTCGCCCCGCAAGTAATAGTGCACCGGCACGCCCAGGTTGTGCAGGAGGGTGCGCTTGACCAGGGCCGGACCGCCGCCGGGGTACTTGCGGTACTCGCCGTAAAAATCGGCGGTGTTGATGCGCTTGTAACCATTCCTGGGAATATAGACCCACAGGTCGCGGGGGATGGAGAGCATACCGGCCGTTTTCAGCCGGGTGTTAACCGTAACCAGGATAATGGTGTCTGTACGCCAGGCACTTCCTGGCGTGCGGATGTCAGTGCCCAGCAGTACGATGTTGACGGCGTTGGGATCCATCGTCAGCGGCGCAACGGGCGTGGGGGCAGTGGCCGGCAACGGTGGCTCGGTCGGTGTAGGGGTGAATGTCGGCGAAGCGTTCGGCGGCGGTGTGGGCGAAGCGGTCGCCGTCGGCGTAGACGTGGGAAGAGGCAAGAACAGGATCTGATCCACCTGGATGAGGTCGCTCTCCAGACAATTGGTGCTTTTGACCTCGTCCACGGCAAGCTCGTAGGTTCGGGCCAGGGAAAAGAGTGTGTCGCCGTTCTGCACAAAATATGCACTCCACCCCGCGGGCGGTGGGCAGGCCAGCGCGGAGGGGGGCAGCATCGGCATGGGGGTAGAGGAAGCAACCGGAGACAGAGCCCCCAGCGGATCAGGCTGAAGCATCGTAGATGGCCCGGCCACAGCAACAGGTGTGGTCGTGGGAAAGTACCCGACAACCATCTCTGCCACCGAAGGCGGCTGAGGGAGCGCCTCCCATGCCAAGACGATGACGACCAGATAGATCAAGATGTTGACAGCCACCACACTGGTGAGGACCAGCCTCTCGCTCCTGGTCATGGTTTCTCGCCTTCACTCATTGGACAGCCACCGATCGTTGGTTGCTTGAGTCCTACCTCTAGTATACCATAAAACGTAAAAACGTAAAACGTGATGCGTGAT
>CAYVPU010000118.1:0-5582 GCA_964453885.1 uncultured Anaerolineae bacterium | reverse complement strand
TTCACGCATCACTTGCCGATGCAAAAGCGGCTGAAAATCGCCTCCAGCATGTCCTCGTGGGCCGTCTCGCCGGTGATCTCGCCCAGGGCATTGACGGCGGCGGTCACGTCTATGCTCACAAAGTCGGCGGGCAGACCCTCGGCCAACGTAGTTTGAGCCGCGGCGACGTGATCCAGCGCCCGGCGGATCGCCTCTTTGTGACGCGGGCTGCTCACCAACAGCGCGTCGGAGGCGACGATCTGTCCGGCAAAGACCATCTCAACGATGGCCTCCTCCAAAGCCTCCAACCCCTGGCCAGCAAGAGCCGAGATGTGCAGGTGGAGGCATTGCGGCAACAGATGGCGCGCGCTGGCGACGATCAGCAGGTCACTCTTGTTAACGACGACCAGCGCTGTCTTGTCGCCCACCAGCGCGGCGATATCGTAATCGGCAGCGGTGAGGGGCTCGCTGCCATCCACCACCAGCAGGGCCAGGTCGGCGGCGGCCAGCGCCGTCCGGCTGCGCTCGATGCTGAGTTGCTCCACCGGGTCGTCCGATGCAGCGCGGATGCCGGCTGTGTCCACCAGCACCAGGGGCACGCCGCGCAGGTTTAACGTCTCCTCCAGGGTGTCGCGAGTGGTGCCCGGGATCGGTGTGACAATGGCCCGGCTGGTGCGCAGCAGGGCGTTGAGCAGGCTACTCTTGCCCACGTTAGGCCGCCCAACAATGGCCGTCCGCAAGCCGTGCCGGTAGATGATGCCCTGATCAGCACCAGCCAGCAGGCGCTCCAACGTCTCCCGTGCGGCCAGCAGATCCGGTTCCACGTCCCACTCTGGGATCTCGTCCTCGGCAAAGTCTATGGCCGCCTCCAGCCAGGCCAACACGTCCACCAACCCCACTCGCGCCCGGCGGATCTCTTGTGACAGGCGACCGCCCAGTTGCTCCATGGCCAGGTGCAGCCCGGCCTCGGTGCGAGCCTGCACCACGCCCAAGACCGCCTCGGCCTGGGCCAGGTCAATCCGCCCATTGAGAAAGGCACGCAGCGTGAACTCGCCGGGTTCGGCCAGGCGCGCACCGCCCCGCAGACAGAGTTCCAACACCCGGCGCAGCGGCACCACGCCGCCATGGCAGTTGATCTCTACCACGTCCTGGCGGGTGTAGGTGTGCGGCGCAGGCATATAGGCGGCCAGCACCTCGTCCACAACTTGGCTGGTGGCAGGATCCACGACGTGGCCGTAGGTCAGCCGATACGGGACAAAGGTCGGCGGGTCACGGGACAAGGTGGCACATCGACCCGGAGCAAAGAAACCCTGGACGATACCCAGGGCCCGCGGACCGCTCATACGCGCAATGCCGATGCCGCCCTCACCCACGGGGGTCGAGATGGCTGTGATGGTGTCATCCAGGGTGAACATCAGGTTATGCTATGATCCAACCTAAACAGCTACCGTCTCAAAGGCAACCTGCCACCTTTCAGACTCGGCCACGGCAAAGTTCAGCCTTTCGAATCCGATCACCTGCCCCGACTGATCCTTCATCAGGATGATCTCATCGCCTGTTTCCTCACAGCTATACTCATTCTGGGGATCGCCAAACCAAACCGTCAATGTATTCCCTACACGATCGTAAAAGACTTTTACTTGGGCCATATTCGTTCTCCCTCTTTGATGGCATCTGTCGGATAGGTTGAAATTGTGATGCCCGCTCATAGTGACGGCCTCCGGGTGTGCCAGCCAGTGACTTGTTCGTAGGCGTAGGCGAGACGCAGCACCTTCTCCTCGCCAAAGGCCGGGCCGATAAGCTGCAAGCCAATCGGCAAGCCATCGGAAAAACCACAGGGCATGGAGAGACCACAGATACCGGCCAGGTTCATGGACAGGGTAAACACGTCCGAAAGGTACATCTGCAACGGATCATCTATCTTTTCCCCAACATGAAAAGCAACGGTGGGGGTGGTGGGTGCAGCGATGACGTCACATCCTTCAAAGACGGTTTCAAAGTCTTGCTTGATCAGAGTCCGCACCTGCTGAGCTTTGAGGTAGTAAGCATCATAATAGCCCGCCGAGAGGGCATAGGTGCCCAGCATGATGCGCCGCTTCACCTCGGCTCCAAAGCCGTGCTGTCGCGTCTTGCGGTAGCCATCCCACACGTCGGTTGGCGTGGGATACGAGTAGCCGTACCTGACGCCGTCGTAGCGGGTCAGGTTGGCCGAAGCCTCAGCCGGGGCGATGAGGTAATAGACCGGCAGGGCATATTCTGTGTGGGGCAGCGACACTTGTACGATTTCCGCGCCCAGGTCTGCCAACTCGTCAATCGCAGTCCGCACAGCGGCCTCGACCTCCGGTTCCATGCCCTCGATGAAATACTCGCGGGGCACACCGACCCGCATCCCTCGCACGTCCGGCACCAGCGCCCGGGTATAGTCCGGCACCGCCACGTCCACCGAGGTAGAATCCCGCCGATCGTAGCCGCTAATAGCTCTCAGTAACACCGCCGCGTCGGTCACGTCCTTGGCCAGAGGGCCGATTTGATCTAGCGACGAGGCAAAGGCCACCAGCCCATAGCGCGACACACGGCCATAGGTGGGCTTGACCCCTACTACGCCACAGAACGCGGCCGGCTGACGCACGCTGCCGCCGGTGTCCGAACCGAGAGCGCCAAGACATTCGTCGGCCGCCACAGCGGCGGCACTCCCCCCGCTGGAGCCACCCGGCACACGGGTCAAGTCCCATGGGTTGTGGGTGGTAAAAAAGCCCGAGTTCTCGGTACTGGAGCCCATGGCGAACTCGTCGGTGTTGGTTTTGCCCAAAAGCACCACCCCCTGGTCGCGCAGCCGCTCAATGACGGTAGCGCTGTAAGGCGGCAAAAAGCTCTCCAGGATGCGCGATCCACAGGTGGTAGGCGACCCCTCAACACAGATAACATCTTTGATAGCCAGAGGCACACCCAACAGTGGCCCATTCTCCCCCCGCGCTCTACGTTCGTCGGCCTCTCGCGCCTGCTCAAGTGCAAACTCGGGCATCAGGGTCAGATAGGCTTTCACTTTGTTGTCCACGGCCAGAATACGGTCTATCACCGCCTGGGTCAGCTCCACTGACGAGACCCTACCCTCGTTCAGCAAATCATGTACGCCGTGGATGGTCAGTTCGCACAGTTTCACACGCTGTCCTCCCCTTCTTCTTGGCTACTCTGCCCAGTCCAGGACGACCTTCACCTGGAAGCATCCTTCAACTGTACCCGGTGCGTTGGCCAGCACATCCTCCACCGGGAGGGAGGGCCTTACCGTATCCTGGCGCATTACGTTGCGCAGCAGCAGGACGGTGGGTGTTGGTGGGACAGCAGACGTGTCTACCTGATTCAACCGGTCGGCGTACTCCAAGATGGCGGAGAGTTGTTCCTGAAAGGTGACTTTCTCCTCGTCGGTCAGCCCCAGCTTGGCCAGTTCAGCAATGTGTTCGACTTTGACCAGGCTCAGTTTCATGCTTTCCCTCTCGATCCATTATCAGATGCGAGCTATTATAACACCGTCTCGCGGCATGAGCAAGTATTTGGGTCCTTCATTTGAAGTGTCTAACAAAGTATGATATACTACACTAGACTACACAAGCGGCCAACTCATCCCCATAAACGTGTGTAGATGGCGAGTGACAAAAAGGCAGAAACGACTAGCAAAGATCAGAACGAACCCTAGACAGGTGCGGTTCAACGATCTGGCATCTGTCCTACAAGATGCAGGATTTGAGATGCGTCAATCCAGGCGCGGTACCAGCCACTATGTATTCTACCACGATACACTGGACAGAGTGGTTGTGTTGGTGACCCACGGGAGAAACGATATCTTGCCCATCTATCAGGTGCGCAAGGCAATGGTAGCGCTGGATGCTCTAGAGTACGATGAAGAGGAGTGAGCAACATGGATCGCAAAGACCTGGGTTATTACCTGCACATAGACTATCCCATTATCATTCGCAAAATGCTGGATGGAGTGCACTGCGCCGAGATTCCTCTGCTGAAAGGGTGTGCTGCCTATGCAGAGACGGCTGACGAAGCGCTCTATGAACTGGAAGGTGTAAAAGAAACTGTCCTGGAGCTACTTTGGGAGAAGGGGAAGCCGATTCCAGAGCCAACTGTGCGTTTAGAGATTCCCGTCCGCGTGTTCGAGAAACTGGAGAGCAAAGAGGAACTGACAGCTTACATTCAATCCGCGTAAAAAGAGCCAAGGGAGCGATGATAGATGTTTCCGATGATGTTTGACCCAATGTACCTGGTCTTTGCCCTACCAGCGCTTCTGCTGGCGTTTTACGCGCAACTCAAGGTGAAATCGACTTACAACAAGTATCTGCGGGTGGAGAACTGGCGCGGCCTCACTGGCTTTGACGCGGCCCGTCACCTTTTGCAGTCCACTGGCCTCCACCACGTCAAAGTGGAGAGTACGCGCGGCCACTTTACCGACCACTATGACCCGCGCAGCAAGACACTGCGCCTTTCTCAGCAAGTGGCTCGGGGGCACTCCATCGCTGCGGCCAGCATTGTCGCGCACGAGGTCGGCCATGCCCTGCAGGATGCCCACAACTATGCACCGCTCAAACTGCGCGCCGGTCTGGTGCCAGTCGCTACCCTGGGTTCCTGGTTGGGACCGATTCTGTTCTTCCTGGGCCTCTTTATCCACCCCAACCTGGCATGGATCGGTGTTGGGCTCTTTGGCTTGGCTGCCATCTTTACCTTGATCACGCTGCCGGTAGAGTTCAACGCCAGCCGCCGGGGACTGGAACTGCTCAAGGTCTACCAACTGGCCGACGGCCGCCAGATGGCTGGCGCCAAAAAGGTACTGGACGCCGCCGCGCTGACCTACGTTGCGGCACTGGCCCAGGCGCTCTCTACGCTGCTCTACTACGTTTTTCTGCTCACCGGTTCCCGCCGCAGAGACTGAAACGATAACATCTCTCTCTACCTGGAGACCGTCAACCTGTCCGTCAACTCGCCGGGCGGACGGTCTTTTCTTTGCACTGGGCTGTGCTGTCCCTCTTTACATCCAATGTTGTTCTATGTTATAATAAGAACGTAAAGAAAATGACGTCGGTTGAAGGAACGGCGCGGGGCTGAGTCTGTAGCAACTTGATTTCCTCGGCCGAGGATTGAGAGGATGAACGGATGGAAACGAGCAAGAAACTGACCAGAGAGGAAGCCATAGCCACCTACCTGAACCATAAAGATATCAGGGTCTTGGACATCGCTGCTGCTGCAGGTGTCACGCCTCAAACATTATATCAATGGCTGGAGGCTGCGGGGGTGAAACCGAACCGCAGGCCGAGCCAGCAACGGACGAGGGCAAGATACGCCTCCAGTGTTGCGGTGGCATGGACGGCAGAGGAGATCAAAGCTTTGCGCATCCACATGGAGCTCACCCAGAAAGGCCTGGCCGAAGAACTTGGCGTGCGCCAGCAGACCATCAGCGAGTGGGAGACCGGCATGTACAGGCCCCGTGGGGGAATGTCCAGATACCTTACCCTGGTTGCCGATCGGGCCGGCTTTGTTTACAGGGCCGAATCTGGAGAAACGCATCAGAGCGACGAACCTTAAAATTTCTCCAGATCGTCCATTCC
>CAYVPU010000117.1:0-10298 GCA_964453885.1 uncultured Anaerolineae bacterium | reverse complement strand
CACCTCGTCGGCGGTGGGGAGGTTGGTGCCAGTGCCGAGTTTCTGGACTTTGGCCGCGCCCATGGCGTTAGCCAGGGTGCCCATCCCGCGCACGTCGTAACCCGCCAGGAAGGCATAGACAAAGGCTGCGACAAAGCTGTCGCCTGCGCCCGTGGTGTCCCGCACATCTACCGGGAAGCCAGGGCAGTTTACGTCGCCACCCTGGGCAAAGATGTGACATCCAGCCGGGCCGCGCTTGACGACAACCATCTCGGGGCCTAACGAGAGGAACAGCCGGACGGCTGTGAGGTACTGATCGGTGCCGGCCATGGCCGTGATTTCTTCTTCGGTGGCGAAAAACACGCGGGTATGACGCATGATCTGGCTCACCAGGTCAGCGGGCATTTTGGGACCGTCTGGGCCAGCGTCAAAAAAGAGCGGCACGTGTGCTTTGGTGGCCGCCGCCAGCCCGTCGAGGATGACATCGTGTTGCATTTCGCTGAAAGCATAAGTAGTGGTAAAAACTGCATCCGCATCAGCGATAGCGCGCCGCCACTCGTCGGGCAGCTCTTTCGGGCCTTTAGCTCCTACGTGGCCCAGAAAGGCGTGCTCGCCAGCGTCGTCTATGAGCACCAGGGCTACGGTCGTCGCCTTGCCTTTCTCGATGTGGAGCAGGCTCAAGTCAACTCCTTCCCGTTTGAGCGCCCGGATGAGTTCCTGGCCATAGACATCGTCGCCCACTGGGCCGATGGGACGCATCTGCAGGCCAAGTCGCTGACCGGCGATGATAAAGTTGCCGTTGGTGCCTCCCGGCACCATGAACATCTCCCTGGCCGACTGGTAGTCGTTGACCTGCACCGGCAAACTAGGGATGACGACATTCACGTCAACGATGACGTCGGCGATGGTGATGACAGTTTGTTTCATACTCGATCCTCGCAAGTAATAGTAGATTTCCCCCTGATTCCCCGATAGGGTTTTCCCTCCGGAATTGATCATGCTCGAGCGGCCTCTGCCAGCGCCGCCCGTGTCCGCGCCCAGAGGGACGGGATGGCAGCGGGGGGTTGGAAGCCATACTCGGTAATTACCCCCTCGAAGAAGCGAGCAGGGATAACCTCAAAGAACACATTCTCGACCGTCAGGCGCGGGTCACCGGATAGTTCCGGCGGGGCGATGCCGGCGTCGTCAGGGCGCGTCTTTAGACCAACGGCCTCGCCACGATGGGAGGCGACGCTAAACTTGAAGCTGCTACCGGCGGCGTAGAGCAGCTTGCCGTGGTAGCGGCAGGCCAGCGCCAGCGGTAGCGTGCCCATCTTGTTGACCACCGCGCCAGTCGTCAGGAAGGTGTCCACGCCCACCAGGGCAAAGTCGGCGCGGGGGAGGGTGTGGGCGGTAGCTGCATCGGTGATCAGCGTGTAGGGCACGCCAAGTTCCACCAGTGCAGCAGCCAGGGTGCGCCCTTCGCCGTAGGGCCGCGATTCGGTGCCGGCGACGGCAAAGCGTTTGCCCGCCTCCCAGGCCCTCCGTAGGATGCCCAGCAGCGTGCCGCTGTAGCTGTGGACAAAGATCGTGCTGCCGGCGCGCACCAGCGCCGCGCCGACCCTGACCACGGCTTCCTGGGCTGCCTGGAACCGTTCTTGGAAAACGGCGGCGCGGGCGGCGACCGTTTCCTCGATCTGTTGGGCACTCCACCCCTCGGTTTCCCCTGCCTGTATGGTTGCAACGACAAAGGCGCAGCCGTTTTCGACGCAAGCCATGGAAGGCTGCGAGGCGATCAGCCGATCGGCGGCGGCCAGCACACCAGCGCGGCAGGCATCGGCTCCGTCGGGAGCCAGCTCCTGCGCCCGCAGCGCCAACGCTTCCATCGCCGTCTGCGTGATGAGGTACGCACCGCGTACCTTCATCTCTTCGATGTCGTGGATGATCTGCAGGGCTCTGCTCATAGGTTATCTCTCCCCTGGCGGCAATGCTTTGCGGTTGGTGGCTAATCGCTCGTGCCGGCTGACGAGGAGAAAGCAGCCGACTGTCAACGGCAATCCGGCCAGGAAATAGAGCGCCCAACTGTTGACCTCGCGCACACGGCGTACCTGGCGCTGGCTGCCGAACACGGCTTTTCCGCCGGCGTCTTGTAATTGTAGGCTGTAGCTGGCATGGTTAGCATCCACAAAAAGCTGGTAAGCGACGAAATCGGGTGGGCGTTTCTCGGCAGCGGGATCATAGTCCACTACCTTGTATCCCAGGGTCGAGCCAGGCAACTGCTCCACCCGGTATGGTCTGACCAGTACCTCGACGGTTTGATTACCAAAGTCCAGGATCAGATTGCCAGCCTCCTCAAAAGGCCGCACGTACACCCACGTCCACCGATCCTTGCGTCCTGACAGGCTTTGTGGTTCCTCGAGACGAGTGTAGTAGAGATCGTTGTATTCCTCTTCCACGTAAGGCTGCAGGTAAAGCACCGTGCCCTCGCGGGCATAGATGACGTCCGCCGGGTCATCGGTGCGCTCGGGACGGGTCCACTTTTCCTGGGGCACGATCTGGTAACCGAGGCCCTGGCGACGGGGGGCAAAGACGATCAGTTTCTTTTGGCTGCCCGGGGCAATGCTGCCGTCGTCGGCGCACACGCGGACGGCGTACCGGCCAGCAGGCAGGCTCACGACGCTGCCCTGGCTCACGGGCGTGCTGTAAATCCTGGGCGGTTCTGGCTCTGAGGGTTCCTCCGGCAACTCGACTTGTTGGCCCTGTTCGCGGGCTTCCTGGACGCGCCTCAGGTCTTCGTAATATTGCTGCATGGCGTCATTGTGCGCCCATAGCGCTTCCTGGTACGCCTTCCGCAAAGCGATGAAGGCCTGATAGCGGGCCTCAGCCTCGGCCCCGGTGTAAACCTCTTGCGGGCCATCGGGACCTTCGGGCCACTGGATGACGTAGCTTTCCTGGGGAATCGTCGCCACAAGCTCACTGCCGCCCAGGATCTCTAGCTTGCCGGTCACTACCTCGTTCAGAGCGTTCCAGTCAGCCTTGTAGGCATTGGCCAGCGGCCAAAAATAGACCATCGTCCGCCGGGGCGAGAGGATGCTCTGCTGATCGGCCAGCAGATAAATCGTATCCACCGACGGCGGATAGAACGCGCTGCGGTAGACAAGGCCATCAAAGACCTGTCCACCATAGACAAACGCTTCCGTCTTTTCCGGTTCCTGGGCCTGGATTGGAGCGGCAGCCAGGAGCAAAAGCGTCAGTGCCAGCCACAACACGTTTCTTACTAGATGAGGTCTGCGACTTGTCGGACGAGGTCTGTGGCCTGTTGGACGAGGTCTGTGACCGAGTCCCTCTGGATTGGTCGCAGACCTTCGCCGAACGGGCTTGGACCTTGGCTGAACGAGGGCAACGGGGGTCTTGACCATCACCGCACCCCCTTGCGGCACAGCGTCCGCACGGCCAGCCCAAAGGCAACCGCCGCGTAGAGTAACGATAATCCCATCACCAGCAAATATTCGCCCACGCTGCCACGCAGCAGCGCGTCCATTCCGCGTTCCAGATGGGCGAAAGGTGACAGCCAGTTGACGATCTGGTCGAGCCAGGAAAAGACAGTTTGTAGAAATAGCAATGGATTATAGCGCCCCCTCGCCAGCCCGCTGACCAGGCTAGAGACATAGTCGTGCCCCAATTGCACACCGAGGAAAGCCAGCACCACCGCCAGCAGTGTAAAGAACGCGCCCCGCAACGAGCGGTTGAGCGTCGAAAGCAGGATACCGATCGCCACCACTGCCGAGGCTGTCGTGGCCGAGAGAAGAGCCGCCCACAGCAAGTTGAGGTCAAAAGCAAAGTTGGTGACAAAGGCATAGAGAGCAAAGGCCACCAGGTAGCCAGCCACCATCAGCGCGTAGACACTCATCTGGGCCAGGTATTTGCCCAGCAGGTAGGCGACCGCGTCCACCGGGCCATAGAAAAGCACCTCCAACGTGCCCTGGTCTCGCTCACGGGCGATGGCCGTCGTCGAGGTGATGGCCAGGTAGATAGAAGAAAGGACCACGGCGCCGAAAAATGGCGTCGCAAAGGGATTGGAAAAGACGACGAGGCCGCTGTCCTGCACAGACCTGACGTGATTTCGCAGCACGGTGGCGGCGATGGCGATAGCGAGCGATAGGGTGACGTAAAGGCCAAAGCCATAGACCGTGGCGCGCAGATCACGCTGCTGGATGGTGCGGGCCAGGTGCCAGCGGAAGCGCCAGTTGCTCGCGTGGTTCATGCCCTTTCCTCCCCTGTCCCCTGGCCGACCAAGCGGGGAATGTCTTGCTCGGTGATAGTGACAAAAGCTTCTTCCAGGCTGATCTCCTGTTGCTGCATGGCAACGATAGTGCCTCCCTGGGCAGTGACGGCTCGCGACAACGCTGCGCGCGCGTCGGTTTGGCCGCACAAGTGCACAGTGAAACGACGAGTCTCTCCACTCTCTGACTCGTCCACGCCCCGCACGAAGGGCAGGCTAGCCAAAGCCGCCGGTAGGTCAGGCTGCGACTCGGCCAGCTCTAACTCTATCTGCTGCTCACCGGCAAGGCGGGCACGCAGGCCGGCGATGGTGTCCTCGGCCAGGAACCGTCCGTGGTGAATGATGCCCACCCGGTGAGCAGTGCGTTCCACTTCCGAGAGAATGTGTGACGAGATGAGCACCGTTTTGCCTGCCTGGTTCTGCGCCTGGATGAGTTGCCGCACCTCAAGAATACCGTAGGGGTCCAGGCCGGAGACCGGCTCGTCGAGGATGAGGAGATCGGGATCAGGCAGCAGCGCGCGGACGAAGGCCAGCTTTTGTTTCATGCCCCGCGAGTAATCACGGGCGCGCACGTCCAAGAAACCAGCCAGGTCAACGGCTTCCATGAGGCCTTGGATGCGGTCTGCGGTGTTCTCCACGGCGTAAAGGTCGGCAAAAAAGTTCAGGTATTCGCGGGCGGTCATATCGTCGTAAAAGTGCTGTGTCTCACCCACCACGCCGACCCGGCGCTTGATGGCAAAATAGTTGCCCGGGGTGAGGGGAAGGCCAAAGAGACGGACGCTTCCGCTGGTAGGTGGCAGGATGCCCAGCAACATGAGGATGGTCGTGGTCTTGCCCGCGCCGTTGGGGCCGAGAAAGCCATAGACCTCGCCCGGGCGCACGTGCAAGCTGAGAGTGTTCACGGCGGTAAAGTCGCCGTATCGTTTAGTCAGGTTTTCCGTTCGGATCACGGCTCTACCTCGACGATCTCGGTGCTGACGTCCGTGCCGTTAACCGTGACGCGGACATAGTGGTAGAACGCCTGGGGATGCTCCCTGGCGTAGAGGGGTGCGCCAGCGCCGCCGGTGATGATGTAACGCACGCCGTCGCGGGTTGCCTCGGCGTAGGCGTGAATGTGACCCGCAAAGACGTAGGACACGGCGTATTCTTGCATCAGGGCCATAAACTGCTCGTTGCCCCGGAGCATGATGTGATCGGTGCCGTCGGGGTCAAAAGGTGGGTGGTGCAGGAAGACCATCTTGAGTGGCCGATTGGTGGCAGACAGGTCGGCTTCCAGCCAGGCCAGTTCGCGGGCGGACATTTCGCCCAGGTGGCTGTCGGCGACGATAAAGTGTCCCAGGCCGTAGTCGAAGGAATAATGAGCCGCCGGTGCGCCGCTGTATTGGACAAACTCGTCTAAAAAACCGTCGGGTGAGTCATGATTGCCCGGTACGGGGTAGAAAGGCAGCGAAAAGTCGCTCATTAGCGCGGCAAAGGCCTCAAACTGACTGACCCGACCGGACTGTACCAAATCTCCGGTGTTGACCAGGAAGGCAGCATCGTCTTCCTCTACACGGCGCAATATCTCCCGATACACTGCATCGCCACCCCGGCTGTCGCCGCAGACGGCAAAGGTAAAGCTACCTTCGTTCCCACTGCCCAGGGAAATGGGTGTGGCCAGGCCAGCGACCGGAGTCGCTGTCGCCGGGGGCGTGACCGTGACCGTGGCTGTCATCGTAGAGGTGGCGGTGACGGCGGTGGTTGGCTGAGGTGTATCGGCCGGTGTAAACGTGACCGCGGGGGAGTGGGTAGGCGTGGCTGTTGCTACCGGGGTGGCAGTGGGCGGCGGCGTGGTGGGTCGAGGACGGGTGGGGAGCGGAGTGGGTGTTGGCCTCGACGTTGGGATGATGGACATCAGCATGCCGCCCATGACCATGCTAATGATGACCACGAGGCCGACGATGTTAAAGACAGCTTGGCCCAGGTTTTTGCTACGACGTCTCACCGGATTCTCCTTTGCGTGGGTATTACGTCATACCAAAGGCACGATCAATGGCAACATAGAACCGGCTTTGGGATTGTTGCCCAGGAGAAAACACTGCTGGAGCAACATGAACAGCACAAAGACAATGATACCAATCCACAGCCAGGTACTGGCGTTGATGCGGCGTTTGGGCTTCTTTTCCTCCGGCGTGGGCAACTCGGCGTTGCAGCGCCAGCATTTGATCTTGTCATCGGGATTCCACGTGCCGCAGTTGGGACAGTCCATGCTTTTTCCTTCCTCATCCTTTTTCTCTTCGACCTTGATCATAACACAGATCGAGAAATGGAGCAAACACCAAGCCGACGACAGCTACGTTTCCCAAACGCGGTCCTCGTTGCGGCGCATCTTGTCCAGGTATGCCTCCTCCAGGTCAACGCCCGCGTAATTGGACAATTTGAGCACGTAGGCCAGCAGATCGGCCAGTTCTTCGCGAATAGCGGGCAGGCGTTCCTCCAAAGCGCGGTCCTGGGCCTCGCGGCGGTTGCCCAACTGGGAGTAGAGGGCCTCCTGTGCCCGCCATGCTTCCTTGAGCGCCCGGCCCAGTTCGCCCATTTCCTCGGTCAGGGCAATGTAGTTGAAATACAGGTCCGTCAGAAAGCCCTTGTCGGCGTCCAGCGTCCGGTGCCAGCGTTGAAAGTCGGGCAGGCGACGGCGCACCTCAGCGACGCGAAGGGTCTCGGCCGCGTCGGGAACGGCCTCCAATTGCGGCAGCGGACGCTGATAATCCCCCTCGGCCAGGGCAGAGCGGACGCGGCCCACTACGTAGGCCAGCGCCCCTGTATCGCGGACGTAGTTCAGTTCGTCGGTGTCAATGACGATGGTCGGCGCGTCGGTGTAGCTGGCGAAAAAGCGTTCGTAAGCCACACCCAGGCGGTCAATGTAGTCCCGGGACATCCCCCGCTCATAGCTGCGGTCGCGCAAGGCGATGCGCTCCATCAGGACGTCGGTGCTGGCCCGCAGGTAGACCACCAGGTCGGGCAGGGTGATCTTTTCGGCCAGGATGGCGTGAACGCGGCGGTACATGGCCAGTTCGTCGTTCTCCAGGTTTAGCTCGGCAAAGAGGCGGTCCTTGGCAAAGGTGTAATCGCTGATCAGCGACGACCCGGCCAGGGTCTGCTGAATGACCTTGTGCTGCTGGCGATAACGGCTCAGCAGGAAAAAAATCTGGGTCTGAAAGGCATAGCGCTCGCGGTCGGTGTAGAAATCGCTCAGGAAGGGGTTCTCCTCAAAGACTTCCAGCAGCAGTTCGGCGCCGAGTTGTCGACCCAGCAGCCGAGCCAGTGTCGTCTTGCCGACGCCGATAGCGCCCTCGATGGCCAGGTAATAGTTGCGTGACATCTCAATCTCCCAATTCTCAATGCTCAATTCCCAATTTGCTAATCTACTAATTTGCTAATCTGCTAATCGACCGCAACGACGTGAACTTTTATCAAGTTGGTCGTGCCCGGTGTAGAGCCGGCCGAGCCGGCAGTGATGACCACCGTATCACCCGCTTTCACCAGACCGTGTCCCTTGGCCACCTGCACGGCGTAGGCGATCATCTCGTCGGTGTTATCCGTGCGGGGGGCCAGCAGCGGAGTGAGACCCCAATAGAGCATGAGCTGCCGCTGCACGGCCGGGCTGGGCGTCACGGCGACGATAGGCGAGCGAGGCCGGTAGCGCGACATGAGCCGGGCTGTGTAACCGGAAGCGGTGGGCGTGATGATGGCTGCAGCGTTCAGGTCTTGGGCTGTCTCGCGGGCGGCGTGGGTCACGGCGTCGGCCACAGTGTGGGGCTGGCGCGTCCCCGGGGTGAGAAACGGGCAGGCAAAGATTGTTGATTTGTGCGCTTCCACCTCTTCGGCGATGCGCACCATGGTGCGAACGGCCTCCACCGGATACGCGCCGATGGACGTTTCGCCGGAGAGCATGATAGCATCCGTGCCGTCGAGGATGGCGTTGGCCACGTCGGAGGCCTCAGCGCGGGTGGGACGCAGGTTGTGGATCATGGATTCGAGCATCTGGGTGGCCGTGATGACGGGCACGCCGGCACGGTTGCACTTTTCGATGATCCGCTTTTGTGCCAGGGGCACCTCTTCCGGCGAGATTTCGATTCCCAGATCGCCTCGCGCCACCATGATCGCGTCGGCCGCGGCGATGATGTCATCTATGTCCTCCAGCGCCTCTGGCTTTTCAATCTTGGCCACCACCGGCACCGGCTCGCCCGTGGGGGAGAGGGAGAGGTCGCGGATGAGGCCCTTCAGTTCCAGCACCTCGTCGGCGGCGCGAACAAAAGAGAGGGCGATCCAGTCCACCTGCTTGGCCAGGGCAAAAGCCAGATCGTCGCGGTCTTTGACGGTGATAGCCGGGATGTCGAGGCGGGCACGGGGCAGGTTGATACCCTTGTTGCTCTTGAGGACGCCGCCCGCGATAACACGGCAGCGGATTTCGGCCTCGCTGGTAGAGAGGACTTGCAGTTCCAGCAATCCATCATCGAGGAGGACACGGTCGCCGGGCGACACCAGGCGCGGCAGGTCGTCAGATTGCACAGGCAGTGCCTCTGGTCTGCGCCCAATCACATCGTCGGTGGTGAGGGTTGCCTGGGTGCCTTCGAGCAGGAGAACGCCTTCTCCCTCCATCGTGCCGACACGCAGCTTGGGGCCTTGCAGGTCGGCCAGAATGGCCACCGGCTTATCCACCTCGGCAGAGACAGTCCGTATACGTTCGATGTTCTCGGCGTGGGTTGGTTGATCCCCGTGAGAGAAGTTGAGCCGGGCGACGTTCATTCCGGCCTGTATCAGGCCGCGCAGCGTTCCCGGCTCCCGGCTGGCCGGCCCGATGGTGCAGACGATCCTTGTTCGCGGCATGGTGTCCCTCCTGGCCCCCGGAGTGCGAATCCTGGCCCATTGTACGGCATTTTGGCGCTGAGGTCAAGGGGGCTTGACGAAAGGGGTTCCCTGTGTTAAAATGTTCCTGGCAGAGATTGAACCTGGTGGAACAATGACGTTCAAGGGTAGCCACCAGCAGGGTGAACCGCAGGAGACAAGTTTATGACTGAGGATTTCTATGGTTGAGTGAATGATAGCCTTGGCCTGGGACTGGTGTGAGTTGGCCGTCTACGACAAGGGCTTTGTGTTATTGAAATTCAGCCGGTATCACATGGGAGGTTAGACAATGATGTCCAAGAAAGAAATGAAAAAGATTCTCGTAACGGGCGCATGTGGCCAGATCGGCTCCGAGTTGACCATGGCCCTCCGGGGGCGTTATGGCGGTGACAACGTCTTGGCGACTGGCCATAGGACAGAGCCCAGCGACGAACTGCGCGACTCTGGCCCCTTTGAGTTCATTGACGTGACCAAGAGCGAGACGGTCAAAGCCGTCGTCAAGAAATACAAGATTGACACCATCTATCACATGGCGGCCATCCTCTCGGCCGTCGGCGAGCAAAGGCCCCACCTGGCCTGGGACGTGAACATCAATGGACTGTACAACGTTCTCGAAGTCGTCCGAGAGTACGAGCTGGTGCGAGTGTTCTGTCCCAGTTCTATCGCCGCCTTTGGACCAGAGACGCCCCGTGACGACACGCCGCAGGAGACGGTGCTGCGCCCGACGACGATGTACGGCGTCACCAAAGTGGCCGGCGAGCTGCTGTGCGATTATTACTTTCACCGCTTTGGGGTAGACGTGCGCGGGGTGCGCTATCCGGGCATCATCAGCAGCGAGACACCACCAGGCGGCGGTACCACCGACTATGCCGTGCATATCTTTTACGAGGCCATCAAGCATAAGCATTATACCTGCTTTGTGCGAGAGGACACCATGCTGCCAATGATGTACATGCCCGACTGCATCAAAGGCACCATTGACCTGATGGAGGCCGATCTCTCGCGGCTCAAACATCACGCCGATTTCAACCTGGCGGCCATGAGCTTCTCAGCCGGGGAACTGGCGGCCGAGATCAAGAAGCACATCCCCGAATTTACCGTCGAGTACGAGCCTGACTCACGGCAGGCCATCGCCGATTCGTGGCCGCGATCCATTGACGACAGCGCCGCC
>CAYVPU010000116.1:7736-10374 GCA_964453885.1 uncultured Anaerolineae bacterium | reverse complement strand
GAAAGCTCTATTCTTGGCCATCGGATTGCCCTCCTCTCGCAAGCATGGTATAATCAAAGGCCCCTCCGACAAGGGGAGGGGCACGGGCCAAAGATGGGGTGAGTGATGGGATTCGAACCCACGATCTCCTGGGCCACAACCAGGTGCCTTGACCACTCGGCTACACTCACCATAGGCGAGACGTATTATATCACAAAAGACCGTTCCTGGCAAATACAGATGCTCTCAAGGAGGACACCATGGCATTTCAGGCCACACCGCGCCGACGATACCCGGTTCGCATCTACACCTCGGAACTGATCCTCGATGGACAACTGGAACCTCTGGGGCACCTGCTGAATGACTTTGACGATCCATCCAGGACTGGTTTTCTCTTACACGAGGCTCACATCCACCCTCTTACCGCCAACTCTGACGTGCGCCCCTTTGGACTTGAGAAAGCCACAGCCAACAAAGCCGACTTCCATCTGGTCTATCCGGCTGACGCCAACGACCGCGATGGGCTGGCCTTGATGAAGCGCGCCGAGTTGATGATCGTCTACACGTCCCGCTTTGTGGTCCGGGGCCACTTTCACATGGGTGGTGAGACCCGTCTTCGCGACTTTGTGGACGGCCTGTCCGGCACTTTTCTTCCCGCCAGCGATGCTACCATCTATCCGCTCTTCCAGCCCTCAATTGACATCCCCAAGCATTATCCCTTGCTGTTGATCAACAAGCGACAGATTCGGCTCTATCACCCACCAGCAAATGATCAGACGGCCAAGTAGCTGTATCTCTCAACCTGATAGCGAAAGAAGGAGCAATTCCGCACGAGGAAGAGATTTGATGAAATCCAAGACCAAGATTCTTGCAGCTCTAGTAATCATCCTGTCGCTGGGACTCGCGATCGCTGCCCCTTCTGAATCGGTAGAGCATCTTGTCTATCGTTGATGCCGTTGGATCGTCGCCCGTCACCGTGGCGTACGGTATCTCGGCTCTAGTACACCACGCCTCAAACTTGTGGCAGACCACCGTCTTGCCGATCCTTCCAGGACCATAGATGTTGACCACGGAGAATTAATTAACTTGCCCACTTGGCGGAGCATTGAAATGCCCCGCTAATACGGGAAACCTGTTGAAACAGGTTAAATCGCCGGTTTTGGTGCGTTTCAACGCACTTTTTGTATCAGCCGATGATTTCAATCATCGGGAAATGGGCTTTTGTCATCTTGACTTCCTCCTATCCCAAGCTGGCTCCCGCTTTGGCAACTTGAGATTGTAGACTGCTCAAAGGCATTCGCTCCTCGCAGGATAAGCATTTGGCCAGGCCCTTGCCTGCGTCGGTGAGCAGCCCGCCGCAGACGGGGCAAGGCTGCGGGAGAGGACGGTTCCAGGTGGTGAACTCGCAGTCGGGGTAATTGGAACAGCCATAGAAGCGCCGGCGGCGCCGGCGGGCGCGCTTTTCATAGATCTCGCCGCCACACTGGGGACAGACGACGTCCGGCACGGGGATCGGTTTGCTGAAACGACACTGAGGATAGTTGCTGCACCCAACAAAGCTCCCAAAGCGCCCCGTCTTGAAGAGCAGCGGGCTACCACACTCCGGACAGAGTTCGCCGGTCGGCTCGTCAGGAGGGCGGGGAACCGTGGGCATCTCGACCCGGGCACGCTCTAACGTCTGGCTGAAACCGCTGTAAAAGTCGTGGATCATGGGCCGCCATTCCTGCTCTCCGGCGGCAATGCGGTCCAACTCCTCCTCCATGCGAACTGTAAAACCCACGTCCATAACATCAGAGAAGTGAGCCACCAGCAAGTCGGTGACGGTAAAGCCCAACTCGGTGGGATGCAACCGCTTGCCTCTGCGCTCCACGTAACGCCGTGCCTGAAGGGTAGACATGGTCGGCGCGTAGGTGCTGGGCCGGCCGATACCCAACTCTTCCAGTGTGCGGATCAACGACGCCTCGGTGTAGCGCGGCGGCGGCTGGGTAAAGTGTTGCTCCTGCAAGAGTCGCAGCAGATCCAGCAACTCTTTACTCTCTAGCGGGGGCAGCAGCTCGCCCATTTTTTTGTCCGGCGGAGCGTCCTCGTCGGGGGCTTTTTGGTAGACAACCATAAAACCCCGGAACCTGACCCGCGAGCCGGTGGCGCGAAAGAGATAATCTGGCTTTTTGAGTTGATCTTCCGGCACCCGACCGGCCTCAAGCATGGCCTGGGGCACGGCGGCAATGTCCACCGACAGAGTATCGAAAACCGCAGGCTTTATCTGGCTGGCCACGAATCGCTGCCAGATGAGGTTGTACAGCCGGTATTGATCGCGGCTGAGAAACTTTTTGATCGCCCGTGGCTCACGCCACACCGACGTGGGCCGGATGGCCTCGTGGGCCTCCTGCGCGCCTTTGGCTTTGGTCTTGTAGATCGGCGGCTTTTCCGGGAGGAATTCTTCACCGAAACGATCGCCGATATATCGCCGCGCCTCCTGCTGTGCGGAGGCGGCCACATTTACGCTATCGGTGCGCATGTAGGTGATGAGGCCGACCTCGCCCTCGCCGCCGAGGGCAATGCCCTGGTAAAGCTGCTGCGCCACGGCCATGGTGCGTCGCGCGGTAAAGCCCAGGCGGCGGCTCGCCTCCTGCTGCATGGTGCTGGTGGTATAGGGCGG
>CAYVPU010000116.1:2431-7636 GCA_964453885.1 uncultured Anaerolineae bacterium | reverse complement strand
CAACTCGGCTTCCAGCGACCAATACTCCACCGGAACAAACGCCTGGACCTCCCGCTCGCGCTCGACGACCAGCCGCAGGGCGACGCTCTGCACCCGCCCGGCAGAGAGGCGCTTGCGCTCCATTTTCTCGCGCAGCAGCGGGCTGAGAGAATAGCCCACCAAGCGGTCGAGAATCCGCCGTGCCTGCTGGGCATCCACCTGCTTTATGTCAATCTGACGGGGGTGGCTAAAAGCATGGTCAACCGCCGGCCGGGTGATCTCGTGGAACTCGACCCGGTGCACCGGCAGCCCCCTGATGGCCCGCTCCAGGGCATGGACCAGGTGCCACGAGATGGCCTCCCCCTCGCGGTCGGGGTCGGTGGCCAGGTAGACGGCCGAGGCCTTTTTGGCATCCTGCCGCAGCCCGCGGACGATCTCTTTTTTCTTGGCCGGGATGACGTAGCGCGGCTCAAAATCGTTCTCAATGTCCACGCCCATGCGGTTGGCCGGCAGGTCGCGGACGTGGCCCACCGAGGCGACCACCGCATAGCCCTGACCCAGGAAACGGCCCACCGTGCGCGCCTTGGCCGGCGACTCGACGATGACCATCTTGGGACCACTGGCCAGACGTTCCCGCTGGGCTTTGGAGAGGACGGTATGTTCCGCCACGTCCAGCCCTTCGTGAGCCGGAGTGCGCCCGATGCGGAACATCCTGGTGCCGCAGACGGGACAAACCCCCTGGGTGGCCGGGCTGCCGCTGGCGGTGAAAACCGGCCGGGGGTCTTGCATTTGGTGCTTGGCTTTGCACTTGACGCAGTAGGCGGTGATGGGGTCTTGGGTCATGGGTGCATCTCACCTGTACGCTGCTGGCGGACTTGACGGATGGCCACTTCAATGTCGTGGAATACCTCTGCCTCTGGAACGTCGGGGACTTTTTCCCTGATGCGAGTCATTACGTCATCAAAACGCTGCTGCCAGTCCTCCTCTAGTCTGTGACGAAGCTCTGCCTTTTCCCGAGGAGGAAATTGACAAATGAGATTCCAGATCTGATCCAGATCAAATTCTATTTCAGCCTTGACTCTCTCTGCAATTTGTTCCATTACCAACCTCTGGTTGCTGCGCTAGATGGCTGCTGCCAACAATCCCTTCAAGAGCAGGCCGATGACTTTGGTTGCGGTGTTGACCGCGCCTTTGGGGATCCTTTGTCCCCACGCCTTCAAGGTCTCGATCTCTTGGGCAGTGAGCAGGCCACGATAGCTTTGGGCGTCCAGCCACTCTTCCCAGTCCACTTTTTCGCTGGCCAAAGAGCACCACCGCGTTCTGGTGCGGGGAACGCAGCTCGGTCTCGACCAGGCGCAGGATGTCGTCCCGCCCAAAAAAGCCTTCCGGGCCATCCAGCGCGCTGCCGGCGATGTATGGGTTGAGGGGCTTATGTTTCTCTAGCATCTTTCAAGCCAAGGCACCATCTACTTTAGCAAGCTCACGAATTCATCCATGCTCAGACCCGCTTGACGTATGATAGCTCTCAGGGTGCCCCGATCCAGCACTTTGTGATCGGGCACAACCACCTGAGCAAAGGGCTCAGCGCGTCTCAGGATCAGATGACTGCCAGTTTGCCGCTTCAGGTAAAAGCCTGCCCGTTCAAGCGCTCGGACACACTTGCGTCCTGAGATCACGGGTAGCTTGCTCATACGGCCACCGTAAGAAGCTCGAATCGTTCATCGGGAACCGGCAGGCCATCCTCTTCGAGTGCAGCGATATACCCCTCGATAGCCTCACGGATGTTCTGGATAGCCTCCTCCCGGGTTTTGCCCTGGCTGATGCATCCAGGCAATGTGGGACATTCAGCCACCCAGTAGCCATCTTTTCCGGGATAGATGATCACTTGTCGCATCGTTTGACCTCCATTCAGTTCGAGCCGTCGTTTCGCACAACAGGATGTGACGGAAACAGATTCCTCTTTCTGTGCCTCGACCTGGATAAATGTCCAGCACCTACCCAAGCCTGTACACTCGACTCCTGTGACGCACAGCTACAGCTCAGCTTTCCTTGTCGCTTTAATGAGAGCATCCCTTGTCGGTTCTGCCGTTCTCGGTTGTCTCCCGTGCCAGGTGGTACGCCGACTGCGCGGTGTATATCACCGGTAGTGGGGTCTCGACCTGCGCCACCTCGGTGATCCTGGCCTGCATTGCATCGCACAGGATGCGCCACAATCTGTGCCGAATCTCCTTATGAGTTGCCCCCTCTGCGGCCTGAATGTCGGGCAACACTCGAAAATGATCAGACTGTTCCCCTAACATCGGCTCGATATTTTCCAGGCCCAGCGCCAGATCGTCCACACGAGCCTCAAAGTCACGTGTTGTTTCCCTGGACTCGGCCAGCGAGACCAGGAGCAGAACTCGAGAGCGAGGAAAAAGCCCGCTACAGTTCTCGTACACCACGCCCCAGGGTTCCCAACCCTCCCCTTCTATCCACAATTTTTCTACGATGCGATACTTGACCCACATCATTTCATTTCCTTTCCCAGACGCCGCAGGGCTGCCAGCAAGCGCGTAGCTTGAGCCAGATCACTCTCCAGTGGATAGAACAGCGGCTGATCCCACTCCGATTCAGCCAGCAGCCAGAAATCACGCCGCACTGTGTTGGCCAGTATCAACGCACCAATACCAACTTTTTGTCCAAAAACCCGTTCAATTTGCCCTTGCAGGTAACTGTATTCGGCCATCAATGCCCGCACGTGGGCATCCACGTTTCGTTCCAGAAACCATCGGGCTGCCATACGATTCCATCTCAGCAACTTTGGCTCCCGCGCCAACAGCATCTCCAGTTCCATCACCTCGTGCAGCAGCGCCGAGGTGCCGTAATAACCGCCCACGGCGATGTCGCGCAGCGTTGGAGCATCCTTGCCCTGGAGCAACTGCACGTAGCGCACCACCTGGGCCAGCTTCTCCTCGGTGATGCCATACCGCTCGACGATGACCGGATCGAAATCGGACAGCGCGATCACAGATAGGCGTCCTCACCTCGCGCTTTCAATTCATCCACGATCTTTTTCACGTCCTGTGCCCGGTCTTTGGGGCAAACCAGCAACGCGTCGCCGGTGTCCACGACGATCACGTCCTCCAGGCCAATAGTGGCCACCAGGCGACGGGGGCTGTAGACCAGCGTGCGTCTTGTGTCCACCCCCAGGTGACGGCCAATGACGACGTTGCCCTTCCCGTCGCCGGGCAGAATGTCCAGCAGCGTGGCCCAACTGCCTACGTCGGACCAGCCAATGTCCACCGGGATGACGGCCACGTTCCGGGCGCCCTCCATGATGCCATAGTCAATGGTCTGGGTCTCCACGTCCTGCCAGACGCGCTCCAGCAGCTCTTTCTCCCCCAATGTGCCGATGGCGGCGTCAATTTCGGTCAACTGCTGATAAAACTCTGGCATCTGCCGGTAGAACTCGGCCATGACGTCAGCCACGCGCCAGATGAACATGCCGCTGTTCCAGTAGTAGCGTCCTGTAGCCAGGAATTTGCGTGCCGTGGGCTGGTCTGGCTTTTCGGTGAAGCGCTTGACCCAAAAAGCATCCAGGTTGCCGAGGTCGTCTAACCTTTCGCCACGGAGAATGTAGCCATAGCCGGTGGAGGGGAAGGCCGGCTTGATGCCCAATGTGACCAGCCGACCTTGCCGGGCCAGGCGACCTGCTGTTTCCAGCGATTCACGGAAGGCATCCCACTTTTCGATAAAGTGATCGGCCGTGAGGACAGCCATAGTCGCCTCGGGGTCTATGCGGCGCAAATAGAGGGCCGCCAGGCCAATGCACGGCGCGGTGCCGTGCCCCGAGGGTTCGACGATATAGTTTTCGGCGGGCAACCCGGGCGCCTGTTCACGCATGGCAGGCACATAGCCGGCACTGGTGACGACAAAGATCTGTTCTGGCTTAAAGAGCGGATCCAGGCGCGCCACGGCCTCCTGGAACATTGTCCGCTCCGAGGTCAGGTTCAACAGTTGTTTGGGTGTCTGCTTTCGGCTGCGGGGCCACAGCCGTGCCCCCACGCCACCGGCCATGATGAGTGCGTACACGGAAACCCTCCTCCTGGCAGTATCTCTAGACACTAATCCACGACGTATGCCGGGCGGCCTTCCCTGGCCACCACGTAATTCATGCCCCCCACCTGACGTACCATGCCCTTCAGTTCCATCAATGCCAGCGTGCTGCTGACCTCAGAGATAGGCAAGGCGGTCCGACGCACCAACTCATCCACGTGCAGCGGGTCGCCGGACAAAAAACCCAACACCAGCGATTCCGTCTCGTTCTCGGGCACGACGGCCCGTAGTTCCAGTTGTTGGACCACCATGGTCAGGTTGAGCTCCTCCAGGATGTCTTCGACGCGCAGGATCAGCTTGGCGCCCTGCTGGATGAGCCGGTTACAACCCTGGGAGTTCCGATTAAAGATATTGCCCGGCACAGCAAAGACGTCGCGGCCTTGCTCAGCGGCGTAATCTGCGGTGATGAGCGCGCCGCTTCGCCTGCCCGCCTCGACGACGACTGCGCCCAAGGAGAGGCCACTGATGACGCGGTTGCGAGGCGGGAAATTGCCGGCTTCTGGCGGTCTGCCCAGGGCATATTCGCTGAGCACAGCCCCTCCTTTGATGATACGCTGCATGAGATGGCGATTCTCGGCCGGATAGATCACGTCTACACCACTGCCCAGCACAGCAATGGTACGGCCGCCGGCATCGAGGGCTGCCTGATGGGCCACGGTGTCAATTCCCCGCGCCAGCCCGCTGACCACGGTCACGCCGGCACGAGCGAGTTCGCCAGCAATGAGCCGCGTGGCCTCTTTACCATAGACGGTGGCCCGGCGGGTGCCCACCACCGCAACCGACCACTCGTCAGCCGGCGTCAACGATCCCCGCAGATAGAGCACCGGTGGCGGATGATAGATGTTACGCAAGCGTTCAGGATAATCCGGGCTCTGCCAGGTTATGATCCGCACGCCAGCTTTTTCCAGGCGTGCCATTTGTGCATCCAGGTCCAGCTTTTCTCGCTCCGCCAACAGGTTTCGCACAGCCCGCTTGTCGAGACCGGCCGCGCGCAGTTCCTCGGGAGTCGCTTCCCAGGCCGACTGCAAGTCACGGAAATGGTCCAACAACGCCTGGAACTTGGCCGGTCCAATGCGGCGCACGATATTGAAACCGATCCAGTACTTGACCTCGCTCACAAGACCTCCCCGT
>CAYVPU010000116.1:0-2331 GCA_964453885.1 uncultured Anaerolineae bacterium | reverse complement strand
CCGGGATGAGCACTTGGCTGCCGCTCCGATCCCGGACGAGGTAGACATCATTGGCTCCGGTCTCCAGGACTTCCCGAACGACACCCAACAGATCTCCTTTGGTCGTCCACACCTCCAGCCCCAGGATTTGATGGACCCAGTATTCCCCTTCCTCCAATGGCAGTGCGTCTTCCATGGCCACTCGTACCAGCAAGTCGCGCAGGGCCTCGGCTGCGTTGCGATCGTCGCACCCAACCAGCTTGAGAAGCACAGTACCCTGGTGCAGCCGGGCGCGTTCCACGCGGTAGGGCAAAAACTGAGGACCCACATAGACCATTTCCAACTGCTTGAAACGGGCGGGGTCCTCTGTCAGGATCTCAACTTTCAATTCGCCCCGTATCCCCCTGGGACGGGTGATGTGCCCCACAGCCAGATAGCGAGACCCATTTTGATGAGCAGTCATGCCGCGTGCGCTCCAAACAGAAACGGGGGCACAGCTCGCGCCCCCGCATTCCGATTATTGAGATACCAGAGATGTCAGATATCAGACGATCTCCAGTGTCACGCGCTTGCCCTGGCGAGCAGCCGCTACGCGGAGAAGCGTCCGCATGGCGTTAGCCACACGACCTCCCTTGCCGATGACTCGTCCCATGTCCTCTGGCGCTACTCTTAGCTCAAAGATAACCGAGGTAGTGCCTTGGATCTCGGTGACATCCACCTGAGAGGGATCATCCACCAAGGACTTGGCGATGTGCTCGATCAATTCCTTCATGCGGTCCTCCTTTCAAGATTCAAGAAGAAGAGAGATAGATATTTCGGATGACAGTTACTCAGGAAGAGGTGTTCTTGCCCAGAGCAGTCACCAGAGAGCTGCTACCCCCTCTGGATTGGTCTGAATGGGACACGCCGCTGGCTACACTGCCTCGTCCTCCTCCTCACCCCCTGTTTTCTCAGAGACCTCATCATCGGCCACGTCGGGCTCGTCAACCTCGTCAGCTGACTCCTCTGTCGCGATTTCTGCCTCGGTGGGCAAAGGCTCCTCGCTCTCGGATTCAGTCGCCCCTACTTTGGCTGCCTCTGCCAAAACCTCATCTATGCTGGCTCCGGCTTTGACGCGATCTAATTTCTCGAACGTGCCCATCTTTTTCAGCAGCCGGGCCACGGCATCGCTGGGTTGTGCGCCTACCGAAAGCCAATAAAGGGCACGATCCTGCTGAATCTTGAAGCTGGGCGGATCAGTGCGAGGATTATACCATCCCAGCCGCTCAATGAACCGCCCGTCCCGAGGCGAGCGCGAGTCGGCTACCACCACGCGATAACTCGGTTGCTTCTTAGCGCCGACGCGGCGCAGTCTTATACGAACCATTTTTCTCCTTCCACTCTCCTTTCGAACTGCTCGCGATCCTGTTTAATTCACTGCGGGTCGCCCGATGGTCAACGGAGCAGCAGCCCATCGGCTACTACTGCTGCTACCAGCAACAGCCCGGTCACCAGCTGTACCTGGATCGTCACGGCATTGCTAGGGATCAACTGTGGCGTTTGATCATAGAACTGGCGGAGGCCTTGGACACCTCGCATCGCCAGTGGTAAGGTTAAAAAGGCAACGAGCGTAGGCCAGGACAGCAAGCCCAGCAACACCCCCACGGCCACCAACAGATACGTGCCCAACATCAGAGCGACGTAACCCGGCACCGCCGCCCGGCGTCCCAGCTTGACGATCAGCGTCTTTTTGCCGGCCGCCTTGTCAGCCACATAGTCTGGGAACTCGTTAATATAGATTACAGCAGCAATGAGCAACCCCACTGGCAGGCTGGCGTACCACATCTCTGGCGTAAAACGCTGTGCCTGCACGTAATAGGCTCCGCCGACCATCACCGGGCCGAAACCCAATCCCACAGCCAACTCGCCCAGCCCGTGGCCCAGGTAGGCCAGCCCGATCCTGGGTATCGTGTACCACGCCGACAGGGTAAAGCCAACGAGGCCAATCCACAGAACGGGCAATCCCCGGACCGCCACCAGATACAAGCCAATGACACTGCCGATGGCGTAAAAAATCAGGGCCAGGCGGAACGTCTGCCCCGCCGACAGAACCTCCTCCTGGATCATCCGGCTGCCGCCACTGAACGGCGTCAGTTCCTGGTTCATGTCATCAGTACCCGACTTGTGATCGCCATAGTCATTGATGACATCCGTCGCCGCGTGAAAGGCTATCGCTCCCACAAACGCCAGCAAGAAATAGCCAAAGTGAAAGTAACCATCGCGCCAGGCCAGGGCCGAACCCAACAATACCGGCACAATGGTGGCTGTGAAGAAAGGGGCTCTCGTAGCCCGAATTAACAGTTTGACGCTCAT
>CAYVPU010000115.1:0-10401 GCA_964453885.1 uncultured Anaerolineae bacterium | reverse complement strand
CCATAGATGCTGTTTTCGCCAAGGACAACCGC
Organism: uncultured Anaerolineae bacterium; assembly: GCA_964453885.1. Taxonomy (GTDB): domain Bacteria; phylum Chloroflexota; class Anaerolineae; order CAYNKW01; family CAYNKW01; genus CAYNKW01. The sequence continues at coordinate 10,369 of CAYVPU010000115.1, read as the reverse complement.
CATGCCCAGGACACTGACTCTCGAACAATCAAAAACATGGCAGCCAGTGCCGCTTCCCCAAGAGCGAACCTGGCCGCCGCCCCAGGGCGAGTGGACTTACCAGGACTACCTGCGCCTGCCTGACGACGGCTACCACTACCAGGTCATCAAGGGAGTATTGCTTATGACCGCTGCCCCGACGACAAGACACCAGGACGTAGTAAGGAACTTGCTGGTAGCCCTGCACCTCTTTGTCAAGGAGCGTAGGCAAGGCAAGGTCTACAGTTCACCGGTGGACGTGCGACTCGCCGAACAAACGGTAGTGGAGCCGGACATCATCTTTATCGCTCGTGAGCGGTTGAGCATTATCAAGGAAAGCTCCATCGAAGGCGCGCCTGACCTGATCGTCGAAATTCTCTCCCCCAGCAACTGGGTGGTGGACCGGCGGGACAAGTTTGCCGTGTACGAAGCCTCTGGCGTCCGCGAATACTGGATCGTAGACCCGGATGCCAGAACCGTCGAAATTTACAGCCTGCGTCGAGGCCGATACGCCCTCCTGGAGCGATACGAGCCCGGCCAGACCGTTCAATCCGATCTGCTGACCGGCTTTGAAATCCCGGTGGACGATATTTTCGAGTAAAATCATGCGTCTCTATCCGATGACCCAAGCGAACGTTTTCCCTGGCAGCCCCGCCCCTACCCCGGCCCCACGGCCTGGATAGGCCGGTTTCGGCTGTCTGTTTGTCTCGTTCTCACGCCGCCAAACCAGCTTTCCAGATCACCTTCCCGGAAAGCTGGTTTTCTCTTTATCCTAACCACCCAACCACCTAACCACCCAAAAAGGAGGCTCCCATGAGAATGTCCCAACTCTTTGGCAACACGCTGCGCGAAAACCCGGCCGATGCCGAAATGCCCAGCCACCAACTGCTGGTGCGCGCCGGCATGATCCGTCCCCTGGCGGCCGGCATCTACAGCTACCTACCCCTGGGCTGGCGTGTTCTGCGCAAGATCGAAGCGATCATGCGCCAGGAAATGGAGGCTGTCGGCGCCCAGGACATGATGATGCCCGTCGTCCACCCCGCCGAGTTGTGGCAGGCCACCGGCCGCTGGCAGAGCATGGGGCCAAACATGGGTCGTCTGCGCGACCGTACCGGCCGCGATCTGGTTTTGGCCGTGACCCACGAAGAAGTCGTGGCCGACTTGGCCCGCCACGAGATCCGGTCATACCGGCAACTGCCCCGCCTCGTCTTTCACATCCAGACCAAATTCCGCGACGAGCCCCGCCCCCGGGGCGGCCTGGTCCGCGTGCGCGAGTTCACCATGAAGGATGCCTACTCACTCGACGCCGACTGGCAAGGATTGGACGCCGCATACCTCAAGATGTACCAGGTTTATGCCAATATATTCCGTCGTTGCAATGTCGAAACCCTGGCTGTGCAGGCCGACGTGGGCCAGATGGGTGGTTCCGCCTCGCAAGAGTTCATGGCCCTCAATGAGCACGGCGAAGACACCCTCATCCTTTGTCCTGCCTGTGGCTACGCGGCCAACGTCGAGCGGGCGACTTTTGCCAAACCGGAGGTAGAGCGGCAACCGGAGGGCGACGCGGAAGAGATGGCCACCCCTGGCTGTAAGACCATCGCCGACGTGGCTGCTTTTGTCGGCGTGCCCACCCACCAGACCCTCAAGGCTGTCTTTTACGTCACCGCCGACGGTGAATTCATTTTCGCCGTCATCAGGGGCGACCTGGACGTAAACGAGACCAAGCTGCGCAACCTGCTGGGCGGCGCGGAATTTGGCTCAGCCACCGACGCAGAGATCGTGGCAATCGGCGCGGTGCCCGGCTACGCTTCGCCGCGTGGTCTGACCGGCGTGCGAGTGATCGCCGACGACTCGGTGTACCTGGGGAACAATTTCGTCGCTGGGGCCAACCGGGAGGGTTATCACCTGCTCAACGTCAACTATCCCCGCGATTTCCAGGCCGAGATTGAGGGTGACTTTGCCCTGGCCCGCGCTGGCGACGCGTGTCCCACCTGTGGCGCGGCCCTGACCGAAGCACGGGGTATCGAACTGGGACATCTGTTCAAGCTGGGCACCCGCTACAGCGAGGCTCTGGGCGCCACCTACTTGGACGCCGATGGTCAGGCCCGCCCCATCGTCATGGGCTCCTACGGCATCGGCACCGGGCGGCTCATGGCCGTGGTCGTCGAGCAGCATCACGACGAGCACGGCATCATCTGGCCGGTCGAGATCGCGCCCTACCACGTGCACTTGATCAACCTGGGTCGAGATGCCGAGGAGGAAGCGACGAAAACCGCCGAAACTCTCTACACCGACCTGCTGGCGCAGGACTTTGAGGTGCTCTACGATGACCGGGACGAACGGGCCGGCGTCAAGTTCAATGACGCAGACCTCATCGGCGTGCCGGTGCGCGTCACCGTGAGCCGTCGCAGCCTGGCCCAGAACGGCGTCGAGGTCAAGCGCCGCGACGCCAGCGAACGAACGATCGTCTCTCTAGATGATCTGGCTGGCGAAATCCGCCGTCTGGGATTCCGCAACAAGTCAGTGGAGGCTTGACTCAAGAATGGCTCTCCAGCAGCTTCAGGCGTGGCAAAGACTCCATCGGTGGCCCTCATTCTGTTCCAGAGTTTGACAACCCACCTTTCGTGTGTTAAACTCTTGCTTGGTGGCAAGGACAACTTGGGTGAAATGGCCTTGTTTGAGTTGGACAGGAGCAAAAGATGACCACCCTGCGGATGTGCCTGTTAGGTCCTCCCCAGATTCTGCAAGATGAAAAGCCCGTCACTCACTGTCCAAGTCAGAAAGCCTTGGGCCTGTTGGCCTACCTGGCTGTCGGTTCGTCGCATGGATACACACGAGAGAAACTGGCCGGGCTGTTATGGGGCGAAACTGACGAGGAACGTGCCAACTTTAACCTGCGGCGCGCCTTGTGGTCTCTTCGCAAGGTTATCAACCCTCCCGGGACGCCCTCGGACACCTACATCTGTTATGAAGAGGGACGGTACTTTTTTAATCGAGCCAGCGATCACTGGCTTGATGTAAATGTCCTTGAGCACTCTGTGAATATGTACTCTCCTCACCGCATAACAGCGGCTTCCTATCCACCATCAAGTTCGCAACCTTTCGCTTCTCCTGGCCTGGAAAACCTGCATGATGCTATACAACTCTATAGGGGCGACTTTCTTGATGGCTCAAGTCCCCGTGGATGCCCCGATTTTGTTGATTGGCTATTTCTAGAGCGTGATCGCCAAAGACAGCAATATATCAAAGGCCTGCGCATCTTGGCTGTGGAAAGTGCTGGTCAGGGTGACCATCAACAAGCCATCTCTTATTATCAGCACATCCTGGCTGTTGATCCGCTAAACGAAGCAACGCACCGTGATCTGATGGTGGTCTATTATATACTAGGCAGACGTGACACAGCCCTGAATCAGTATCACAGTTTCCGCCGCCTGCTTCGCCAGCAACTTGACCTCGAACCTTCCTCTGAGATCCAGAAGCTCCACCTGGACATTCGTCAGGACACTCTAGTAGTAAAAGATCAAAGCTACCGGCTGATTTTGGCCCCAAGAACCGTAGCGCTGTCTGGTCCCTTTGTCGGCCGTGAGCCAGAAAAGGCAAAACTCTACGCGGCCTTGGAATCAGCCTTGCAGGGTGGTGGCTGCTTGGCTGTCATCAGCGGCGAGGCAGGTGTTGGCAAAACTCGTCTCGTAGAGGAGTTTCTGCATCATCTATCTGGTTTTCCCCTCACCGTCCTCCGTGCCCACTGCTATGCCCAGGAACAAGGGCTACCCTATCAACCCTTGATTGATGCCCTGCGGGCCTATCTCTCCATCGCTGGCTTTACCTACGTAAAGCGTCTGAGCAATCTCTGGCTGGCGGAGGTCGCCAAACTTTTACCCGAACTTCATAGCTATTTGCAGCCTTTGCCGGCCGGTCCTGCCCTGTTTCCCGATCAAGAACGCAATCGGTTGTTCGAAGGGCTTGCGCAGTTCATTACTCACCTGAGCCAGCGTGAACCGCTTATTCTATTCCTGGATGACTTTCACGTCGCTGATGAACCTACTTTCGACTTGATCCACTACCTGGCCCGACGCCAGGCGTCGGGCCGTGTCCTCGTCTTGTGTGCGCTGCGGCAAGAGACCTTGGCCGACCGTCCGAGTCTGACCGGGCTGTTGCGCGAGATCGATCGCAGCGGTCGGCTCGTCACGATTCCTCTTGCCTGCCTCTCAGAGACAGAGGTTCTGGAGCTCATACGGCGGACTTTTGGGACACCGGGCGAGCCAAAAGAGCTGGGGCATCAGCTCTATCTAGAGACCGGGGGTAATCCATTCTTCCTTGTGGAGATGCTGAAGGCACATCAGGAGGGGCAAGGGGTCTCATCGGAGAAACCAATGGTGCCTTCAAGCGTGCGTGATGTCGTACAGCGCCGCCTGAGCCGCCTGGACGATAAAAGTCGCCGTGTATTGACGATGGCTGCCGTCATCGGTCGCCGGTTCAACTCGAGTATTCTCCAGCGAATCTATGCTGGCGACGAACGGGACTTGCTGAACGTCATGGATCGATTGTTATCCCGGAGGTGGGTCGTAGAGCTCCCCGGTGCCAGCCCCGGGACTTATGACTTTAGTCATGGGTTGGTAAGAGAGGTTGTATACCAGATTCTGCGTCCTGATTGGCGGCGACGCTTACACCACCGGGTAGGGCTGGCTTTGGAAAGCACCGCCGGCGACAGGGACGAATTGGCCGGCGTACTGACCCATCACTTTTTAGAGGCCGGCAACGATAGTAAGGCTCTACTCTACTCGTTGCAGGCGGCAGCCCGTGCCCGCCGGCTATACGCCAACAGCGAGGCCATCGCCTACTACCAACGTGCCATGGAAATAGCCGCCCGGAGTGCTGGCCTCCTTTCCGAGGTGGAGCAACTGGAAATCCAGCGTCAATTGGGACAAGCTCATGAATTCCTGGGCCAATACGATGCCGCCATAGCCGTTTACAAAGAGGCTTTGCCTGTCTTCGACTTGTCCAAACCCAATCACCGAAGCATATGCTTCCAACTGGCCATTGCCTACGCTCGAAAGGGCGAGTACGATCGAGCGCTCAAGTATCTCAGAGCCGTCGGGACTCACCTGTCGGAGCCGAAGGATGCAGCGAGCAGACTCGAGGCGGCCATGATCGCCCGTGGCAGGGCAAGGGTGTACCTGGACCGGGGACAAAGTCACCAGGCGTTGGCCTTTTGCAAACAGGCGACGGCTCTTATTGGGAGCGATGATGACAATGATGAGGGGATATCGTTGGTGAGCCAGATGGCGGCAGAGCGAGTTGCCGTATATGGGATCATGGCTGACAGCTATTTCCACCTGGGTAACTACGAGGTAGCCGTAAGCCACTATCAGCAAGCGCTCGAGATTGCGCAGTGGCAAGACAGGCGACCGGCCACGGCCCGAGTGCTCATGGGGCTGGGGAAAGTGGCTCGCCGCCGGGGAAACTATCTTCAGGCCGGCGACTATGCTCAGCAGAGCCTTGACCTCTGCCGCAGGATCGGCCACATAGCGGGTGAGGCTGCATCCCTTGGCCTTCATGGAAACGTAGCCTACAATCGTGGTGATCTTGAGCAAGTCACCTCCTGCTATGAGCAGGCCCTGTCCATCTCTCGCCAGGTCGGAGACGTGCATGGGGTTGCCGACTACTGCCTATCGTTGGCTTACGTCAGGATCGACCAACAGAGGATCGATGAGGCTGAGAACTATATTCAAGAAGCACTATCCATTGGGCGGTGCCTCAACGCCACGCTAGTCTGGATTCGAGCACAGTATCACCTGGCACAGGCCGCTCGGGCCAGGGGACGCCTGGACGAGGCCCAGTCTGCGGTCGAGCAGGCTATTGAGGCTGCGCAGCGAACTGGCGTTTGCTTTCTGGTGGCAGTGGGACACCAACTATTGGGCGAGATCTTGGCCCAGCAGCGGCAGCCGTTCCAGGCCGAGGTTCACTTGATCGAGAGCCTTCGCTTGTTTGAAAGTTTGCGAGATCGCTTTGAGACCGCCTGGACCTTGCGCAGTTATGCCCGGCTGTTGGCCGACCGGGGTGACTTGCCTCACGCGCAGGCTCAACTCCAGCGCGCCGCCGCTATCTTTGCCGAACTGGGGGCCCGACGGGAGCTGACCAGGACCAACGCCGCACTGGCGCGGTTGCAGCACAGTAGAAATGAAACAGTTTTTGAAACAGCAGCGTGTTAACCTGTTGACAGTAGCGACCAAGGGTCCCTGGCACATGGCTTGAGCTTTCTCGGAAAGCCTGTTTCTTTCTTCCACAGCGCTACAGCGCATGGCGAAGCAAACGAGTCTCCCACCCGGCCATTCGTTTTATTCCAGATTCGTCGTTGCGTCTCATGACTTTTGCCTTCCAAGAGAATTCGGTCTTTGAAAGGAGGTGATGAGGCGGGCTTGGGTTGGACACTCGTCTACTTTCATGGAAGAGCAACCTCCTTCGTCTCTCACAGTGGGTTGCCGCACCCACGCGTGGTTGCTGTTCTAAGGGTCTTGTCCCGCCGTAGCGAGGGAGGTGGCTTATATGGGCTATAGCCTTGGCATTGACACCGGGGGTACCCACACCGACTTGATTTTGATAGATCGAGAAAGTGGCCAGACCTGGACAGCCAAGGTTCTGACCACGCCAACTGATCCGCTGCGGGGCATCCTGCGAGGCATATACCGGGTGCTGGCCATCTCTGGCGTCGGCATTGCACATCTGGATGAATTGATCTATGGCACTACGCTCATCACTAATATGCTCGTCCAGCACCAGACGGTCAAAACTGGCCTGGTTACCACCAAAGGCTTCCGTGATGTGTTGGAAATTGGGCGTGCCTACCGCACCGGTAACATCTATGATATTCACATGAGGCGACTGCCTCCCCTGGTGCCCCGCCACCTACGGTTGGAAGTGGCTGAGCGAGTAAACTTTCAGGGCCGGGTCCTAGAGCCACTGGACGAGGAGGATTGCCAGGAGGTGGTGCGCACCCTCAAAGCTCGGGGTGTCAAGTCTATCGCCGTTTGCCTGCTTCACAGTTATATCAACCCCACCCACGAACAGCGGATTGAGGCCATCATCACTCAAGAGTACCCGGAAGCCTCGGTCTCACTCTCGTGCGAGGTCAACCCGGTCTTCCGCGAGTATGAACGGACGTCCACCACTGTGCTTAACGCCTACGTGACCCCCCACATGGTGGAGCACCTGGATGATTTTGAGATACAGGCGAGCCAGCGAGGGTTGCGCAGCCGGCTGTACACCATGCAGGCCAATGGCGGTAAAGCAACCTTTCGCGTGGCTCGCCAATGCCCGGTGAACGTGACCAACTCGGGACCCATCGCGGGTGCGATCGCCGGCGCCTACGTGGCTCGCCTCGTTGGCTACCCTAACGCCATCACGCTTGATATGGGGGGCACCAGTTGCGACGTGGCTCTCATCGAGGACGGCGAGCCCAAGTTCACCGCCGAGAGCAATGTAGAGGGCTACCCGGTTCAAATCTCGACGATTGATCTAAGCATAGTGGGAGCTGGTGGGGGGAGCATTGCCTGGATTGACAGTGGTGGTGGCCTGCGGGTGGGACCGCGAAGCGCTGGGGCTGACCCCGGGCCGGTTTGCTATGGCCTGGATGGGACGGAACCCACCGTCACTGATGCCAATCTGATCACAGACCGCCTCAACCCCGATTACTTTCTGGGTGGTGAGGTGCACCTCGATGTCGAGGCTGCCTGGCGTGCGGTTGACGATCGCATTGGGCGACCGCTGGGGATGACGACCTTGGAGGCTGCCTGGGGCATTTTGCAAGTGGCCAATGCCACGATGATCCGGGCCATCAAGTTGGTGTCCGTCGAACGCGGCTACGACCCACGCGACTTTGCTTTGATTGCCTTTGGCGGAGCGGGGCCTCTACATGCCACGCGGTTGGCAGAGGAACTGGAAATCCCGGTGGTCATCGTGCCTCGCTTCCCGGGCAACACCTCAGCTCTGGGTTTGGTGGTGGCCGACATGCGTTATGACTATGTTGCCACCCGCATCCAATGTATTGACGATGTGGACCCTGCCATGTCCGAAGCGACGTTCCAGGAGTTGGAGGCTCAGGCCCGGAACCGGTTGAGCCGTGAAAGCATCCCAGTGGATTGCCAACACATCTCTCGATCGTGCGACTTGCGCTACTTTGGGCAGGCTCACGAGTTGAACGTCCCCGTGGATGGCCAATTGGCAACCGCCAAAGCTTTACAACGCATCGGCCTCGCTTTTCACGCTGTGCATCGTCGCACCCACGGCCACGCTATGGAAGGCGATCCGGTAGAAGTGGTGAACTACCGGGTGAGTGCAGTCGGAATCAGTTCAAAGCCGGAATTGGTCGGGGGTTGGAACAGTGACGCTAATGCGTTCAAGGGACGACGCGATGTCTTTTTTCAGAATGGACGTCTTCTCTGTCCCGTCTACGAGCGCCGTTGGCTGAAACCGGGGTGCCAGATTGACGGGCCGGCGGTCGTGGAACAGATTGGCTCGACCACTCTTCTCTGCCCGCGTCAGAGCGCCAGCGTAGACACATACGGCAATCTCATTATCACCCTGGCAGAAGGTGAGGGGAGGGGCCAATGAAGGTCAGTCCGATCACACTGGAAGTGATGCGCCACGCTTTCGCGTCGGTGGCAGAGCAGATGACGGCCACCGTCACTCACACCGGCTACTCGCCGATATTGAAGGAGGGTAAGGACTGTTCGTCGTCACTCTTTGATCAGCGGGGCCGTCTCATCGCCGAGGGGGCCAACGTCCCCATCCACCTCAATTGCCTGACGCCGGTGCTGGAGACTGTCTTAGCCCACTACTTCCCTGCCGATAGCCTGGTGCCAGGAGATGTGATTCTAACCAATGACCCGTACGCCGGAGGTGGCTCGAGAGGGTCGCATCACACGAACGACCTCATCTCCATTCAGCCGGTTTTTTGGAACGACGAGTTGTTGGGCTTTGCCATTATGATGGTTCATCACAGCGACGTGGGCGGGATGTGGCCCGGTAATGGCGGCTGGAATCAGGAAATCTGGCAGGAAGGGTTGCGCCTGCAGCCGGTAAAGCTCTATAAAGCTGGGCAACTAGATGAGCAACTGCTGACCTTGATCCTCAATAACTCCCGCCAGCCTTACAATATGCGGGGCGATCTCTTGGCCCAGGTATCGGCCTGTGCCACGGGGGTCCGCGCTATGGGCCGTCTGGCCGAAAAATACGGCCTCGAGCTGCTAGTCGCCTGTGCAGAAGAGCTTATGGACTACTCGGAGCGACGGACTCGAGTTGAACTGGCAGCCATTCCTGATGGTCGCTACGAGCACGAGGAATTGATCCTGGAAGATGGTACGGCCGGCGGCCCGTACCGGCTCAAGGTCGCCATCGAGGTGCGGGGGAGCGACGTGCTGCTGGATTACGCCGGCACAGATCCCCAGATCAAGGGCCCGATCAACGCTCCCTGGTCAGCCACTTACTCGGCGACTCTCTATGCCCTGCGCTGCCTGACCGATTCGACTATTCCCAGCAACGACGGCTGCCAGCGGCCCATCACCATCCGCGCACCTGAAGGGAGCCTGGTGAATTGCCGCTTGCCGGCGGCCTGCTACCAGCGTATGGTCGTCTGCCATAGCCTGGTGGACCTGATCATGGGGGCGCTGGCGCGCGCTGTCCCAGAGCGAGTAATGGCCGATTCCTGTGGCTGCATCTACAACAATGGCACCGGCATCAATCTGGAAACTCACGGTCGAGGCGGTGACGTGGAACATCGCCGAGGGTGGAGCGATTGCTGCAGCCATGGGGGCCTGGGAGCGCGACTCGACAAAGATGGGATTAGCGCCATGGCCTGCCACGTAACCAACGTGGCCAATGCACCGGTGGAGGTCACCGAGATCGGAGCGCCAGTGTTGGTTCTGGAGCGGGCGCTGCGCCCCGATTCCGGCGGGCCGGGCCAATACCGGGGTGGGATGGGGAGCATCTACACCTGGAAGTCACTGGCCCACGATGTGCGCTCTAGTTGGACTTCGCAAAAGACAGAGATTCCCCCTCAGGGTATCTTTGGTGGAAAGCCAGGTCAGGTTGGTCGCTGGATCGTTAGGCCAGCCAGCGGAGAGCAATATGAACTGGGGCAGGCCATTGGAACTGCTGAACTGGGCTATGGAGACTCTGTGACCTGCTTGATGGCCGGCGGTGGCGGCTACGGCGACTCATTCTTGCGCGATCCGGAGGCGGTGCGGCGAGACGTAATGCATGGCCTGGTATCAGTCCAGAGTGCCCGTGATGACTATGGTGTGGTGATTATGGATTCTGAAACCTGCGAAATTGATGTCGCCGCCACTAAAGC